>JAFDHO010000018.1 GCA_019308745.1 Deltaproteobacteria bacterium
CGCAGATAAGTCGCAGAAAAGACCAGCCCGGGAGGCTCGGAACGCAAGAAAACGCATCATCACCCCCGTTCGTCCATCACCGAGTTCTCTGAATCGCTTTTCAAACGGCTAAAACGTTACGGTTCATCCAGCAATTGGAAGGGATTTGAATCCTACAGCAAAATTATCGTCTGTGCTGGAAGGGTTTACTTGATTCTTCAAGGCTTTCAAGTTATATTTACTGGGACTTGAGGTCATCGAGGATCTGGCATCCCATGCGTCAGCCTCAAGGAGTTCCTTTGAAAGACAGGACAGTTTTGGAAAATGAAGATCATTCGCTCTCCCACCCAGAGAGCCCAAAAGAGGGTATGCCTCTCATGCGGCACAACCGACATGAAGAGGGGAAGACGATACTGTTCCAAGGAATGCAGGCAGCAGATCCAATGGGTCCTGTCCCTCTCAAAGGGATTGCTCAAGGTCTTCAATGCCAGGTATGCAGCCTTTTCCTTCAATAGTGGCTGTGTCATGTTGGACGTCCTCCCTGTATGGTCCAATGAAATCTCCAGGTTTGTGCGTAAAAGACCTTCGGGCAAGAAGCCCGCTGAGGTACTCAAGGAACTTGTTCTCCAGTCCGGGGCGGAATGGTACCACATAATTAGCAATAACAATTCAAAGAGCTATGCCTCACTGTGCATGCTGAGAAAGAATCATGACGTGAGCATCGAACCAGGATCCATTAGGCCCGAGCATCGTTTGCGGCCCAGGTTCTCGAGACATGAAAAGACGGCTATGAAGATGCTTCAACTGAAGGTGGAGGAGTTGATCTCTTTCGGACAAGTTCAAAAGATAAGATCCTCCTACAAGAAGCTGGCGAAGATATACCACCCCGATGCAGGGGGTGATGAAGAGATGTTCAAGAAACTGAATGAGGCCCATCACCAGATGCTCCTGTGGGCGGAAAACCCCCAGTTCACGTCTCGCAAGGCCCTTGCACATTGCTGGTCCTATGACGGCTCTACCAACCGGTGGACGCCCCCCCTTTAGCAGGGAGGTCTGATCCAGGCTTCGCCGACTCCTACACCTCCGAACCTGTGTTCACTATGGCAGAATCTGCGAGGGAAATACTCAAGGTCCAAACCATTACCTCTTCCGCCCCGTGCAGAATCGATTCAGGCGGGACGTGGGATATAAAGGCCCTGGCACTCCCCTTTGAGCGAGCCAATCCTGTCACCTGCAATATCGCCTTGAACCTCAGGACATGGGTTACCCTCTTGCCCCATAGGCATGGCCGTGTTAGGGTGGTATCCCAAGGATTTGCTCTTACAGAAGAGTTCCCCTTTGGGGACATGAAGCTCACGTCACCTTTCAATATCTTCTTTGCAGCGGTTTCCTATTTTGGATTTCACGGGCTGGAGATCCATATCAAATCGGACTCACCCCCCAGATCGGGGCTCGGGGGGTCCAGCACAGCCCTCGTTGCCCTCATCAAGTCCCTATCCAAACTGGACCTCTTGATAAGCGAAAAGAGACGGTCCGCAAGGGATATTCTGCACCTCGCCTATCATATCGAGGATGGGGTCAGCCACGGGAAATGCGGGATGCAGGATCAGGCCGCCGCCCTCTATGGCGGCGTGAATCTCTGGTCTTGGAGGTACGGATCAAAAGAATCTCCTTTCCTTAGAAGCCCCCTCCTCCGCGGCTCCGGCATTGAAGCGCTCTCCAGCCGTCTCCTCGTCGTCCATAGTGGGAGAAGCCATTTCTCCCACAGGACCAACCGAAGATGGGTCGCCGATTTCCTGGCAGGCAAAACCACAAAACACTGGGTCAAAGCGAATGATATTTGCAGGGAATTTGCCAAGGCCCTTGAGGCAATGGATTGGAAAGGGGCGGCCTATTACCTCAAGAGGGAGACGGCCATCCGCAGGAGAATCACTCCTGATGCCTTCACTCCCCTTACCAATAAACTCATCCGTCAGGCCGAAGCCATGGGATGTGGGGCGAGATTTGCGGGGGCGGGAGCGGGTGGCGCTGTCTGGGCCATTGGCGGCAAGGAGGACATAGAGGGACTCAAGAAGAAGTGGAAGGCCTCCCTGGCACGTGTAAGGACCGCCGAGGTCCTGGATTGTGGTGTCGACCCATGGGGAGCCAGGTAGCAACGAATTCCCCGAAGACATTTGGCCGCTGTATAAAGCCGGCTTACGGCTCCTTAGCCCCCGGCAAAGCTCAGCCGCAGGCCAACAGCCAAGTCACGGGACTTTAAGGATCCGAGGACTGCGTCCTTCGGTTCATAAACGCGCCAGCGCATTTTCTTACTCAGAACTTAGTGCTGAGTGAGCATTATTAAGGGTCCTCATCCGAAAAACACGTCGCTGTATTTGCGAATCGAGGCACTAAGCCTTACCTACCTCCGCGAGGATATCCATGAAGACCTTGTAGAACTTCTCGTGATCCGATATGGCCTTCCTTAATATTGCCTGGATTCGATCAACGTCCTTAGTGTTTATGACGACATTGGCGCTCAGGGCATAGGCCATCATGTCGTCGAGGGTCTTGAAATCATCACTGACCAGGGCGAGGAATATCTTGCGTCGGACCGACATACTCAGTCGATTCAGATAGTTTATCACGGGACTGTTCTTCAGATCGTGGCCATCAAAGCCGTCCTCCAGGACAACAACATCGAAGTGGTGAAAGCGCATCTTGCCTATGGCGTCTCTCGTACCTGGCGAGGAGATGAACCGATATCCCAGCCTTTCTATGGCCTTTCCTATCTTCTCGTTGTGTTCCGTTACGTCCGTCATGACCAGGGCAAGTTTGGCGTCGGCCTCAAAGAAATCCAAATCCTTGTCTTCCGCGTATTCCTCGTAGCCGTAACCCTCATCCTCAGCCGCTCCGGATGTAGCCGATTCCTCCAACCTCCCTTCAGGTGCCCCGTTACCGCTCAATCCCTGGCCCCCGGAACGATCCCCGACCTCCTTGACCGCCTCGGGAACATCAATAACGATCTTGTTCTTACAGCGAGGGCACCCGATTCTGACCTTCTGACCCTTTGGGAGTTTTTCGTCAGGCACATTGAATGTGCTGTTACACTGGGTGCATGTTATCTCCATCTAACTCCCTCCTTGACCGTACCTCCCGCTCTTAGGGCTCCCTGCCATACTGCTGGTCCATCGTGAGGCCCTCAATGGAAGTGGTTTTTTCACCTCTGGATGCCTTGATGGCGTCTATGCCACGCCCCACTACGGCCTTCCTCGATGCATAGCTCATAGCGGTTTCCTCGGTAATATAGTCCCTCCTGTAAAGATCAATGATGCACTGGTCAAATGTCATCATCCCGAAGGCCTGTCCCTGCTCTATCATTTCATAGAAGGTCTTGCCCTCCGACTCACCGTGCAAAATGGCATCTTTGACCCGAAGGTTACTGGCCATGATTTCAAAGGCCGCGACCCTTCCCCCACCTTTCTTGGGCAGCAACCTCTGGCAAGCGATCCACCTGACCGTGTCAGCGAGTCGGATCCTGATCTGCCTTTCTTCCTCCTGTTCAAACATGCCCACAATCCTGTTTACCGTAGACCCGGCATCCACTGTATGAAGGGTGGTAAGAACCAGGTGGCCCGTTTCTGCTGCCGACAATCCAATCTCCAGGGTCTCCCTGTCCCTCATCTCCCCCACCAGTATGACCTTTGGCGCCTGTCTCAAAGCCGCCCTCAATCCCGAGGCAAATGTATCAAAGTCCGTGCCGAGTTCCCTCTGGTTGAAGGTGGATTTCTTTTGGGAATGGACAAATTCGACAGGGTCTTCCAGGGTGACCACGTGGACCGACTTGGTCTCATTGATCTGGTTCAGCATGGCTGCCAGTGACGTGGACTTCCCGCTCCCCGTCGCACCGGTGACAAGGATGATTCCGTTCTTCTCCTCGGCCATCCTTCGAAACGCCGGGGGCAATTCCATTTCCTCAATTGTGGGAACACGGGTCGCCAGCTGACGCATCACCGTCGAAATGTAGCCCTTCTGCGAAAAGATATTGACGCGGAAGCGGGCCTTGCCTGCCAACTGATAAGAGGAATCGCAAGAGCCCTGCCCGAGCAAGGCCCTCGTGAGGCGCCGGTCTCCGTTGATGACATTGAGGGCAAGGATCTCGGCCTGAAACGGTGTTATTCTGTCTATGGGAGGATTGAGCGTCACGGGTAATAGCTCGCCCGCCGATTCGACCTGAAAGGGCTTGTCAACGGTGACGTTCAAGTCCGACACATCCTCATAGGATTCCAGCATCGCCGTGAATATGTGATCGATCTGTTGCTGTCTCATAGGCCTGTGCCTCCCTTCTAGGATACCCCAAGTTTCCGCGGGACCTCCCCCTAGACCTCCGTGAAATCAGAGGGGGGTTTTTTCAAGAAAGGCAGAAACTTTGCCTTGTCGTTGGATTTCAAGTACGCGTCATCAGCGGTTATGAGCTTCTTCTGCAAGAGATCCATGATGGCATCATCAAGGGATTGCATGCCGTACTTCTTCCCTGTCTGGATCATAGAGGGAATCTGATAGGTCTTGCCTTCCCGAATCAAGTTTCTTACGGCCGGGTTAGCTATCATAATCTCCAATGCCGCAACCCTTCCCCGCCGGTCCCTTCTTTTAAAGAGTGTTTGGGAGATCACGGCTCGGATTCCATCGGCAAGGGTATTCCTTATCTGCTCCTGTTGATTGACAGGAAACACCTCTATGATACGGTCAACGGTCTTTGCAGCGCTCGTCGTATGCAAGGTGGCGTAGACAAGATGGCCCGTGGCTGAAGCCTCAATGGCAAGGGATATGGTTTCCAAGTCCCTCATCTCGCCCACCAGTATAATGTCAGGGTCCTCGCGTAGTGCCCCCCTCAGGGCGGCTGCAAAGGACCGCGTATGGATTCCTACTTCCCTATGATTGACCACTGCCATTTCGCTCTCGTGGACGAACTCGATGGGGTCCTCAATGGTCAAGATATGTTCCTTTCTTATCTTGTTTGCCTCGTGAATGATAGCGGCAAGGGTGGTGGACTTTCCGCTGCCTGTCGGCCCCGTAACCAATACAAGACCCCTCGGCAGCGTGGCCAACCTCTTCACCACCTTGGGCAATCCGAGTTCATCACACGTGGCGATCTTCGAAGGGATTTCGCGAAAGACCGCCCCTACGCCATACTTCTGCATAAAGAAGTTTGCCCTGTACCTGGCAAGGCCGGGAATTTCATAGGCAAAATCCACGTCCCCTGTCTCTTCGAATTCCTTTACCTTGTGTTCCGGTGCTATCTCGTAGAGCATGGCCTTTAGGTTGTCGTTATCAAGCTTCTTGTACTTGACTCGCTCCAGGTCTCCTCCTATTCGCAATACCGGTTGTTGTCCCGCAACCAAGTGTAGATCCGAGGCACCCTGATCGTTCATCAGCTTGAAGAAGGCGTCTATCTGAGCCATCGATTATCCTCCTGAATTCATTATCTTAATATTATATACCCAGTCCAGATTCCTATTCAACCTCTAAATCGTGGCATCCGGCTCCCTCCGATTATACATCCGACCCACTCCCTGAGGGAGAGGGGATTGAGGCACATATGTCCTTGATCATCACCAGGGCATTCTGACCCTTGGGATAGAAATTCCTCTCTGTCCTCAATTCCGTGAAGCCCGCCTTCTCAAAAAAACGCCTCGCAACGAAGTTGCCCTCACCCGTGTGGAGGGCCATCCTCTTGATGTCCAGTGCCTTTGCCTTCTTCTCCACGACCTTTATGAGTCTTTGGCCGACCCCTGATCGCTGCATGCCGGGCTCCACCGCAATGGCGAGCAGTTCGGTCTCGTCTTGAGGACCATATTCCTTGGGGAGGAGGTTTATCATGGCAAAGCCGACGGGCCTTCTGCCATGAACAGATAGAATTGTAAAGGCCATTCCCGACGCGAGCCATTCTTGGATAATCTTGTCATAGGGCCCGTACTCATGAAAGACCCTTCCGCTCAAATCTATGATGAAGTCCCAGTGAGATCCCTTTGCCATCTGCAGCCTCAAGGCCATCTTAGGAAAGGCCGCCCCGTCCCCGGGACGGCTCCCGTCGTCTCCCCTACGGACAAACTCCTTGCCGATAGCGATATCCTTCTTCGCCCGCCGTAAGCGCCCGATTCTCTTTATGTCTCCATATTTTCCGAATCTTCCTCTATTCCCCATGGCCCCTAAGGAAGATCCTCCCTTTCCTGACCGGTGCCCGAATCACTTCCTCTCCCACCCGTGACGGCAATGGGGGGCCCTTCAGGAGTTCTGTCCCGTGTCAACACCCCGTTGACCACATCCTTTATTTGTGATCCGCCTGAATAGGTCATATCACAACACTCTGAGCCCTTTGAAAAGACCTCCCAAGGGGCTCTCATTATCTTTCTTGTCACGCCTCGGGGGACAGAATGTCTCAACTCGGCCTGTCTAAGCGCCCGTCTTAAAGCACTTCCATCTGTTGCCATGGGCATCGGAGAGCTTCTTCCTTATGCCTTCCACAAATCCCCGCTCTTTCCTGTTGATATGTTCTGGGACATTCGTCTCCCTAATCCCCAAAAGGCTCTTGATGACCTCCTTTACGGAATCCCTTTGCCCTTCCACATTGTATCCCCCCTCGAGCGTTATCACCAGTTTGCCATCGCAACAAAGATCTGCCATTTCCATGAGGGATTGGGTCATCCCGGCAAACCCTGCCGGCGTAACATTCATTCCCCCAAGTGGGTCACCCCTGTATATATCGAAGCCTGCTGATACAAGGATCATTTCAGGTTTGAACTCCATTGCAAGAGGCTTGAGGATAAATTCAAATATGGCCAAATAGTCGCCATCGCCGCACCCGGTGGACAGGGGGATATTCACGGTGTAGCCCTCCCCTCCACCGCGACCGATCTCGCTGAAGGCCCCGGTTCCTGGATAATAGGGGTACTGGTGTGTCGAAAAATACAAGATGGTAGAATCCTCCTCAAAGGAATGCTGTGTCCCGTTCCCATGATGCAAGTCCCAGTCCACTATGAGAATCCTTTTCAACCCCAGGGACTCCTGGGCATACCTGGCGCCAACGGCCACGTTGTTAAAGAGACAAAATCCCATGGCCCGCGCTCTCTCCGCATGGTGGCCGGGGGGACGGACCAAAGCAAAGGCATTATCCAATTCTCCGGAACTCACCATCGATATTGCTTGACACAACCCTCCCGCCGCCAAGAGGGCCGCCTCGTAAGACCCCGCCGATGTCTGGGTGTCAGGGTCCAGATAGGTATATTCTTTCCCCTCGGTTGATGCGATCCTCTCTACATAGTCCTCTGAATGCACAAGGAGAAGCTCATCCCTTTCCGCCCTTCTCACAAGGACCTGCCGGCACGTGCCTCTTATTTCAGGCTCTTCAAGCATAGCATAGATGGTCTCCAGCCGCTTGGGGCTCTCCGGATGATAGGCCCCCATTTCGTGGTTCATGTACCTATTGTCTCTTACCACTCCTGTCTTGTTCATAGTGACTCCTCCCTCTCCTGGCCGTGCTCTGACTCACCGAGAACTTTGCTAAAGGGTCTTATAACATAATTTCAGGCCCTGCAAAAGACCGTCCTGCCTTCCCGTGACGTCACCCAGAGAATCCACAGGAGAGCAACCAGCCTGAAAGACCCCTCCAGTGTGCCTGGTCAGAAGTCAGGGTTGATATTTCTTCTCTTTGGAGGTATAAGTTAATCAATAGCAATATTCAGCACGACCGGCCATGTTTTTCTTTATTGGTGGGATCCAGCCCAAAAAGGTTGAACTCGACTCATCTCCTCGTGCTTGTCCCTCCTGCGGTCTCCTGCAGGCCAAGCTCAAGCGGGTGGACCATTATTTGTCCCTTTTTTTCATCCCCCTCTTTCCTGTTAAGAAGGGTGCCCCCTTTCTGGAATGCGAGAACTGCGGCAGCCTGTCCCATGAATCCGGAGAGCCCTGGTTCAAGACCTCCAGGGTCCACGAAATGAGGTGCCCGAAATGCGGCGGCCTCGTGGAGTCTACCTTCCGATATTGCCCCGCCTGCGGAACAAGAATCTCGCGAGGTCTCCTATGATCCTGCCTCCCCTACCGGTTCCGGGGGTTTTCTATCGGGGGCCCTCTCCCTCTTCATCCTTGACGCATTGGGCTATTTCTTCTAAACTCTAGCCCCGATATGCAATCAATAAGGCATGAAGTAGACAGCGACCCGAGATAGAGGAAAAGAAAGTGACGAGAGGAGAGGAGGCTCGATATGAGGAAAAAGGTTACCGTGGTTGGAGCAGGCCAGGTAGGCTCCACTACCGCCATGCGCATCGCAGAAAAGGAGCTCGCCGATGTGGTGCTCATCGACATAATTGATGGAGTTCCCTTGGGGAAGGCACTGGATATCTATGAAGCCGGCTCCATAGAACAACACGATTGCAAGGTCTTTGGTTGCACGGACCAATACGACGATGCGAGAGATTCGGATATCGTCATAATCACGGCGGGAGTGGCCCGGAAACCCGGGATGAGCAGGGACGATCTCCTGGCGACCAACATGGGGATAATGCGCTCTGTTGCAAAAGAAGTGGCCAGGGTTGCACCCGATTCCATCGTCATTGTGGTGAGTAACCCCCTTGATGCCATGTGCCACGTGGCCTACGAAGTGACGGGGTTTTCCAAGAATAGGGTCATGGGGATGGCCGGTGTCCTTGACTCGGCCCGTTTTGCGGCCTTTATTGCGATGGAGCTGGACGTCTCCGTGGAAAACATCCAGACCTTTGTCCTGGGAGGTCATGGAGATACCATGGTACCCCTGCCCCGCTTTTCCACTGTTGCCGGCATCCCCATCCCTGAACTACTCCCGCCGGAGAGGATCGAGGCCCTTGTGGATAGAACCCGTAAGGCCGGCGCTGAGATCGTGGAACTGCTCAAGACGGGGAGTGCTTACTACGCCCCTTCTTCAGCCGCTGTGGAAATGGCGGAAGCCATCCTCAAGGACAAGAAAAAGATCCTGCCCTGTTCGGTTTACCTGCAAGGGGAATACGGAATCAGTGACCTGTTCGTAGGCGTACCCGCCAAATTGGGGGGACACGGCGTGGAAAAGATCATTGAGGTCAAATTGACCGAGGAAGAGATGGCGGCTCTGCACAATTCGGCCCTGTCGGTGAAGAAACTCGTTGATGACATGAAGCGTCTTCAAGGATAGCCGCCTCAGCCCGGGGGTCTTCTCCAATCAGGCTCTTGCTCAAGAGATGGCGATGGGGGTGGCGCTAGGGGCTCTCACTGACCCTGCTCATAGGGGATACAGTCAGGATGTTTTGGACAACGGCCCTGTTGATGCAGTGAAATGGGCCTCTTGAAACAGACCTTGCAGTTTCCGGGGTAGGAGATGGTCAAGGGATCCAGGAAAAGGCCGCACGGCTCTCAGCTTCAACTTCTTGGGCAACTGGAAGAACTCGCTCGTTCCTTGAACATCGTGATACGTTATGAGAATCTGAAGAAAGAAGGCCCTTTTACAAAGGGAGGATTATGTAAGCTAAAGGGGGAGTACCTGCTCATCGTCGATTCAAAGGCCCCGACGAGCGACCAGATTCAGACTCTCGCTGAGTCCTTGGTACGCTTCGACCTCAGTAAAGTCTATCTCAAGCCGGGGCTGAGGGAGTTCTTGGAACGGATGGAGCCCCACGGATAAACCCATGGCCCTGAGGACCTTGCCCATCTTTGTGGCCCGCTCTGGCCCGGTTCCCCGCCTTCCCTAGACGGGCCTCGCTCCCAAGCCGGCGAAAACCACTCGACCATGCATCCACGGAGAAGACCTAGGGCTTCTCCCGGGGCTTGAAAACAGCCTAAGCTCTTATATCAGAACAGGTGAGATCGGGCACTGCTCTTCTTTGCCCTTTTTCTAGGCCGATAGTTTGTCCTCTTGTAGAGTTCAAGATATTTTGCGATGGCCAGCTTCATGTCCTTTCGCTCGCAGATCTCTTGAATACCCCGTATCTCATGGTAATAGTCAAGATTGCCATAGATCTCCGCGGATATCTTATGGAGGTAATCCGACCTGACCAGTTTTTCCTCCACCTCGAAACCACTGGACTTCATCACCCTCGGGCCGGCGAAGATGACCAGGGCCCCCGGCTCTGCGATGATGACATCTCCCAGGGCAGCATAGCTTGCAATTGCGCCGCCTGTCGAAGGATCCGCAAGTGCGGAAATATACGGAAGACCATGTCTTTTGAGTCTGTTTACGGATTCGATCGTCTTGACCATCTGCATCAGTGCAGAAATACCTTCATATAGCCTGGCCCCTCCTGAACAGCACAGGCTTATGAGGGGGAGGTTCTCCTGTATGGCGTAATCCACGGCACGCCTGAATTTCTCACCAAATACGACCCCCATCGAGCCACCACAGTAATAGAACTCGCTGATGACCATGACTACCCTGAAGTGATGAATCCTGGCACTACCGACAACGAGCGACTCCTTGAAATGGGATCTACCCTCTTGCCTGGCAAGGAAATCCCGATAGTAACCCGTAATTGCCTCCTCTGCCAGCAATTGGTCCACCGTGAGATTTCTATAAAGCTCGTGGAAGCTGCCCGTATCCGCAAGGCAGTCAATCCAACCCGTTGCCCCAAGGATATAAGAATACCCGCATTCGGGGCACACATGGTGATTGTCCAAAAAGTCCTTCAAAGGGATGAGCTTGCCGCATCCGTTCTTCCTCTTTTCCTGCCCGGAAAGACCCCCGCATTCAATATACTCCTTTGTGATCTCTTTCTGCTCCATGCGGCCATAGTCATCGCTAACCTCCGTTAAGCTGGAATAGTTTACTATCTTGATATCAGGCGGGGGTTTGTGAAAGGCCATCTTTATGGGTTTTTCTATGAAACGCCTTATGTCGTAGAACTTCCCACTCCCCTTGGAAAGCCCGTAGTGCTTTGCCCGCACTTGCCTTTTCTTGATCAATCTCTTGATCCTCACCCGGGACAGGTCTTTTATAGACTTTACAAGGCATTCCCGTATGTTGTCTGACATCTCCTTTACGTCAGTGACATCTTTTGGGGCAGGCACGATACGATCGATGACCCCCAGATTCTTGAGTTCCTTTGCCGTGGGCTTCAATATGGTCAACGCATCTCTTATCCGTGTTGCGTCCCTGAAGACGATGGAGGCCATGCTCTCCGGGGGGGCAGTTGCATAGAGCGCATCCTCCAATTGCCACCTCATGTCCGTAACTTGAATGGCCAACGCACCTCCACTGCCTCCTTCTCCGAGGATGATGGAGATGGTGCGCACCGGTATGGTCAAGAACTCCTTTATGAGGTGGGCAATAAAGAATGCCTGGAACCGTTGGGCCGAATACATGGATATATCAGCCCCGTAAGTGTCAATAAGACTGAGGATGAATGTCCTATCCGGATCAGAGGTCTTTGCCCTTTTCAAGATCCTGAGGATCTGGGAATGATCATCGGAGGTCAGCATTCCGTAATTGAGCCTCTTGAGATCTTCTTTGCTTTTCAGGTCTTCCGGCCTTGGCTTCTGTTGCCCTATGACGTAGAGCTTCTTGTTTTGAAAATTACAGGAACCTGCTATCAGAGACACTCCTGTAGGGTTGATTGCCTTGAAGTCGGGAAAGATCTGCTCGACTATATCGGATGCCCTCGGACGATAGGGGTGCCTTGTGCGCTTTTTGAATATTTCGACGATATCTAGTTTTTCCAATGGATTTGCCATTTATGTTATCCTTCCAGAGAAAGCGGCCAATCTTCGCTCGCATGCCCAAGATCCTGGCACCGGACCACATAATTGTATCTTCTCGTCTTCCTCTTATCAACCTCCCTTTCCAATTAAATCCCTTTCCCAAGATATCTATTTCCGGGCCTTGACCGGGTTTTGGTGTTCGTTCCTCTCCGCCACCGGGTCCTGGGTCCTGCGTTGAGGAGACAATCCTTACGCTCTCGTCTCCGGGGAGGACTTGGGATATGGATCAGTGGGAGGCGAATTGGTGCCCTTTTCTCAGCACGGTGTGGGGGGGCGCGAATTGAAGTAATCCCTTAGGATGATTCCGTGATCAAAGGCCAGACTCTCAGGTAGGCTGTCCTGTCCAAATACTCCTATCTCGGCAGCGTCATCAGCCGCCCTGGGCCTTCCTTCCGCCCTTGCCACAAAGACGAAGGTGATCGTGTGGTGCCTTGGATCCCTTTCAGGGTCAGAATAGGCCCCGAGACCTGAAACAATACTGATATCCAGCGATGTCTCCTCCTTTGCCTCCCTGACGGCTGCCTGCTCCAGGCTCTCCCCGTAATTGACAAACCCGCCTGGCAATGCCCACCCATAGGGGGGGGTTTTCCTCTTTATGAGCACTATGCCACCACCATCAACCTCTATTATGATATCCACCGTTGGAAGGGGATTGCGGTATCGCTCAACGGGCTTGCCGCAATGGGGACATGTGATATGATCCTTCACCCTTGTCGATTTCTTCTCCATGTTCAGTGCCGTTGCCAAAGTCTTGGGAGGAATTTGATTGAGCCTTGTGAAAAGACCTCCCGAGGGGCTAACCACCATCATTGTTGTGCTTCGGCCAACAGCCGGTCAAGAGCTGGTTCCGCACCAGGAATATCCTGTAAAGGGCAGTCAGGTTTGATGATACGGCCAAGACAATCAATGTCACTACCATAAGCAGGGTGCCGATTTTTGGGATCGACCCCAGAAGGGATCCTATGATCAGCAGGGTTATTCTTTCGGGTCTTTGCATGAGACCCTTCTTGCACTCAATGCCCAGGCCTTCGGCCCTGGCCCTTGTGTAACTCACCATATAGGAGCCCACGATAGCCAATATGATGATGATCACCACAGTGGGCATGGGATCACTGTTTACCCGGGCACCAGGGACATGTAGCAGGGCATCTCCTCCGGAAAAATGGTAGGCCAGCCCCAGGAAAAGAAACATGTCACTGTACCTGTCCAGTGTACTGTCAAAAAAAGCGCCAAAAGGACTGTTCTTACGAGTGGCCCTTGCGACGACGCCGTCCAGGGTATCAAAGGTCCCAGCAATGACCACCACCCACGCCGCCCAGAAGAAGGCCCCCATGCTATATACGATCCCAGCCACTATACTAAGGATGAATCCGAACAGAGAAAGGGCGTTCGGGTGGATCCCGACTCTTGCGAAAAACTTCCCCAAAGGCCCTATTGTCCTTAAGTATCTCTCCCGATTCTTGTCACTTATGAACACAAAGCTGACCATGTCTCCACTTCAACTCTCCAAGGGATGGGAACGGTCTGCATACGATGCAGGGTTTTCCAGAAGATATCAAAGAGTTCCGCCATTGTCAAAACGGCCCCCTAGATGGGGTTCGTCATCAACTTCGTGGCACGGATACTTTCTCCAACCTCTCCCGTGATTATCCTATAAAGGGGAGCCTTCCACATCTTGTTTTGCAGCTGAACCCCTCCTTTCCTTCTTGAAATCTCCTTTCTCGCCAGGACCTTCAGCAAAATCATATCATTTGACCCGTATTTTGGCTCCTGTACCCTGCCTGCCATTTTATATGCAAAAGTAATCATGGCAATGGAGGTCACGGCATTTCTATCTCCTCCATAGTCCCTGATGGTAATATCCACCGAACCGACGCGATCGAGTATGGTCTCGGGGACGTCCATTAGGGTAGTCCTCTTGTCAAACTCCCGGGACAACCATTCGAAGTTCTCTTTCCCTATCATTTCAACGATACCTAACGTAGGGGCTCGGCCCATGTCCTATCAAGTACCTCCTGCTCTATGATAACCGGATCCGGCGGCTCCTATTCAGTGAGGCTCCCCCGGCAGGAGCCGGGCAATCCTGGCGAAGGCGAGTGGGGTCACCCAAAGATCTTTGCCCTCCAGTAGGCCACCCCTGAATCGGAGTTTGCCCTCACTACCCCCCTCTAAGATATAGAATGGTTCAATGCAAATCAACACATATCCCTCTCCATTCCCATTCTCCCTTGTCCATTCCTTTCTTGCCCGGCAACAGGGCTCCGGGTCGAATTTCGTCAGGAACACCAGGGTCGCTCGGATGGTTGGAAGCCTTGGGAGCGTTGGGAACGGTTGGGAACGTTTGATTGGTTCAATTCGTCTCATTTGTCTTATTAGTTACCAGATTTTTCCCAACTCCCCGAATCCCTTCTCTTTCTCCTTACTGCTTGCTGCTCACTTTTACTTGCCTCCAGCCCCAAAACCCTGATCGGCTGCCCTGACAGGTATTGTGCACAATCCTGATCGGATATCAATGATGCCCACTTTTTGTTTGACTTATGATAAGTTTATTATATATAATTATTTATAATTATAACAAGGAAAACAAAATTCGGAGGAAACCCCTATGGGAAATGACAACCTGATCTTCATGGAAGTCCTGGAATGGTTCGACGACACTGGAAAGGAACTGGTCCATAGATTACCCGAAAAGGGTTCGGGGGAGATAAAGTTTGGGGCCCAACTGACCGTGCGGGATAGTCAGGCCGCTGTATTCTTTTATCAGGGAAAGGCGGTGGAGGCCTTCGGGCCGGGCCGTCATACACTCAAGACCGCAAATATTCCCATCTTGACAAAGCTGGCCAGTATACCTTGGGGGCTGTCGAGCCCACTCAGGGCAGAAGTCTATTTCGTCAACCTCAAGGTATTTACCAGTCTCAAATGGGGCACCCGTGACCCGGTTGCCTTCAAGGACTCGGAGCTGGGGCTTATTCGCCTCAGGGCCTTTGGTGTCTTCAACTTACAGGTGGTGCAGCCCCTCCTGTTTGTGAACACCCTCGTGGGGACCCAAGGGATGTTCACAACGAAGGAGATTGAGGAATATCTTAACCGGGTCATCGTATCGAGATTCAATGATTACATGGGCGAGACCATTGATTCCATACTCAATCTCCCCGCCAAGTATGATGAGTTATCCGAAGGGCTTGCCAAGAGGCTCCAGGACGACTTTTCCCATTTCGGAATGGGTCTCCATGATCTCTACATCAATGCCATCACGCCTCCGCCAGAGGTCCAGAAGGCCATTGACGACAGGGCACGCATGGGTGTCTTCAAGGACATGAATAAACTCATGCAGATGAAAGCTGCCATGGCCATGGAAAAGGCCGCCGAATCAGAGGGTGGAGCCGGGCCCGGGATGGGTATGGGTATGGGGTTCATGATGCCCGCCATGTTTGCCCAGTACTTCTCGGGTGCCAAACCGGGATCCGACCAAACCCCTTCCGGAGAGGGATTTTCATGCCCTGAATGCCAAAACCCTGTCCCCAGGGACGCCAAGTTCTGCCCCCGGTGCGGGCACCAATTGCTCGTCTTTAGAGAATGCACCAATTGTGGGAAAAACCTTGCGCCAAACGCCAAGTTCTGCTCCCGCTGCGGTCACCCCGCTGAGGAGAAGCCGAAATCCAAGTTCTGCCCCAAGTGTGGGGAAGAGAATCTCCCGGATTCTCTCTTTTGCAACAAATGCGGCGAAAAGGTCTAGAACTGTCTTGGCCGTGACCACCGGGACTTCCCGATGCCAGGTAATGAAGAGAAACGACAACCATGTCCAACTTCCTGATCGATTATCAATGTCCCCAGTGCGGGGCTCCCGCGACACTTCAAGAGACTGACCATCTGTTTGCCTGCGAGTTCTGCAAAGTCAAGTCCTATCTCTTGAGCAGGGTGTACCGTTACCTGCTCCCCAACTCCGCGCCGGAAGGCAAGGAATTGATCTATCTCCCATACTGGCGCTTCAAAGGTATGCTGTTTTCTTGCGTCCCTGACGGCATCCAACACCGAATTGTGGATGTCAGTCACCTTGGCTTGACCTCCCCCTATTTTCCCCCCTCTCTCGGTCTTCGTAGTCAGACCCTGAAGCTCAAGTTTGTCTCGCCCGACACAAAAGGGGTCTTCCTCAGGCCAAGCCTCAAATATCAAGAGGCCGAAAAGATCATTGAGGAAAGACTTGCTGCCGTCTTTCCGAAGCCTATTTACACGCAGGGCTTTATCGGGGAGGCGCTCAGCATCATTTACTCCCCCTTTTATGTCAACGGAAGGGTCTACGATGCCGTATTGAACAGATCCACCTCACCCGACCTCCCTCCTGAGTTCGATATATCCCAGTACCAGGGCGGGCCTGCGAACTGGGAGGTCAAATTCGTCCCGGCCCTTTGCCCCCATTGCGGTTGGGACCTTGATGGAGAAAGAGACTCCCTAGCCCTAGACTGTGTCAACTGCAATTCGGTCTGGTTTCCTGGCAAGGAAGGCTTCGCAAACATCTCCTTCGCACACATACCCGTAGGAGGTGATCCTTCCATCTTTTTGCCCTTCTGGCGCATAAAGGCGCGGACATCAGGTATTGCCCTTGACTCCTATGCCGACCTTGTCAAGGTCGCCAACTTGCCCAAGGTGGTCCAAGAGGAATGGAAGAGCAAGGAATTCCGATTCTGGGCCCCGGCCTTTAAGGTGAGACCCGAGAGTTTCATGAAATTCTCCAGGAATCTGACCCTCTCCCAACCGGATGGTGACTGGCCCCATACGCTCCCTGACGCCCCCCTCTATCCCGTCACCCTTCCGGTTCAAGAGGCTGCGGAGAGCCTGAAGCTCACCCTCGCCAGTTTTATCAAGCCACCGGGCATTATGTACCCCAGGTTACCTGATATAGAAATAGATGCAGAGAGCTTCTTTCTTGTGTATGTCCCCTTCCACGAAAGGGGCATGGAGCTGTACCACGAGCCCTTTCGCCTCCGCATCAACAAGAACCTCCTTGCCTATGCAAGGCACCTGTAACGGAAGCGGAAATACCCGCCTCCGGTCGGGATCGTGCATCCGGAACCCTTTGAATCAAAGCTGGCCAACAACAGGGCCTTTCCAGGTTTACGGAGGGTCCCAACCGATAAGCGATGGAAAAGGTAGAATATTTTCCGGATTGCACCTTCATTTGATAACCATTCCCGCGCACAAAAGGACGCTAAAGATCAAGGTCAGGGCGGCTGTTCCTGCCAGAGCCCCGTTCAGGGCCGGTCCCTCTTCAGACCAGATCCTCCGAACCATGGAATAGGCCATTGGAAGAGTGACAAAGCTCAGCAGGATCCAAGCAGAGGCTTGTCCCTTCCATACCAGACGAATCGGTATCATGTACGAGACTGCCAACAGGAGCGTGTATTCAACACGGGTCCACCTCTTGCCGAGCATCACCGCAAGGGTCCTCTTTCCTGCCCTCTGGTCTGTTTCAATGTCCCTGAGGTTATTGACGACAAGAATGGCGGTGATCAGGAGACCGACAGGAGCCGAGGTCCAGAGAACGATCTTTGACAGACTGAGGGCCTGCACGTAATAGGTCCCGCACACAGCCACTATCCCGAAAAACAGGAAGACAAGGAGGTCTCCAAGGCCATGGGATCCAAGGGGGTAGGGCCCGCCACTGTAACACAGGGCGGCGATGATAGAAGCAACTCCGGCCGCCAAAATGGGCCACCCCCCTACTGATACCAGGTAGGCCCCTATTAAGACTACCAGCAGGAAAGTGGCGATGATTCCGGCCTTCACTCGTCCGGGCGAAACCAGACCGCTTTGAGTCACCCGTACCGGACCGATCCTCTCGGGTGTATCCACCTTCTTGAAAAAATCAAAATAATCGTTAGAAAGGTTCACCCCTATTTGAAGCAACAACGCACCCATCAGTGCGGCCAGGGCCGGCAGGATATGGAATTCCTTGTGGGAAAAGGCGAGGGCAGACCCGACAATTACAGGGGATACAGAGGCAGGCAATGTCTTGGGCCTGATTGCAAGGAGCCACGGTGAAGCCATCCTTTTATGATCCTCCATTTGTTATAGGTTGGGGCGAATATTGAGCCTTTACAGGCTCTCTTGCCCAAAGCACAATAACGATGCTGCTTGGCCCCTTGGGAGGTCTTTTCAAAAGGCTCAATCAAATTCCTCCCAAGACTTTGGTAACGGCACCAAACATTCAATACGAGGCCTCAATAGCCCCAAGAGATCATCTCCACCGGAGTCTCCCTCTTTTGTGCCTGTTTGGAGACGACTATAAGGATTACGGGGGCGTACAAAGGATCAGGACGAATATTGAGCCTTTTGAAAAGACCTCCCAAGCGGCGCAATACTTCCCTGCTAGTCCCTGTTCGGGGGTAGAACAGACAAAGGGATTCGGGCAACAGCCGGCGCAGAAGAGACCTCCCTCTGGGACCAACGTTCTGGCCCGGCGATTCTTCTCCACTATCTTGTCCGGGCAATACTCTTTTCCCCTGTCCTTATGATCTATCCTCTTATGTCAGGGCTCCTCCTTTTGCATATGTCTGTTGAATCTGACTTCAAGGGCATGGATCGCGAAGTAGAGGACCACCCCCAGGAGACCCATGGCCAGGATGCCGGCGTACATCTCCGGATAGCGGAGGACCTGATATGTCTCCACGACAATATAGTAGCCCAGGCCATGGGTGGTCAAGGATTGCTCCACGATGAACAGGACCGCGATGGCCGTACCCACGGACACGCGCAGGGCAGTCAGGACGGCTGGTATGGATGCCGGCGCGTACACGTAGGTAAATAGGGCACGGCGGCCTGCTCCGAGAGACCTGACGGAGAGTATCAACTCGGGGTGCAGGTTGGCCGCCTCATCCCTTACCACCACAAGGATTTGGAAAAAGATGATCAACGCAATGAGAAAGATCTTTGACAGGTCCGTAATACCCAAGAGGACATAGATGACGGGCAGGAAAACGATTTTAGGTATGGGATAAGAAATGGCGATCAATGGTGCAAAGATCCGGTCCAGCACCCTGACTTGACCCAAACCCAGACCTATCGGAACGGCCGTGATTACTCCAAGTCCTATTGCCCCCAGGACCCTCCCTGCACTCGCCAGGAGGTGCAGCCCCAGCTCCCCTGGAAGGGAAGATAGAAACAGGGGGACCACTTTCAAAGGGGACGGCATGATAGGCCTCTTGATGATCCAGGACAGCCCCTGCCAGAGGATGAGGAACATGATAAGCCCCAAGAGGGCCAAAGGGATGCCCTGACGACCCTTCATGGAACTTCCCCCAGCACGTCCCGCAGCCTGTCGCACTGCCCCCGGAATCGCGGATCATGCCTGAAATCCACCTCTCCCGTGGTTTCGTTTTCAATGACCCGGGGTGTCCGATTCGTGGCCTGCCCTAGAACCAATATCTTCTCACCAACAAGCACTGCCTCTTCTATATCGTGGGTCACTATGATGCTGGTAAGGTCCGAGGCCCTGTGGAAATTCACGACCGTCCTCTGGAGGTCTTCCCGTATCCGTGCGTCCAGGGCGGAAAAGGGTTCGTCCAACAGCAGCAGGTCGGGATCCAGGGCAAGGGTCCTGGCGATGGCGGCCCGTTGTCTTTGCCCCCTGGAGATCTGCGCGGGAAACTTGTCCTTTATCCCCTCTATTTCAAGCCTCTTTAACCAGTAGTCCACGCGTCCCTTTATGTCTTCTTTCCTTACACGGATATCCCTTGGTGCATGAAGTCCATCCGGGCCATAGAATCTCCTTATCTTCAGTCCCAGGGCAGCGTTCTCCCACACTGTGGCCCATGGTAATAGACCGTGGTCCTGGAGTACCAGACCCGTCTTTGGCCTGGGCCTGGTAATAACGGACCCTGCTATGATGATGTGACCTTTGGTGGGTCGCAGCAGACCGGCCAGGAGGTAGAGAAGGGTGGTCTTTCCACAGCCTGAAGGTCCTATTACCGCCCACGCTTCCCCTCTGCCAATCCGAAGGCTGAATTCTTCGAACAAGGGAACGGCCTCCCTGTAGGAGAATGACATGTCTCTCAGCTCAATCACTTCTACTGATTCCTGCCATATCTGGCCTTTATTCCCGGCTCCTGTCGTCCTTCACTTGGGTAGGAATGCTGCGGAAACCGACTCAATGTAAGAGATCCGGGATTCCAACAGCCCCTTTTCGATCATCCATGCCATAACGTCTGACCACTGCTCCCGGGAGGGGATCAGCTTCCTGGGATAGGGCGGTACCGGATAGTCTTCCTGCACATTCCTTGGAACACGTATCTTCTTGAGGAGAATGGCCCTGTATGCTGCCGGTGCACTGTTTATCTCTCCTGCCGCACGATCCCATGCCCTGAGGAAATGCCTGATGGCCTCCGGTTTTTCCCTTATTGCACGCATACTAAAGGTCAACACGCTGATACTGTAAGCGGGATAAACAGAGTCATCAATGACCTCCACGGCACCTGCCTTCAGCGCGCTTATCCCCAATGGGTCCGGAAGGGTAGCGGCCTTTATCCGTCCCTGCATGAGCAGTTGAAACCTCTCCGGGATCACCGGCACGGACCTTTTCAAGACCTGCTCCCTGCTAAGTCCTTTTCTTGCCAGTAGTCGATCCGTAACATATTCTATGATCGTGTTCATGGATACTCCAATCGGAACTCCTGCCAGGTCTGACGGGGCACGGATGGTACTTCCTGGCGCTGCAACGACTCTGAACATTGGGAATTGTTCATAGGCCTTTCTCGCCGCACCCAGGATTTTGACCTGGATCCCTTTCCGATTAAACATGGCTGTGGAAGTCATTTCATTGAGCATGGCATCAACTTCATCGGCTTGCATCAGTTGATCCCTTTCAAGACCACTTCCTACCGGCACCGCCCTGATGTTGTAACCCCTTTGGGACAGGTAACCTTCCGCTTCTGCTACGTAAAAAGGCAATGAGTCAAGAATGGGGAGCAGAGCGACTTTGAGGGTCTTCTCTTTCTCAGAGGCCCACGTCCCTCCTTCAGAGAGAATAGCCTCGGCAGGGAGAGAGATAAAAAGTGCCACGACCACGGCGCACCATGTCTTCTTCCTCGTAAACAGCTTCATTTTTCGGTCCCCCTTCACTATTTTCTTCCGCCTCTTAGCGGATTCAATGCTCCAAGTTCAAGGTTCAATCTTGTCAGGAGCGTTAGGTTCGTTGGGAGCCTTAGGAGCGTTGGGTTCGTTAGGAGCGTTTGGAGCGTGGGGTCGTCAGGATGAAATCACAAATCTTGAATCATAAATTCCGATTTCCAAACCGAGAAACGGGTGATCCCAAAAAGATACTGCTCGCACCACGGTTCAAAGCTATAAGGGAAAAACAGAGTTATCACGCCCACTCCTTTCAGTCGTTCGAGAACACTGAGGCACTGAGAAGCTTGGGGTTTGATTCGTCTCATTGGTCCTATTGGTTCTATTTGTCCATCACGTTTATCTGGTCGATCTGGTCAGGGACGTTGAGAGCGTTGATCGGTTTGATTCGTCTCATTGGTTGGCGGAGTGTTCCCGGAATCCCTGAATCCCTCAATCTCTGGCTTTTTCTGCTTACCACTCACCGGCTTTGTCTAGTATTCGGAAGGCAGTTCCTTTAGCTTTGCCAAGGAGAAAACAGGCCCATCTTTGCACACATATTGGTCCCCAATGTTGCATCGGCCACACATGCCTATACCGCACTTCATTCTCATTTCAAGGGAGAGTATGATCCTCTCGGGCGGAAATCCCAGCTTCTCCAGGACAGGTTGTGTAAACTTGATCATTATCGGCGGTCCGCAGACAATAGCAATCGCATTGTCGGAACTGGTTATCTTCTGCTCTGTGATCGTTGGGACAAACCCTATGTTGTATTTCCAGTCCGGGTCTTCTGTTGCATCTACGGTAATGTGCATGTCCAGGTCATCCCTCTTTTCCCACTCCGCAAGCTCCTCCTTATAGAGCAACATACCAGGTGTCCTTGCTCCGTAAACCACCGTGATGTCCTTGAACCGTGAACGATTCTCAGGGTGTACCATATAGACTATGCTGGACCTGAGAGTCGTAAAGGCAAACCCCCCGCCTATGATGACCACGTTCTTTCCTTCCATCTCATCCCATGGATACCAATTCCCAAGGGGCCCTCGGACACCCATGACATCACCCGTCTTCATATTGTGCAAATGGGTGGTCACGACTCCGACCTTGTTCACGGTGAACTTGACGAACCCCTTTTCCGTAGGCGAAGAAGCAATGCCGATAGGAATCTCGCCTTTTCCGGCAACGGACAGCTCTGCAAACTGACCGGGGATATATGCAAACCTCTTCTCATCCTCCGGATTCAAGAAGACCAGTTTGAAGGTCTTAAGATTCCGATCCTCGGTCTCCGTAACTATTTCTTCTATGCGAACTGGATAAGGCAAATAGGGATTTTCCAATTGATCCTCCTCCATGCTTGTTGAACCGTGAATGGTATGCTTCGAATCAACTATAATTGTAAGCGGCTCGAAGATACCTCATCTTTCGGCAGTGATTAAAGATGCAGCTCAATCCCGCCGTGCGGGACAGATGGGGTTTTTGCGGAAGCATCAACCGTAATTGTTCATGTGTTCACACACCCGCCTGATATCTATGTTGACCGGACAAAACTGCACGCACCTGCCACAGCCCACACAGGCCACCCCGTCCTCATACTTGTCCACATAGTATTTCAGTTTATGCATGAACCTCTGGCGGACCCTTTGCACCTTCTTGCTCCGGGGGTTGTGCCCGGAGGCATGATAGGTGAAAAGCGGAAACATGCAACTATCCCAGTTTCGGATCCTGTCCCCCTCCTGCCTGTACACCTCATCCTGAATGTCGAAACACCAGCACGTGGGACACAGGTAGGTACAGGTTCCGCAGTTTATGCAGGCAAATGCCACCTCCTCCCAGAAAGGGGCCTCAAAGAGATCATTGACTTCCTTCTCCCTCAGCCGGTCGGTGTGCATGGTCGAGGAGATCTTCTCCACTGCTGATGCAGCAAGTCTCTCGGCATCATCGATTAATGCCGGATCAGGGGCCTGGCCCCCTTTGATCTTTTGGACAATGGCCTCTCCCTTTTCGGTCAGGGACCTTAGCAGAAAAACCTCTCCCATGTCATAGACGATGACATCCAGCCCCGACTGGCTAAAGGGGCCCGTACCCGTGGACGAACAGAAGCACGTGCTGCATGGTTCATTACACCCCAGCCCCACAAAGGTCGTGGACTCGAATCTCTTAAGCCACCATGGATCCCTGAATTCAGGGGTGTCAAAATTCACCTTTACCAGTTGAAAGGCATGGGCATCACAGGGTCTTATGCCCACTATGGCCTGAGCCTGAAACTCCCTCGGCCTCTCCCTGACAACATTGGCTTTGTCGCCCTTCTCCTCCAGGCTGAATTCAAACATACCCTCAGACTGGGGCTGAATCAGGGATTTCGGAGAAAGCCTCGTGTTCTGGAAAGTGAAATCCGGATCGGTTCCTTTCTCCAGGGGCCTGTAAACATGGAAATCACCCTCCTTCACAGGGACATAGACCCTATAGGAATCCTTGAGGCCCATCAGGGCCGACCCCCACTCATCCTTTGTAAAAACCCTATCCATAACTGTTTCCTTCATTTACTGGTTACCACCCTTAGGCATCCACAGCTTCCTTTCGCCCAAGTCCTCACCGCACGAAATCATTGTAGTCATCCACCTTGTAAACATCCAAGGCAGGTCTCACATCCAGGTTCAAACCTGCCTCCCAATTGAAGAGATCCAAGGCGTCCTTGTTAAGCTTGCTCGTAAACTTCCGGACCGGGATGTCCACGGGGCAAACCCTCTCGCATGCACCGCAATCCGTACAGCGTCCCGCGCAGTGATAGGCCCTCAAGAGGTGAAAGGTCATGGTATCAACGGGATCGACACTCTTTCCAACCCATTGGGGCCTGGATTCGTCCACGAAACAGGTGGGGCAGTAGCATAAGGGGCATGCATTTCTACACGCATAGCATCGCGTGCACGGCGCGATAAGCCGTGAAAAGTAGGCCCACTTCTCATCGCTCCCCATCTCTTCTATCTCCTTAACATCTTCGTAAGGATCGATCCCTTGCTGTTCATCCACTTCATCGGCGACCATTTCATCGCTTATCACAGGGTTGCGGTGGAGGCAACGCCGGCAGTTGTCCCTCAAGGTGTCCCGGACCTGGAAGGTTTTCTCAAAACCTTTTCCCTTCACCGTGAAGCTGTCTCCATGCTGTTCAAATTCAAGGATTTCTTTCTCCCCAGCCGCCCTCCTGACGGCCCTGTGATCGATCATACCCGTGCACGGGACGCCTACGATATGGAGTTGCTCTCTTTTTATCTGGTTCTCAACTATGTGCGTAACGATGTTCCTGGAGTTACAGCCATTGGCGAGAATCCCTATCCTGTCTGTTCGGCCGGTGAGGTAATTGCACAGGTTCAGGCCGCAATTGCAATCCCAGTAAAGGACATCCACCTTCCCTGGATCATTGACAAGCACGGGCTCGTTCATCAAGGGGACCGTTCCCTGCCGATAACCTATAAAGACATCAACCGTGCCCTCTTCAAGAAGTCTCTTCGCTATATCCCTTATCCTGTCCGTGTACTCCCGCATTATGCCACCTCAGCTCTCCTTTTGATGAGGTACTTCGCAGGCCCTACCTCCCTAACAGCCTGGGTCACGCCCTTTGCCACCTCAACGAACTTGGTTGCCTCTGCAGAGGAAATCCAGGAAAAATGCAATCTCCCTGGCTCGATGCCGATATATTCGAGGAAGTTCTTCAAGAGGGCAAATTTTCGTCTCGCATAGTAATTACCTTCCAGGTAATGGCAATCCCCCGGGTGTCACCCCGAGACCCATACGCCGTCAGCTCCATGGCGTAAGGCCGCAAGGATGAACTTGGGGCTCACCCTCGCGGAGCAGGGGACCCTTATGACCCTGATATTCGGCGGGTATTGAAGTCGGCTCACACCTGCCAGGTCTGCTGCCCCATAGCTGCACCAGTTACAGAGAAATGCGGTTATCTTTGGTTGCCAATCATTCATTCCTGTCTCCTTATAGAAAGAGTCTGCTCCCGCACCCTTCCACGGCACATCCCAATGAGGACGTTGTTCCTACCGTAGAAGCATACACCGTAGGGCCCCACTCCCGCCCCCATGGCAAGATTAGGCGTCTTTTCAGACACATTCTTCCCGGATGCTAAATAGCCTGTGTCCCAAGCCCTTTAGCTTTCTTCGATCATGGCCATAATCTGGCCCGTCTCAAAACCCGCCAGGTTTATGGCCCCGGACCTGCAGGAAGCCACGCAGAGCCCGCAGCCCTTGCAAAGAACGGGGTTTATCTCCGACTTGCCCGCAAATGGGCCCTCCTTGACAAAGGAAGGTGCGCTGTAGGGGCAAATGTCGATGCATACACCGCAGCTGCTACACACCATAGGATCAACATGGGCCACATTGCCGCTTACCTGTATTATGTCCTTCGCAAGCAAGGCCATTGCCCTTGTGGCAGCGGCCTGGGCCTGGGCTATGGATTCATCGATCGGTTTTGGTGCGTGCGCCAGGCCACAAATGAAGACCCCGTCAGTGGCGCAATCGACCGGGCGCAACTTCACGTGGGCCTCCATGAAAAACCCATCTTCATTCACGGGCACCTTAAACATCTTTGCCAGGCTATTTTCCTTCGGTGGAACCACTGCGGTTGCCAGGACCAAGAGGTCGGGGCTCAGATCCATTTCCCTCCGGATCGTGGTATCCGTAAATCGAATCCTCAAGGCCCCATTCCCTCCGCTGACGCTTAATCCCTTTTCGAAGTCATATTTTAACAACAGGATTCCCCGGGCCCTGGCTTCCCTGTAAAGATCTTCCCGCAGCCCGTAGGTCCGCATGTCCCTGTAGAGAATAAAGACATCCATTTCGGGATTGAGTTCCTTGAGTTTCAGGGCGCTCTTCACGGAATGGGTACAGCATACCTTTGAACAATATGGCCGCTCCTCTATGCGAGAACCCACGCACTGCAAGAAAGCAGCACACTTGGTCTCGCCAATAGTCGCATCTTTTTCGATAAATCTCCTGTCCAGTTCAAGGGCGGTCATGACCCGGGGGTCCTTTCCGTAAAGGTATGGTAACTCGTGGGGTTTGAGCTCCGAGGCCCCCGAAGAAATGATGGTCACCCCGTGCTCAAGGATCTCTTCTCCCCCTCCATCCCCCTGTTCGATCGTGGTCTTGAAATTGCCTACGAAACCGTCAACATGTTTGATCTCAGCACCCAGGCGAATATCTATGTTCTCATCTGATTCCACATCACTGATCATTCCCTTGATCTTTTCCTGGATGTCTTCTCCCCTCCAGGTTTCGTGTAAATGAAGCGCTTGACCCCCCAGTTGATCTTCCTTTTCGACGAGGGTGACGTGGTATCCCTGCCTCGACAGGAGCGTCGCAGCAGCCATACCGGCAACACCGCCCCCAACTATGAGGGTCGATTTGTTCATCTCCAGGCTCGGTTCCACCAAGGGTTCGAGGAGCGCGACCTTTGCCACGGCCATCCTCACCAAGTCCTTTGCTTTATTAGTCGCCTCTTCCTTGTCAGAGCCGTGCACCCAGGAACACTGGTTCCGTATGTTGGCCATCTCGAATAGGTACTTGTTGATCCCCGCGTTGGTAGCAGTCTCCTGAAAGAGGGGCTCGTGGGTCTTCGGTGTGCAGGCCGCAACCACAATCCTGTTCAAGCCATGTTCCTTGATGATCTGGGCCATCCTTTCCTGTGTGTCCTGGGAACAGCTGAACATATTTTCCTCTGCGTACACTACCCCCGGGAGGTCCTTGGAAAACTCTACAACAGATGGCACATCCACTACGGAGGCTATGTTGGTCCCGCACCGGCAGACGAAAACTCCTATCCTTGGCGGCTCCCCCCGAACATTCACCTCTTCGGGGACCTCCTTTTCCCGTGTCTCTGTGAATCGAGACACATAGAGGCTTGAGCCCGCCAAGCCTGCTGCAGCACTGGATTCCATTACGGAAGTGGGTATGTCTTTCGGCCCCTCGAATGCTCCGCACACCATTATCCCCGGGACCGATGTCCTCACTGGCTCAAAGGTGCCCGTGGAGGCAAAGCCGTACTGGTTGAGGTCTATCCCGAGGCGCTGTGCCAAGTCCAGGGTCTCCCCCTTTACGCCCAGGCCCACAGAGAGGACCACCATATCAAACTCCTCCTCGACCCGCTCCCCTGTCTCGCTGATGTAACGGATGAGCTGTCTGTCCGTTCCTGGAATCTGCTCTATGTTTGTGATCCTGGACTTGATGAACCTTATGCCTGCCCCATCCCTGCCCCTGTTGTAGTACCGCTCAAAGTCCTTGCCATGGGTCCGAATATCCATGTAGAAGATAGCCGTGTCGAGAGAACCCTTGCTGTGTTCCTTGGCCAGCATCGCCTCCTTGATGGCATAGGTACAGCATACCGAGGAACAGTAGTTCCGTGCCCCTACATGGGTGTCCCTGGATCCGATGCACTGCAGCCATGCGATCTTTTCAGGTTCCTTTTCGTCAGAGGGACGGACCAGATGCCCCCCATAGGGTCCGGAGGATGAAAGAATCCTTTCGAATTCGAGGCTTGTCACTATATTTGGAGACTTCCCGTATCCATAGACGTCATGGATCACGGGATCATAGACTTTACAGCCTCCTGCGAAGATAATGGCCCCAACCTGAGCGATGAAATCCCTTTGGACGTCATCGAACTTTATGGCATCGGCAGGGCAGAATTTCTCGCACGCCCTGCACTTCCCCTTCTGGAGGTAGATGCAATTGTCAGGATCGATGGCGTATTTCAGGGGCACGGCCTGTGCGTATTTCACGTAGGCCGCTTTGCGCTTCACGAGCCCGGCGTCATATTCGCTGATGACCTTCTTCGGGCATTTTTCGGCGCACATTCCGCAGGCAATACACTTGTCCATGTCCACATAGCGGGGATACTGGGTGACGCTCACTTCGAAGTTTCCTTCTTCCCCAGTTATTTCCCTGACCTCGGACAGGGTGAGTAACTCTATGTTCAGGTGCCGGCCGACCTCGACCAGTTTGGGCGAGATGATTCACATGGCACAATCATTGGTGGGGAATGTCTTGTCCAGTTGAGCCATGACACCGCCTATTGAAGCGGTGCGCTCCACCAGGTAGACATAGAACCCCGTATCGGCTGCATCCAGGGCTGCCTGCATCCCTGCAATACCCCCGCCGATAACCATGACAGAACCTATCTTTTCCTTGGTCATGCCTTCTCCTGCGACAGATATCCCTGTATACCGGATATATCCAGTCTGTTTTCCTTTATGCCAAGTGTCCCATCGTCTATCCCCATGACTTTTCCAAGGAGCTGAGAGAAAAGAAGACTCGGGACTTTGGGGACTTCCCCGTTGAGGGCCGCCTGAGCCAAGTCGAATTGTACCTGGCACCAGGGGCAGCTGACACACAAATAGTCCGCTCCGGATTCCCTGGCAGTCTGAAGTTTTCTTTTCATGAGATCCACGGAGAGTTTGTCATTGATTCCCATGAGAGGCGCGCCGCAGCACTCCAACCTCAAGGGCCATTCCACGCTCCTGGCACCGGTGACCTCGACGAGTTCGTCGAAGAGGGAAGGGGAAACCGGGTCATCGAAATTCATGACATCGCTCGGGCGGAGTGCGTGACAACCATAGTGGGTCGCGATCTTCAGCCCCTTATAGGATAAAGATATCCTCTCTCCTATGGTCTCCAGGCCCACGTCTCTCCTGAGAACGGACAGGAAGTGGGTAACCTCCGTTCGTCCTTCGTAGGAGAGGCCCTCCTTTCCCAGTATCTTGTTAATCCTTTCTCTCAGTGCCGCCTCAGTCCTGAGGAGGTGATTTACCTTCTTTAGGCTCCCGAAACAACACTTGCAGAGGGTCATGATATTGAGGCCCCTCTTTTCCGCGATGGCAAGATTCCTCGCTGAAAGTAGCACAAAGGTATCGAAGTCTCCGTTCCGCATGGGATATCCACAGCAGTTGAAGGCGGGAATCTCCGTAACACTTACTCCCAGCCTTTCCAGAACTGCCCTTGCAGAGGTCTCGTAGTGTTTCAAATGGCGAGGGATCTTACAACCGATAAATAGCGCAAAATTCATGTTTAAGTTGCCACCCCTTGTAAGTCTCCCGTGCTGCGGGACCTGGCTTTGCTAATCCCCGGAGGGGATGTGCCTAGCCTGTTAACCCATCCTATTAACAAATCGATCTCTTTTGAACATCCTTAATCAATCTCTGTACAACCGCCTCTAACCAAGTCCTTCAACCTCGAGGGATTCTCTCACAGCCATATTTTTCAGTTCGTAGAGTACATCCGCGACCTTTACCCCCTGGGGGCAGTGTTCCTGACACTGGTAGCACGTTACGCAATCCCAAAGCATATTGGCACCCAGCGCTAAGTCCTTCAGTCCCAACCCGACGGATCTCATGATCTGGTGGGGCAGCATGCCAAGGACTGCCTGGGGGTTTTCATAATTCTCCACGACCGGACACACCGTGGTACAGTTCTCACAGGAGTAACAGTAGGCAAATGTCTGTGCCTGCGGGGAGCGGCTCGCCCTCTCCCTGAACTCCCTGCTCCGAAGACCCAGGTCTATGACCTTCTGAGTTTCCCTCATCAGCTCGCATCTCGAAAGGATGTGCTGCCGCGCCCTTTCAAGGGGCCTTTCATAATTATCGGCCTTCAGGTCCTCCCGCTCTATGCCGCGATAGAAGGAGAACTGTGACAATACGAGGGGGACCGGGTAGTCTCGCTGGATCATGTCCTCCTTCACGCTGAACCAGAGTTCTCTCAGGTTGATTCCCACGGGGCAGACGACGGTGCAACGGTCGCAATTCGTGCACAGGTAGACTCCCTCTTGGATCGACCGAATCTCTTCGTCTTTCAAGTCCTCTTTTCCGACATATCTCTTCAAGAAAACCATCTTCTCCGAGGGAAGAACCGTGATATTCCCGATACTGTGAAATGCCGCCGCCACCGAACACCTCCTGCTGCATGTTCCGCAGTGGGTGCAGGCATCCAGCTCCATAATCTGCCTTGTCACAATGTTCGCGGGATCTGATCGATCCTTGTCCATCACTGCGTTGGCCATCAGGCTCATGGGACTCGAGAAGATGTGGAACATCTTGCTGAAGGGAAGATAGGCCAGGCCTATAAAGCACGCAAGAAAATGGATATACCAGAGGATCACATGCAACTTGATCCCGTCGAGTTCAAGTGCCACGGGTTTTATGGTCTTTGCTACCGCGTAACCGGCAAAGGCGGAGGTCGGTTTTGAGTGGCACGCAGAGCAGCTCAGTTCATGTATCTCACGGCCCTGCTCCAGGGTTTCTTCGTCAAAGGGCGGCTTGAGCCTGGGGGAGACCACTCCAAATTCCTTGACCCATAAGGCCTCCAGGGCCTTGAGTTCCTCCTCTTCGTCCGTATCGGAGTACTCCTCTATCATTTCCTGGTATTTCCCATAGGATGTTATCTTCAGCCCTTCCAGGAAGATACCCGACAACATCACAACAGCCAGGATACCAACGGCATAAATGTCCATGGGGTTCGACTTCAGCCTGGGGACCTTCATTGTCAACCGACGATATATGGCAATGGCAATGCCTATTACTGCAAGGACACCGAACAGGTCCCTCAGGAACATGGCGGGGTTTAATGTGGGCATATAGTCAGGAAAGATCTTCTCGCTCACGAAGTTGTCCAGCGCGTGGAAGATCAGCAGGAGCATGAAGCCCGCAAATATCAAAATGTGCATCAGCCACCTGAGGAAATTCTCCCTGAGTACCCTTCTTTGAATTATCACGTCAACGAGAAAGACCCATATGAGGGTTGCTACCTTCTTGCTGAAAAGGGTTTTGAAGATCCCCCTCGCCGCCGCCTTAATCCTCGCGGAAGTCCCGAATCTCCCTCTATAGACACCCATATCCCGCCAAAACCAGGAGGACATTTTGTAAAGCATTCCTGCGGCAAATATCAGCAATGAGGCATAAAGCGAAATACTATAAAACATCAACCTATTCCCCTCTATGAGGATCTACCGGAAAGAAGACCCGGGGCCTAATCCAGCACGGAATCCCATAGGATTATCTTCCGTCTCCCTGGTTGCGAGCCCCTGCAGAAAAGCAATTAAAGAAATTTTGCACAAACTCGTATATTATTCAAGGGGTCAACCCTTGTCAATATGATTCTCCCTGGAAATTATTGGGGAGTTGGCCCGTTGTTATTGGCTGAGCTTTCAATTTGTGCTTTTAAGCGCTCAACAGTCAGGGTAAAATACATAAACCAGTGGTCTGTTGCAACCAATAAGAATATTTGACAATATTGAGAGTGTCCTGACGCAATTGGGGGATCCAGGACTCGAAGGACTCAGGGATTAAGGGTTTTGGGAAGCGAGGCATTCGGGGAATGACAAAGCGGCCAGAAGAAAGGGCGTTAGGCGAGAGGTAAGAGGCAACATCTTCAGTTTTGAACTTTGAACCCTGAACCTTGAACCAGTCGCGCGCTCTCAACGATCCTAACGATCCCGAGGTTCCCAACCTCGAGTTCAACGCTGGTTTCCAGGGAGGACAGACGAGTTATGGCATCATCTTTTCCCATCATCCTTGCCCATGGAATCGCCCCCTTTGACAGGATCATGGGCCCCTTTTCATCTGCTGATAATAGCGATGACGACCGATTCCACTATTATAGAAAGATCCGCAGTTCCCTCCTGAAGAGGGGCTTTGTCGTCTTTCATGGCAGGGTAAGTTGGGCCGCTTCCCTGGAGAGACGGGCCTTTGACCTTTACAGGGTCATCCTTCAAATAACCAGGAATTTCACAAAATGGCCAAGGGTGCACATTATTGCCCACAGTATGGGGGGGCTGGATTCCAGACTGATGATATACAGATACCGATTGGAGGAACGGGTGGCCTCACTGACCACCATTGGAACTCCCCACCTGGGAAGCTCCTACGCAGATTGGGGGATCACGAGGTTTGGTTTCCTCATCCGCCTGCTCCGCCCTTGTGGACTAAATTTGAGTGGTTTCAGAGACTTGACGAGAAAGAACTGTTCTGTCCTAAACCGCTTGCTCGAGCATTTTGAGAATACTAACGGGGTAGTCTATCAGACCGTAGCGGGCGTGCAACCCCTGGAAAGGATTTTTCTCCCCTTGCGAGCCTCATACCGGATCATATATAGGGAAGAAGGTGAAAATGATGGTCTTGTATCCCTCAGATCCGCCGCCTGGAAGGAGTCCTATTTTCGCGAAAGGATCGACGCAGACCATTTCAATCAGATCGGATGGTGGGACAGGGGAGAAGCAGCCGCCGGCATTGACAGAAAAACCTTTGAGAAGAACATAATCAACTTCTATGTCAAGTTGGCTACCGACCTTTACAGGCAGTTCCCTCACGCGTGATCTTCTCTTCAGCCTCCTTGGAACCATTTTCCTGACGGAATTACTTCCATTCCCTCAACTCTATGACCAGCCCGTCCGGGTCCCTTATCTCGGCCCTAATAGATGTTCCCAGGTCAACCGGGCCGTTTGCCACCTCTACCCCTTTGTCCCGGAGGTACTCCACAACGTCGTCCATACTCCACACCTCAAGGGCAAGGCCGCGATATCCCACGTGCCAGGGATCCTCTTGCTTCGGGGCCGGCTCCCGGGCGGATATCAATTCCAAGACCGTGTCCCCCAATTCGAGAAAGATCACCTCCTTCATGGGCGGAGCATCCACCTCTTTTCGGAATTTAATTTTGAAATTCAGGATGTTAGTATAGAAGTCAACGGTTCTTTCCTCATCACTTGGGACAATTTCGAAGTGGTCAATCCTCTTGAACATAGCTTTTATTCCTTTCCTTTGTGGTCTTGTCAGTCTGGTCCATCTGGTGAGGGACGTTTGGAGCGTTGAAAGCGTTGAGAGCGTGCGACTGGTTCAAGGTTCAGGGTTCAAAGTTCAAAGTTGAACATCTTGCCTCCAGCCTTTATCCTCCGACCTCAAGCCCCTTCCCTCCACTTTTGCTAAATTACCGGACGGCTTTCATTTCTGTCAATGGCAATTATACTGGAATTGTATAGTTATGAAAAAGGTGGTATCTTAGCTTTGGATTTCTTGCTTTGGGGGTCAGCCGTTGACGGCCTGTTGCCCAAAACGCGACAAGAATGTCGGTTAGCCCCTTGGGAGGTCTTTTCACAAGGCTCAATCAAATTCCTCCCAGACATTAGAACCGGCACCAAACATTCAATAGAAGGCCTCAATAGCCCCAAAAGATCATCTCCACCGGAGCCTCTCCCTTCTGTGCCTGTCCGGAGATGACTATGAGAGTTATGGGGGCGTACAGAAGCTGAGATCGAATATTGAGCCTTGTGAAAAGACCTCCCAAGGGGCACCAGGGTGCTCTCGTGGTCCCCATTCGGGAAGAAAACGCATGAAATGATTTGGGCAACAGCCTGTTGACGCAACGGTGAAGAAGCGGTGCTGATCTCACCTTTTCTGGAGTATACCTCTTAGGAGTCAAGGGAAGGAGGAGAGCCATGAAAGAAAAGATAGAGATCTTGAAGGGCGACATAACGAAACAACAGGTCGATGCTGTCGTAAACGCAGCCAATACGTCTCTTCTGGGTGGAGGAGGAGTGGATGGCGCCATACACAGGGCTGCCGGTCCCGAGCTCCTGGAGGAAACCAGAAAGATAGGGGGCTGCCCCACGGGTGAGGCCAGGGTCAGCAAGGGCTACCGTCTCCCCGCAAAATGGGTGATCCATACGGTTGGCCCCATCTGGCGGGGCGGTAATAGCAATGAAGAGGAACTCCTTGCGAGTTGCTACCGAAACTGTTTCAAGGCGGCCAGAGAACTCGGGGTAAAGACCATCGCCTTTCCTTCAATAAGTACGGGGGCCTATCGTTTCCCCCTCGAAAGGGCCACCGAGATTGCCCTTGAGGAGACAAAATCATTCCTTGAGACTGACAGGGCCCTTTCAAAGGTCCTCTTCGTCTGTTTCGGAGATGAAGTCTTTCAGACCTACAAGAGGATTTTCGAACAGGTATTTGAGGAATAGGCAAGAGGGAATCACAGGGGCCCTTTCGGAAGCTCCTTCCTCGACCTCTTCAAAGAGGAAGACAGCGACCAGTACGCACGATCCCTCGGCACATCCAAGGTGTTGAACCAAATCAAACACCTCACTAGAGAAGGAAAGAGATCATCTTTCTCACCGAGGTTTTGCCTGAACCCCGGAGAATTCGCTATCGGTCACAATCCTTCAGGAAGACCCTGTGATATTCCCCGTCAGTGAGATGTTCCTTCAACATCCTTGTCAGGAGGCTGAACAATTCGTCTATTTCACCATCAGACATCCTCCCCCTTATCAGGGCCATGTTTTCATCATCCGAGAATTTTTGGGGATAATAGGTGAGGGTATACTCATCGGTTTGCCGGTCCAGGCCGAAACCCACGAGGCCATCGTATTCCTCTACAAACCTGTGACTGTGTTTCCCCACTGCGACTCACTCCCCTTCTAGCCCTGCCCGGACCTTTATGAGCTCTGCTACGATGCTGACCGCTATTTCTTCGGGTGTCTCGGCACCGATGTCAAGACCTACGGGTGCATGCACCCTTTTGACATCCTCCTGGGTAAAGCCCTCCTCCAGGAGCTTCTTGTAGATGATGTTGCGCTTGCGCCTGCTCCCGATCATGCCTATGTATTTTGCCGGTGTCTTAAGGGCCTGTTCCAGAACTGTCCTGTCGTGCATATGTCCCCTGGTGACGATCACAATATAAGAGGATGCATCTACCGGCACGCGCCCCATGACTCCGTCAAAGGGATATTCCAGCACCTGTGCAGCCTCCGGGAACCTCTCTCGGCGTGCGAATTCCTTTCTGTCATCTATCACGAAAACCTCGAATCCCACCCTTGCAGCAAAAGGAACGATCTGCTCGCTCACGTGGCCACCGCCGAATATAAACAACCGGGGCTCTGAGACAATGGGCTCCACGAATACTTCCAGATCCTTCCCCTCTCGGTCTTTGAACACCAGGATCTCCCCTTGACCCTTCCTGAGGACCTCCTCCACTTTCTCCCTAAGGGTTTCTTCGATCCCGTCCTCTCCTGCCAGGGAGCCGTGGGTCTGACCAGATTTCTCAATGAGTACCTTCGGCACGACTCCCTTCTCCCAACGGCTGGGGTCCACTACTGTCGCCATTATCGCCTTGTCGCCCTGTTCTTTAATGTGCAATGCCCGTCTGAACATGGGAGCATAGACCTCCTTCTCAGGTGACATGAACTCCAAGAAGACCTCGGCGTCCCCCCCACAGAGCATATCGGTCTTTTCCACGTCCGTCCCCTTGAGGACGAAGTTGAGTCTCGCCGGACTTCGGGTTTCAAACACCTCCTTAGCCTGCTCAAGGACCTGTGCCTCGAGCCTGCCGCCACCTATCGTGCCCACGAAAAATCCATCGTCCTTTATGAGGAATTGGGTACCCCTACCCCTCGGCACTGAGCCCTTCTGAACGATAATCGTTGAAAGTATGGAAGGGCTTTTTTCTTCCAGTGACTCGATGAGTTTTCTATAGATCTCTTTCATTGCCCGCCTCCCTCACATGGTATCTCTTGCCCAAGAGGGACCCAATCACGACTCGGTCTATCCTTTCAGGACCCCCACACAGAAGCATGGATGCGAGATCCAGGGCACCGCGCTCATCATTCATGAGGTCGATCTTGTTCAAGAAGACTATCCTCCTTGCACCCCCTGGCCCCCCCTTGAACATCCCCAGAGGGTCAAGGAATACCCTGGAGAGGGCTTCCGGTGTCAAGGTGTGGCCCGGCTTTGTCCCTGTGACCTTTTCGAAGGCATTCAGCCTGAACACGACTTCCGGTTCCGCCCTTTGCCACATCGCCTCCAATCCCAGCATGGCGATCACCGTTGTGGCCGTGGCCGGGATAACCGGCTCGTGCCTGGCCGGTGCCTTGACGGGGTGTCCTGCCGCCCCATCCCCTTCAAGAATCAGGTAATCTATCCCTTCTTTGTCTTGATAGATTTCATCAGCAAGATCCCGAGCTATTCCCTCTACCTTTCCTGAATCTAGGAGGCTCCTTCCCAAAAACGCCTGCCCGTGTCTCTGGACAGCCCCATTCAACTCCCCCCTCCATTCCCGATTTTGCTCCACAAGGATGACCTGGGGAGCCCTTTGCGCCTCCCTGAACCAGATCTTGGTCGTGGTCGAGGTAATAACCCTCCGCCCTCTCCCGCCCAACTCATTGGCAAGTGCGAACAGGAGCGTGGTCTTTCCCCCCCCGCCAACCAGGACGATATGCTCTCTCCCTCCCGGAGCCAATGCCTCTTCAAGGGTCTGTACTGGCTTGTCCAAGCTTGAATCCAACTCCTGGCAATTCCTGTGGACCGAGCCGACCATCTCGGTGGTTATGGACCGAACCGGCCGCGTCGGTGGCCCCAAGGCACTTTCAAAGTTCCCAGACAAAACAGACCAGATAGACCAGACAGACGGGCCTGCGATCCTGTCCAAGGTCAGAGTTGAGCATTCAAAGTTTCTCTTTCCCTCCGTCCGCTGCTCACTTCTTTCTCAGGACCCTGTTGTCCCCTACTCTCACGGTGACCTGAGCCTTGTCGAAATACTCGATAAGGGGAATCGTGTACTTCCTGGAGGCCCCTGTCATCTCCTTGAATTGGGGCGTGGTGATTTCACCCCTCTCCTTCAGAAAGGCAATGAGATTGTCCCTCAAGCCGTCGATGACGTCCCGGTGAAAATAGAGATCCTCCTTGACCTTTATGAGAATTCCCTCCTTGAGCATCACGTTGAGGACATCTTCGGCCCTGTCACCCGGCAGCTTAGCAATCAACTCCTTGAAGTAGGGAGGCTGGAGACCTCCTTTGAGATAGGCCTCCTCGATGATCTTTCTGGTCTTCTCTTGCTCTTGACCCAAGGTCACCTGATGGCTCGCGAGCCTCAGGGCCTCTTTTTCCTGCACAACAGCATCCTCTTGCATCAGGCTATTGATGACGTGGTTGAAGAGCTTTTGGTTTCTGGATCCCACGGTCCTGGAACGGAGCTCTTCCTTTTGGAGCCCCAGCTTCAGGGGGAATTCCTTGTGATACCTTGCAAGAGTCTTCAGGATCTCCTCCTTTGCCCTGGAGAGATATTCCGAATGGATGTAGGTGCCCTTTTCCTTGTCATACTCCAGGATCTTCCCCTGCTCCAGTAGGCTCTCCAGTACGGATTCAAACTCTTTGTTGTCTATATTGACGAGGAAGTGGAGGTCTTTGCGGCGGACACCCTTAAAGCGGGCCATTCTTACGAATTGTTCTGCAACCTGTTCCGGTTCTCCTTTGTGCAGCCTCTTAAGCTCTGATAAGGCGGCCTCCGAAAAACGCTTCTTCTTCCTGGGAAGGGCATTGAGAACCTCGCCTCCCCCTATGGTGCGAACCGGGGAATAACTCCGCAGGACGTAGCGGTCCCGTCTCAGCAAGGCTGTTTGTTGCTCCAGCCTGAGCTGGCCATAGCACCCTTCTCCGGGTTTCAGTTCATCCCTGTCAAGGAGGATGACAGTCGCCATAATCTCCGAGGTTCCCGCGTGAAATCGGACTCGGGATCTGTTCTTGAGGCCTCTCGAAGCCCCCGGGAGCAGTTCCAGAAAGACATCTATCATGTACGTGGGACGCAGGGATCCCTTTTTGGCGACAATGTCTCCCCTCTGGACGTCCGCCTTTTCTATGCCCTGCAAGTTGATAGCTGTCCTCAAGCCTGCCCTTACCTCCTTGACCTCCCGGTTGTGGACTTGGATGTTCCTCACCTTTGAGGCAATGCCCTCGGGGTATATGCTCACTTCATCTCCTGTCCTTATGGATCCCGAAATGGTGGTCCCTGTGATAACCGTGCCGAAGCCTTTCATTGTGAAGACCCGGTCTATGGGAAGCCGGAAAAAAGCACCTGAAGGCCTTTGAGGAACACCCCTCGCAATCTCCCCGATGGCCTCTTTCAGTCCCTCGAGTCCTTCATTCGTGATAGCCGAGACCTCTACTATAGGTGCCCCTTCCAGAAAGGTGCCTCCCAGGAAATCCGCCACATCCTCCCGAACTAGTTCCAACCATTCGGGCTCCACCATGTCTTTCTTGGTCAAGACCACCAGGCCATGCTCTATTTCCAGGAGGCTGCAAATCTCAAGGTGTTCCCGGGTCTGGGGCATAACTCCCTCGTCCGCTGCGATGACAAGGGCAACCATGTCAATCCCGGTTGCTCCGGCAACCATGTTCCTCACAAACTTCTCATGCCCCGGCACATCAACGATCCCTATGAGCTGCCCCCCCGACAATTCCATGTGGGCGAAACCCAACTCTATCGTGATGCCCCTCTCCTTTTCTTCCTTGAGCCTGTCCGTATCAATGCCTGTCAGGGCCTTGATGAGCGTCGTCTTCCCGTGATCTATGTGCCCCGCAGTGCCAAGTATGACTTGCTTCATGCTCCAGCCACCTTCCATGGAATCTCATATTAAGTAAATAAAGCCAATTGCCTCCACTGTCAAGCTCCCTTCACTTCACACCCGGAGGTACCTGGAGATCCTTTTTGTACCTTGATCCATGTCTCAATCAGGTTCACAATCCTTAGTTTGAGACGGATCATGGGTGCCTATCCAAATGAGATGAAGAAGACAGGGCCCTGGATAGGTGCCTGCGGAACTTAATGCAGTACGGTTGGAAATGGTCTCGGATCCTGGAGGAAATGATCACCTATTGGAGTGGTGGCTTACAAAGCCATCATGCATGGGAAGCGTGTTTCTTGGGAAAGGACTCTAAAGGGACCTCATTGAAAATCCCAGTCTTTTGGTCATAGAGCCAAGCCCTCGCCGAGCCGTACTGTCCCTTCTTTATGGACACAATCAGATACAAGTACCCCTCCAGGGCGAATTTTCGATCATATTCTGATGGCACGGGTGGGTGGTCCGGATGGGAGTGGTAGAAACCGCAGATCTCCATTCCTTGATCCTCCGCGATCTCATCCAGTCGCAGGAATTCAAGGGGGTCTATGAGGTAACGCCTGCTTTGATCCTCCCTGGAGATGTTCTTTGCGGTCCTCATGTCTATGATGCCCCTGGAGGTATCTTTCCGGGCCATCAGGACCCCGCAGGCCTCGTTGGGATAAAGGGCAAGGGCGTGATCAATGACAAGCTTCATGCAGTGGTCTTCAATCACCCATGGGCCTTTGGCTTCCACGATTCTCGCCCTTTCAACCTGACCCGCTCACTTCTGTGGGCATCTCGGATCCAGGAAGCACCGGCACCCTCCAGCAATAGGGGGGATGATGGCCAACTGGTCTCCATCCTTGACTTTCCTCCTGATGTCCAATACATACTGCCCTTCCTTTTTGTCAAGGATTCGGATGTCTTCCTCATTCAGATAGATGTGGAACAGGGGTCGCTTGGACTGTTTCTCATAGAGCCTTTCTCCGATCCCGGGGTATTGGCCCTCCAGCTGGGAAAGCACTTCTTCAACGGATTTGCCTCTCGCCTCAACCGTCGATTGACCACCGGTCAACTCCCTCAGTGGCCTGGGCACTCTCACTGTAACGGGCATGGATGATCTTCCTTTCTCTGAATGAAATATCCTTTTCCTTTTCCGCCCCTCAGAGTAGCCTGTGTCGGCTCAACATTACCGAAGCCACTCACTAGTAAGGATCCATTGGATCCATA
>JAFDHO010000133.1 GCA_019308745.1 Deltaproteobacteria bacterium
CCGCCGGTCTCCGGCATGACCCCCTTCAAGCTACTTTATACTCAAAGCCAATCATAAACAACCATCTTGGTACAATATATAGTGTCCACCCACACAAATCCGCGATGCGGCTTATTTTGAGCACCCAAGCTCAAAGTTAATTAATTCGTTACATTAATTCCTCTTCGTCTGGCCGCTTATAGATCTGCCTGATGTTCTCCTTTCTATCAATCATATAGAGAAGCTCTGCCTTACTTTTCAGGGCCTCTATGAGTTCTGAGAGTCTTTCTCGATCCACGCCGTAAGCCTTGATGAAAAGAGTGCGATAACCTGCCGGGCCCCCTTCATAGGAAGTAAGGATACTTGCTACCCTTCCCCCATGTTTTCTGACGATATTCTCGACCTGCATAATGGAGCCCTTTTTGTCCCGGATCTGAAGGGCAAACTTCATACCTTTCTTTGAAAAACCCGCAAGGGTGATGAGCACCCGGAATAACTCCCTCCGGCTGATTGTCCCCACAATCCTGCCTTTCGAATCCAGGACAGGTGCCCCTGAAATATTATGTTTCAGGAGCACTTCGGCGGTCTCTTCTATCGTGAAATCGGAGGGAATAGTTATAGTATCCTTGCTCATCACTTCCTCTACGGCGATCTCTCCCAGGATGAACGCGATCTCGTGGGCCTTCAGGTTGGTGGCTTCTGAACCAAAAGCCCTCATTATGTCATCTTGTGTAAGTACCCCAACAAGACATCCATTTTTCATGACGGGAAGGAGTCGAACATCATGCTTCCTGAACAATCTTTTTGCGTCCAGCAACGAACGATTGGCGTCTATCAAGACAACATTTCGGTTCATCCAGTTCTCAACCAGCATATCCGTATCCCCTGGTAATACCTTATGCTCGCTATGTCTGGATATATAGAGCAAGAAACATGCCTCATGCCCCTTTTCTCCATAGGACGGAAAACTTATGGAATTTACGGCAGTTATATTTGAGTGTCAGCCTTCTTTGTCTTTAAACCTGGAAAAGAGTGGTCGGAGCCTTTTACAGGCTGTCAATTAGCAGGCGTCAGTCTTGCTTTACGGATGTCTCCAGCTTGATGCCATATTTCTCAATCTTTGCGTGCAAGGTAGGCCTGGAAAGGCCCAGCATCTTTGTGGCCCTTGATCGGTTTCCCCCGCTGAGATTGAGGGCCTCCCTGATCAGGATGTCCGCAAACCGATCCATGCATGAATCAAACATGTTTTCTACCGGCCTGGAACTCAGTGCCTCCCTCACCCATTGCCTTATGGCCTGGTCTTGTTTTCCCGAGCTTTCCTGAACTCTAAGATCTCTTCCACTTATGGCCTGCTGTATCTCTTGGGAACCGATAGGCGCCCCTCGGCTGAATATCAGTGCCTTCTGGACGGTGTTTTCAAGTTCTCGAATATTGCCCGGCCATGTGTTGTTTTCAAGCGCTTCAATTGTCTCACCGGTTATGCCCGGGTTGTCCATCCCCAGTTCCCTGGCATAACGGGAGAGAAAATATTCCACCAGCAAGGGCACATCTCCTCTCCTCTCTCTCAGGGGTGGAAGCCAGATGGTTACGACCTTCAGTCTATAATAAAGGTCTTCACGGAATCTCCCCTGTTCCATGGCGGACTCGAGGTCTCGGTTTGTAGACGCGATAATACGCACATCAACCGGTATGGTTTCCCGGCCCCCCAGTCGTTCAATACTTCTCTCCTGAAGCAACCTCAATATCTTGGCCTGTATATTGAAGGGCATATCCCCAATCTCGTCCAGGAAGATGGTCCCATGGTTGGCCTGCTCTATCTTGCCGATCCGCCGGTGCGTCGCCCCGGTAAACGCCCCCCTCTCATAACCGAAAAGCTCACTCTCGAGCAAGGTTTCCGGTATTGCCACACAATTGATGACCAGAAAGGGTTTTTCGGCCCTCAGGCTGTGCTGGTATATTGCCCGGGCCACAAGTTCCTTTCCGGTTCCCGACTCGCCCCTGATCAGCACTGTGGCGTCAGTCGGTGACACCTTTCCTATGGCCTTGTAGACCTCCTGCATGGGTCTGCTCTTTCCGATAATAGCCTCCCTGACCGTCTTCTCCGGTACCGAATCCATATCAACTGGCGCCCTCATGAAACGCCCCGATTCAAGGGCCTGCTCGATTATCGAGAGCATATCAGGAATTTCAAAGGGTTTGAGGATGTAGTCGAATGCCCCCACCTTGGTGGCCTCTATGGCCGTCTCAGTGGTACCATAGGCGGTCATAATGATCACCGGGAGTCTCGGTTCGATCTGATGAATGGCCTCGAAGGTCTCAAAACCATCCATTCCCGGGAGCCTCATGTCCAGGATTACGAGGTCCGGACAACGGGATTGGACTTGCTTGAGACCGGTTTCTCCAGATGGGGCGTTGTCAACCGAGTAACCCTCCTCTATCAGGATCTTTTCGAAACTCTTCCGCAACTGATCGTCATCATCAATTATGAGTATATGGCTCAAGATCAGCCTCCCCTCTCAAGGCAACCTGATGATAAAATGGGCTCCTTGGCCTTTCCTAGATCTGAGCGTAATACTGCCACCGTGTTCTTGGATGATACGGGCGGCGATACTGAGTCCCAGACCGGTTCCTTCATCCTTGGTAGTGAAAAACGGTTGAAAGATCTTATCCTGGTCCGATTCCGGTATACCAGGGCCGGTATCGGATATCTCGATAAACATCTCCTTTGCATTCCGGCCCAAGAGTACCTCTCCCTCCCTAATGGTGACAGTGCCTCCTCCATCCATTGACTCGCAGGCATTGACGATAATGTTCGCAATGGCCTCCTTTAGTTGTTCCGGATCTGCAAGCGTCTCAGGCAACGGTTTTTCTCTCTTTATCTGCACAGATACGCTATAGGATTCAAAACGATATCTCAACACCTGCAACACCATGTCAACCACTTCTGAAGGGCTGATCCTCTGCATCTTGAGCTTCGGAGGCCTTGAGAACTCGAGAAAATTTTGGACGATTGTATCAATATGACGGATCTCTTCAGAAATAACCTGGAAGTCCTCTTCGTGCGAACCGGTCAACTCAAGGGTGCGGGACAGGGAAAATATGCGCATCTTTACTGAGGTCAAAGGGTTTCGTATGCTGTGTGCCATGCTGGCGGCCAGTTTCCCGACGAGGGCCATCTTCTCAGCCTGCAAGAGGCTCTCACGACTCCTTTGAAGCTCCAAATGGGTCTGGTCTATGTCATCAATCAGTCCCAGTACGCTGCGGCTAAGTGCTTTGACTTCGTTATCCGTCTCAAAGACAACCCTCTCCCTGTCCGCCCTGTGGGCCAATTCCCTTACCGGGTTGAGAACCTGCTTGGTCAGGATAAGTGCCAGTAGAATCCCGCACATTAGAACCGTGAATATGGCTATCCATGCTGCGAACCTGAGCCTTTCGGCCCGATCACGGCTCTGGGTTCTGAATTGTTCGATCCTCCCTTTTTGAATGGCCTTGTAAGACTCACAGAGATCGAGTACTGTAAAGAATTGAAGACGCACCTCCTTGTGCAACTCTTTACCCTTTTCCCTCTCCCCGGCCTTGTACAGGGCTATGACCCGGTCTTTTGATCTAATATATTCATCATATTGCGCTTTAAGCATTTCAATGGCCTGTTTTTGCTCGCCATTTTCAGCAATATCAAAGGCCTCGGCCAGTTTCTCCCGAAAAATGCGGCGGTATTTGGAAAGTTGCACCAGCCATGATGGATCTCCGTCTATGAAATAATAGGATACGAAACCCTTTTGATTAACCAGTGCGGTTTCAAGGGCGATTGCGGCCTCAAGAGAGGGCATATTTCTATCAATTAGCTTGGTTATAAGTCTCTCCATGCGATAGGTATACCAGGCCGTAACAGCGCCGCCGGAAACCGTGATACACATCAGGGCAATAAGAACTGCATAAAGACGAGCACGGAGACTGAGCCTCTTTAACATCTCTAGGGCCTTTTTCAGGTATGGTCAAAATAGTTTATTGTCATTCTTCATAGATTTCTCTCTTGTTTTCCCGGAAATCGACCATGTAAACCAGGACGAACTTTTCCTTGAGCGCCTTGACCAGATCGTCGATCTTCTCCCGTTCTATTCCATAAGCCCTGATATAGACCCTGCGGTATCCCTCCGGTACGTTTTCATAGGTCCCGAGGATACTCGCCAAACGCCCCCCGTAATTGCGGATCACATTGGCGGCCTCCATAATAGACCCCGGGCGATCTTCCAGCCGGAACGCGAACTGAATACCCCTCCTCTCCAGGCCGGAGAGGGCCATTAAGGCCTTGAACAAGTCTGTTTGTGTAATGATCCCGACTAGTTTTCCGTTAGGATCAACGACCGGGACACCGGATATCTTGTTTTTGAAGAGCAGTTCGGCCGTTTCTTCAATGGTGTAATCAATCGGTACGGTTAATGGATCTACGGTCATAACCTCGCTGACCTTGATCTTGGAAATGAGATAGAGCATCTCGTGGATCTCAAGGCTGGTGGCATCCGATGCCGACGCCCTCTTCAGGTCCCGGTCCGACACAATACCCACCAGTTCTCCCTTGTTCATAACCGGGAGCCGACGAATGTTCTTTTCCCTAAGTAAGTTTATCGCGTCCATCATTGCGTCGTCCATCTCCACCGTAATGACATCTTTGCTCATCCAATTTTTTACCAACACGACACTATCCCTCCTTATTGATGTTAAGGACTTTTCCCCGGCCCGCCTCCTGCAACAAAAAGTCTGATCTTTTCGTGCTTCGGGTTATTATTGGACCGGGGATCTCTAGGGTTCCGGGGAAACGTGGCTGCTGCAGTTCTTCATATGCAACTTGCCTGCCACTCAGCTTGGCAGTCCAGTCAGCATCCAGAAATTGCCTGAAATAACCAGGGCTTTTCACGCACGGTGAAAACGAGACTAATTGAGAGGTTAGGATAACTGTCGAAATATTTTACAATCCGTAAAAGCATGCGGTTACAGGATGGGCTCCTCACTCCCACTCTTCTTACGAAAGGGTGTATTTTGATCCCACGCTGTTCAGGATAAAGGCGTTTGGGAAACACTCTGAGAGCCGATTGATGGCTTTCCATCCGGTACAGTGCATGGGCACAAGGATATTGGGTTCGAATCTTCTCAGCTCCTCAATGGTCCTGTCGATGATGGGTTCGTAGTCAGGCCCGGAAAGGTGGAATCCCCCCAAAATCCCGTGTATATTTTTGACTCCTGTCAGTTCTATTGCGTGGAGTATGGTATTGATTATGCCTGCGTGGCTGCACCCGGAGATGACCACAAGTCCCTTTGTCTTCAATTGAATTGCAAGGGCCTGGTCCTCCAGTATGATATCCTTCTCCAGTTTCCCATCCTTCTCCAGGAAGGCATCAAGGAGTCCTTTCTCAAAATCGGTCCTGCGCCTTACGCCACCCGTTATCAGGACCGTGCCATCCATGATGGAAGTCGGCTTCTCGGTCTCCTGGAGCTCTACCTTTCTCTTTTCCAGCTCCTCCCTTACCAGGGTCCTGGGGAAGCGGAGCATCCTGCCGTCCTTCAAGGCCTTGAACCTTGGAAAGTGGAATGCAGCCGGATGAACGAAAAGCTCTATGGGGCGCGAAATCCGGTCCAGGATCGGAATCAGGGCACCGGTGTGGTCCATGTGGGCATGGCTCATCACGATAGCCGCTATCTGACCCGGGTCAATCTTGAGCCTGTCTGCATTATGGAGCACGCCCTGGGTGGTATAACCCGTGTCAAAGAGAAGGGTGTGTTTCTCGGGGCCCTGGTAGACAGTGACCATGAGTGAGAGCCCGTGCTCCGCAACGAAGGTGTCGCACGGGATCGCGTCTCCTTCTGACAGGGGAGGGCGGGTCACTCTGTCATCGCTTGAAAGCAGGACGTCCACGTAATTGTCCATGAGGGTGAGGACTTCAAGCTTGTCCACTCCCTTTAACGTGATGGTTTGGTTCATTCCTTCGACCTCTTCCCTTGTATATCTTGTAGTTCCCTCCAGAGGGCCTCAACCTGTGACCTGGTTTCATCCAGGGTCCTGTCATTGCGGACGACGAAGTCCGCGTATTTCAACTTTTCATCGATTGGGATCTGGGCCTCCAGAATACGTTCCGCATCCGGTCTTTTGATACCTTCCCTCTTCATGAGTCGCTCTATCTGTATCTCCCTGGGGGCGTAGACCACGAGGATCTTGTGAAACTGGTCTTGGGAGCCTGCCTCGATGAGGAGAGGGATGACGACCTGGATTATGGCCTTGGGATCTTCCTTTGCAATCCGGTCGACCTCCCTTGATAGCTCCCGGAATATGCCTGGATGGGTAAAGCCTTCAAGCAGCCTCCTCTTTGCTGCATCATTGAAGACCATTGAAGACAGCCTCTTCCTGTTTACCGTGCCGTCCTCGTTGAGCACACCTTTCCCGAAGGTGGCCACGATCTGTCTCCACGCTTGGCGGCCCGGCTCCACCACCCTCCTTGCAAGGATGTCCAGGTCAACCAGGGGCGCCCCGAACTCTTGCAGCATTCCTGCCACCGTGCTCTTGCCCGTGGCAATGCCCCCGGTTACGGCAAGAAGGAGGCACTTATCCTGTCTCTTCGCGAGGCTCATGAGCCAAATATTCCCTGCTGGAGAGTTTCTCAGTTCCTATTTATCACAGGATACCCCTTCAGGCAATCCAATGTTTCTCGCCCTGCTGCCCGTAGATACTTACCGTTGACAATATACGCCTCCTGGTCCATATTCACCCCTATGAGATTCCTTGCCGATTTTCATATCCACTCCCATTACTCCAGGGCAACCTCCAGGGATCTGGACCCAGAACATCTGGCGGTCTGGGCCAAAAAGAAGGGAATTGCGGTCGTCGGTACGGGTGACTTCACCCACCCTGGTTGGGTCAAGGAGCTCAAGGAGAAATTGATCCAAGCGGAGCCGGGACTCTACCAGCTCAAACACGAGCTCGAGTCACAGGCACGTAAGGAGGTTCCCAACTCGTGCCTCATTACCACTCGCTTTGTGCTCTCGGGGGAGATCAGCTGCATATACAAGAGGGGGGGGAAGACGAGAAAGGTCCATCACCTTATTCTACTTCCCGATTTCCAATGCGTTGAAAGACTCAACCAGCGCCTGGACCGCATCGGGAACATAAAATCCGACGGCAGGCCGATTTTGGGGCTGGATTCAAGGGACTTACTGGAAATTGTCCTTGAAACGAGCGAAAGGGCCTTGTTTATCCCTGCACACGTGTGGACCCCCTGGTTTTCCCTGTTCGGGTCGAAGTCTGGCTTTGACGCCATAGAAGAGTGTTTCGAAGACCTTACTTCTCACATCCACGCCCTTGAGACAGGACTCTCCTCAGATCCGCCTATGAACCGTCTTCTATCCGCGCTGGACCGGTTCCTGCTCGTCTCGAACTCTGATGCCCACTCACCGTCCAAGCTCGGAAGGGAGGCCAACATCTTTGACACGGCCCTCGATTATGACCATATGAAGGAGGCCATGACCTCTCACAGGGGATTCGAAGGCACCGTGGAGTTCTTCCCGGAAGAGGGAAAATACCATTTTGATGGGCATAGAAAATGTTCCGTAAGGCTAGACCCAATGGAGACCAAGAAGCACCAGGGGATATGCCCGGTGTGCGGCAAGCCCTTGACCATCGGTGTCTTTAACCGGGTGGAGGAATTGGCTGACCGAGAAACACCCCGCATTTCCAAGGCCTTTTTCAGTCTCATACCCCTCGCCGAGATCCTGTCGGAGATCTACGACTGTGGACCTTCCACTAAGAAAGTAACGGCCGTCTACGAAGACCTCCTTGAAAGGATGGGCCCGGAACTTTATATCCTCCTGGACGCCCCTCTCAGTGACATCAGGACTCAAGGGGGTATCCTCCTTGCCAAAGCCATTGAAAGGATGCGCCGCTCCCGGGTCATCAAGGAAGGAGGTTACGACGGTGAATACGGTGTCATCCGCCTCTTTGATGAGGCTGAGAAGGCCAAGCTGATAGGCCAAGGGGCCCTCTTTGACGTGCCAAGGAGTGTCGCACCAGGACCCGAAGGCACAAAGGGGAAAGGGGCCGTGAGCCGAGTGGCCGAGACATCGACGGAAATACAGGGACACCGAAAGACCACGGAAACTTTGCGAGCTCAACGATCCCTCGATCCAATCCTGGACCCCCTGAATCCGGCCCAGAAGGAGGCTGTCCTCTTTCGCGGCGGACATCTTCTCATCCTTGCTGGGCCGGGGACGGGAAAGACCATGACCCTGACTCACAGGATTGCCCACCTGATCCAACATGGCGATGCAGAACCAGGCCAAATCCTTGCCCTCACCTTCACGAACAAGGCAACAAGGGAAATGAAGGAGAGGATCACCGCCCTTTTTCAAGCCTACGGCCACCTTCAAACGGGTAAAGGGCCTATCCCGACCAATATATCTACCTTTCATAGATTCTGTCTCGAAGTTCTTCGTCAGGAAGCCGAGGTCTTGGGACTCCCCCGGGAATTCACCGTTTGTTCCGAGCACGATATCCCCTATGTGCTTCAGGAGGCCGTCTCTGAGAAATCAGGGACCAAAGGGCGGGCGGCCCGTCTCCTGAAGGCCATGCCGAGGTTGAAAAGGGCCCGCTTCAGGGAGGAGGATGTAAAGGAGTCCGACAAAGACCTCCTTCCACTCTTGAACGCCTATGAAAGCAAGTTGAGGGCCCTGGGTATGCTCGATCTGGATGACCTGGAAACAGAGACCCTAGCTCTGTTTCGTGACCGGCCCGACATCTGCCGTAGATACGCAGGGCGTTTCCCCTGGATCTTTGTAGACGAATACCAGGATACGAATCCGGTCCAGGCGGGGATCCTGAAGGCTCTCGCAGATTCCGTCGACTCTGTTCAGGCCTCTTGCATCTGCGCCATAGGAGACCCTGACCAGGCCATCTATGGATTTCGAGGAGCCGATGTGACCAATTTTATGCGCTTCCAGGAAGACTTTCCGGGCAGCACGCGAATCATTCTCAACAGGAACTACCGCTCTACGGAGGTGATACTCGAGGGTTCTGCCGCACTCATGGAAAAGGATGTGCCTCTTGAAGGCTCGGTTGGCCCAGGGGTGCCCATCTCCCTTGCGGAGTGTCGCAGTGCGTCGGAAGAGGCCGAAATGATCGTGGAGCAGGTGGAGAAGCTCCTTGGTGGGACCACCCATTTTTCTCTCGACAGCGGCAGGGTAGCATCCCACGAGGGGGGCGAGGATCTGAGCTTTGGAGACCTCGCGGTGCTATACAGGCTCAACTTTCAAGGGGATGAACTTGAAGCGGCCTTTTCCAGATCCGGTATCCCCTATGTCAGGTCCGGAGAGAGGCCCCTGGTTCTTCGCTATCCCGTAAATATCATTTGGCGGTTTCTCCAGCTCATTCATGATCCCTATGGCCCTCACCCCTTTCGAGCCTATTTGAGGTCCCTAAAGGAACATCACACGACCACCCCGCTTGCTGAAAGATACCGGGAAGATCCTAATCCGGGGTTGATCAAGGAAGCAATAGGCGAACTACGGAAGCGATGCACGGCTTCCGGAAATATCCTTGAGTGGATCAAATTCGCCCTGGAATATCATGGGCTCGAGGAACTCTCAGGGGAGGCGGAAGAGTCTCTGGGGCGCCTGGTGAAGCTGGCTGAGGATTTGCAGGGAGACCTGGACTCCTTTTTGGATACACTCTCGCTTGACCGAGGTATAGACCATACCGTCCTTTCAGGGGACAGGGTCGCTCTGATGTCCCTCCACGCATCCAAGGGCCTGGAATGGCCGGTCGTCTTCATCACCGGATGTGAAAGCGGTCTTATTCCTTGCACTCTCTTCGGCCTCCGAAGCCTTGAGGAGGAGAGGCGACTTTTTTACGTGGGTATGACGAGGGCACGAAACCGATTGATCCTGTCCTATTCCCGCGCCCGGTCCATCAATGGGAAGACTCGGACCATGCGGCCATCTCCGTTCCTGGAGTTTGTGCCGGATGGACTCTGCCTTCCCCTTGAGCGGGCGCCCTGGAACCGAAAGAAGAAGACCCACCAACAACTGGAATTATTCCGATAAGACGTCGAACTTACACTTGTTACGTTTGCGAACAGGACAAGGGATAAGTGCAGATACAGATCCCATACAAAAACCAAGGTCCAGTTGATTCTCATGTTGCTGATGCCTGGCTTAACATCAACAATATCAGCTAAATACCAACGATTTGATCCAGGGTTGTGTTAGGAGGGAAGGAGGTTGGGAGCAACACGGGCACCGTCTTCTCGAACAAGTTTATGGCGATCATCTCTCTGCCAACTTGGAAAAACCCATGATGCACAAAACATTGTGCACCATGCCCTATTTTTTGTGCATTTTTCATATCCTTTGTCCTCAAGGGACGTTTCCACGCTCTCTTCCCTACTGCATTTCCTTGTCCGCCTCAAAAAAACAAATTTTCGCCGGAATACCCCGCCAGCATTGAACCTTGGGCCATCCAATGACGATGAGTCCATGAAAAAACAACCATGTTTCCGCCAGATTCCCATCTTTGGCACAGATATTGATACTACCATTTCACGAGTAAGCCCTCCTCCCCCTGAAATCCCCCTCCGTGAAGGCAGGGGGAAGGGTCGGGTGAGGAGATTTGAGGGGGCTCATTCTCTCCAACTTACGGATTCTGCCCGGCCCATAGTCATCGAATCACTCTTACAAAGGACAGCCTCTGATGCCCAGATTGTCATGGAAACTCATATCCACGCTCCTTGTCTTGCTCTTTATTGCTAATGTGCCCGGGGCCTTCCCTGGAGACATGAGACTGTTTGGACCCCGGGAATTCAAGATAAAGAGGTTCCCCCTCCTTTTCTCCGTTCAAAGGTTCAGGGTGGATGACCCTGGAGAAGCTACGATGACCATTAATCTCAATACCCCGGGAAAGAGGATCAGGGCAGGGTTTATAGTGGTCAACAGGCAGTTCATAAGGCTGAGAGGACTGTTCTCCACGGGAGCACTGGTAGTAGAAAGGGAGGTGAGAGTAAAGGCAAGGAACAGGCTTTGGGTGCTCCTGGTGGGCGAGCGGGGTTTATCCATCACCATAGAGATAAGGCAAAAGGGTGTTATCTCACCCCCCCAGGTGAAACTTACTGCTGAGGCTGCCTCTATTTTTGCTGGTGAGTCCTCCACCCTGACCTGGAGCTCAACCAATGCGGATTACGGCGTCATCGAGCCTGGCATAGGAACCGTTGATACAAGCGGATCGATAGTAGTATCGCCCTATGAAACTACAACTTATACCATTACGGTTGCAGGCCC
>JAFDHO010000019.1 GCA_019308745.1 Deltaproteobacteria bacterium
AGGTGAATACGGAACGAAAACATGAATGACACTCTGAATTCAAACACGCAAGGATTTGATTTTCTCGCCACCTGTATAGGGAGCGTTCCCTATTTGGATGTAGAGGACGTCTGTGAGCGCATCCTCGAATTATTCCCTCGCGCGCCCTTTTGGCCCCAGTTCGTCAACAGAAGCCCCCTGGAGACCATGATCCTCCAATTCAGCGAAGGCCTGCCCTTCCTGGAGTTGGTGGAAGAAGGCAAGGCCCTGTCCCTGCGCCGCGACAATCTGGAATCGGAACTTGTCTCCTTTTACGAGCATTTCCTGGGGGAAGATCTCTCTTATTTTGCCGTCGGCAGGAAATACTCGCGGGGGCTCTACGAAGTCGCCGATGCCATCCGCAGAAAGGGTGAAAAATACGGCCCCTATATCAAGGGGCAAACCGTGGGTCCGATTACCTTTGCTGCCGGTGTCTCCGATCATGCCGGGCATACCCTCCTCCAGGACCCCGAGTTGCTGGAAGCCGTGGTGAAAGGCCTTTCCATCAAGGCCCTATGGCAAGTCAGGAAGCTGGAAGAAACGGGGAAGAGGCCTATCCTTTTTATTGACGAGCCATACCTCTCCGGGTTTGGTTCAGCCTTTACCCCCCTGGAGAGGGAAGAAGTCGTAAAGATCCTGGGAGAAATCATTGGCTATTTGAGGGAAAGATCTCAAGCGCTGATAGGGGTCCACTGTTGCGGAAATACGGACTGGTCCATGATAGCAGACTCAGGACCGAACATCATAAGCTTTGATGCCTATGAGTATCTAGACACCTTTCTGTTGTATCCCGACAGTATCTCTCGGTTCGTCCATTCAGGAGGCGCCATTGCCTGGGGCATCGTTCCCACATTCCGGTTCACGGGAAAGGAATCGGTAGAGGCTCTCTATCAAAAGCTCTGCGGCGGCCTCAATCGACTGAGAGATTGGGGCTTAGGCCGGGATGTAGTGGTCAGCCGATCCCTGTTGACCCCTGCCTGCGGTATGGGCACCATGACACCTGCTCTGGCGGACAGGGCCCTGGATCTGTTGGTGAAAGTATCAAGGAAATGCCGCGATCTCTTCTGAGCGGGGCACCCCGTCTTGTTTCGGCCTTCTCTAGCTTCCCTGGATGTATTCACGGACCAATCCCTGGGTTGCAGGGGCTGTCACAACGATGGGATCACTGATCCTCCGGCCATCCAGGTACTCGTTCAGAAAAAACTCGGTCCCGTCCATACCATAGATTTTTCCGCCTGCCGACTCAACGATTATCCGGCATGCGGCTAGGTCCTCATAGGTCACATTTGCCAAGATAGCCGCGTCTGCTCGCCCCATGGCCACATAACAGACGTGGGCATTTGTGCAGCCCATGTTTCGGATCTTGCCGGGGAATGACGACCTGAACTGTTGGTGAAACCTGGAATAGGTCAGGAGCATGCTCTCATCATCTATATCTTCTTCAGAGGAGACGTGGATCTTCGAGTCGCCGTGGAAGGCCTCTTTGCCCGCAAGGGCATGGAAGAGATCGCCGGTTGCAGGCATATGAAAGACACCGAGAATGGGCCAAAAGTTCTCCAGGAGCGCCAGAGAACTTCCCCAGATAGGGATCCCCCCCTGGAAATTGGCCACTCCATCCAGGGGATTGTATACCCAGAGGGCACCATTCCCCCTGTGGGTGTAGTTTTGTGTGTCCTGGGTATTCATGAAGATCTGGTGTTCCGGGTAGTTTCTCTCCACCTCCTCCCGAAAGAACTCCCTGAGCGCCAGTTCGGCTTCCGTGACCAGCCTCTCGTCAAACTTTACTGCCGCCCTTGCCTTTCCATAGTAGGAAAGCGCCACCTCACCCGACCGTCGTATAATCTCCAGGCCAAAGGCCATGAGGTCTTCTATGCCCCTTTTCTCTGTGCCTGTCATTCTCCCTCCTCTCTTGGAATATGAAGCAGACTCTTTTCCTTGGGCGAGAACCCATTGAATCTCAAAACATACCCATCTGATGCAGGTAATGATAGGTGACTATTCCAACAGTGGAGGAAAGGTTCAAGCTCCTGACCATTCCCCAAATGGGAACCCTGTAACAGGGGAAGGATGTGCGTATTTCCTTCGGGAGCCCGGTTGTTTCCCTTCCAAAGAGAAGGTAGTCACCATAATTCACCCTTGCCTTGGCGTAGTCCAGGGATGCATATTTACTGAAGGCAATAAGCTGCCTTGTCCCATCCTCCTTGAGGCACCGCAAGAATACACCAAAATCCTCATGATGCACCACATCCACTTCAGGCCAATAATCCAGCCCTGCTCTCTTGAGATGCTTGTCATCGACTCGAAAACCGAGGGGGTGCACGAGGTGGAGCCTCAACTCCGCCGCCCCACAGAGGCGAGCAATATTCCCCGTATTCGAGGGGATCTCCGGCTGATAGAGGACCACGTTCAGCGCCGGGGCCTCTATCTTCTTGTGCCTGATGTCTTTGACGTTGAAACTCATCTATCCTAATGGGCAGGGGATTGCCCAGTCCCATCGATGATATCCGGGAATGATCCCTGTCCCTCCAGGCCTAATAGGGCCTCAAGGCCCCGCAATCAGGACATTGCCAATTCACCCCGCTACAAGTCAGGCCCCACAGGTTCTCCTCCATGCACTCATTACAAATCTGGAACCCGCAGGGACAGGTCCAGCAAAAGGGCACGGGGTGTCCACAGCAGCTGCACTGATAGTTCCTTTTTCTTCTCGGTGCTTTGTGCTCCTTCTTCATGGTCCGGAGTTAACGTCGACAGGCTGTTGCCTAAATACCTTTGCTTGCTTTACCCCCGAATAGGGACTGTCAAAACATTGCGGTGCCCCTTGGGGCTAAGCACCATTGTCGTCGGGCTTTGGGCGACAGCCCGTCAAGGATTGATCTCTTCTGAGGGCCTGGATGGCAATATGAAATCGACTATGGGAGCCGGTTCATCCTGATTGCTAACGATTATCCTGGTGCCCTCTCTTCCACAGGTCCTCAGGGCATTGTTCACTTCCCGGAGAGCCTTACGGGGTTCGTTGTTGGTCTTGCTGAGATGAGCCAGGACAAGGACCTTCAGTTCCTCGTTAGAAATCGACCTCACGAGCGAGCCGGCCTGCCTGTTGGAAAGATGTCCGTCCTGGCCCCTTATCCGCCTCTTCAGTTCCAGCGGATAGGGCCCGTTTTCCAGCATCTCTTCGTCATGATTGAATTCGAGAATAAGGGCCTGACAACCCCTCAATCGATCTTCCACCAATCTGGTGCTCCGGCCCAGGTCCGTGAGGACACCTAATTTGATTCCGTTGGAAGATACAACGACCCCCATTGGGTCTGCTGCATCGTGGCACTTGGTAAAGGTCTCGAGGTGGAGGTCGTTTATGGTGACGACCTGGCCGGTGTGAATGATGACCGGCCTTGAAAGGTTGCCTATGGTCTTCCCAGCCCTTCTCAAGGTGCGGTTATTGATATATACAGGGATGTCCAGACGCCGGGCCAGGGGGCCCGCGCCCCTTATGTGGTCAATGTGCTCATGGGTGATCAAAAGACCATCCAGTCCCTCGGGGTCAATGTTGACCTGCTCCATGCGACGAAACAGCTCACGGCAACTCAGACCCGCATCAATCATGATCCTGGAATGTGATGTTTCCACGTAGCAGGCATTTCCGCCACTACCCGAAGCCAAAACTGAGAATCGCATGCCGCCTCTGCTCCATAAATTTCGTCTCGCCTCCCTGGAAAAGGTCCAAGTGTGAAGGATCCCCACCGAGCGTAAAAAGGGCCTCGGACGCACAGGTCATTTGATGCCACTGTGACCAAAGCCTCCTTGACCCCTCGGCGTACAATCCAGATCGTCCACTTCCCTTACTTCGGCCCTGTATACTCGCGTAATGAGCATCTGGGCAATTCGGTCTCCCCTGCAGATCGTGAAGGGCCTCTCCCCCCAGTTGATCATGATCAGGCCTATCTCTCCCCTGTAATCCGAGTCAACGGTCCCCGGCGAATTGACCATCCCTATGCCGTACTTCAGGGCGAGGCCGCTCCTGGGCCTGATTTGCGCCTCATATCCCCGGGGGATTGCCACGGCTATCCCCGTGGGGATAAGCCTTATTTCACCAGGATGGAGTGTTACAGGATCCGAAACTGCTGCCCGGAGATCCATCCCCGAGGACCCCTGCGTTTCGTAGGATGGCAAAGGCAGGTCTTTTCCGGCTGCAAGTCGCTTTATCTTTATTTCCAGCCTCTCCAAGGACTATTGCCCCTCACTTTGCCAATACATGTCAGCACTCGCTGTCTGTGAGAGCCGGGCATTGCCTCATCGGCAGGACAGGTGTTCTCGACTGCGGGTCGAAACCAAGCTCAGGCCTCGCCTCTATCAAAATAGAAGGCATCCCAGGTCCAAGTCATCTCTCTCGATGGGCCCGAGTGTCGCAAGAGAGACACTGCCGTCTCTGAAAGTGTCCCAGGAGACTGCCGCCACTTCGTCGAGAGTGACCCTTTCAATCCTTTCAACAAGCTCATGGTAACGGATATGTTTTCCAAAGACATATTCGTTCTTGGCCAACCGCATCATTCTGTTATCAGTGCTCTCCGCACCCAACATGATAGAACCCATCAGGTGTTCCTTTGCCGCCTCAATGTCTCCTTTCGATATTGTTCCCCTGAGAATCTTTTCGACTTCCGTGTGTATGACACCAAGGACCCTGTTCACGGACTGTGGGTCTGTCCCAGCGTAGATTCCGAACATTCCCGTATCAATGTAAGGGCTGATGAAGGAATAAACAGAATAGGCCAATCCCCTTTTTTCTCGTATTTCCTGGAAGAGGCGCGAACTCATGTTCCCCCCCAGAATGGTGTTCAGCAGGGCCCCCGCAAAACGAAGATCACTTGACAGGTGGGGCCCTTTTCCGCCCAGACAGATATGGACCTGCTCCAGTTCCTTTTTGTGGCACGAAACACCGCCATGTATAAGGGGAGCGTCCCTCACGGGAGTTGTGTTTGAGGGCTCCAGTGGTTCAAAAAGGGGCCTGAAATAGTCCACTACTTGATCGTGGGCCACATTCCCGGCCGCCGCTATTATGATCCTGTCAGGCGTATAGAATTGCTTGATATAGCTTAGGATGTTTTCCTTGCCAATTCTTGAAACCGTGTCGCTCGTTCCAAGAATCGACATGCCGAGGGGGTGGTTTGTCCAGAGAAGGCGGTTGAAAAGCACATGGATATGCTCATCCGGCATGTCCTCAACCATGTTGATTTCTTGGAGAATAACCTGCCTTTCCCTGTCCATCTCCCAGGGGTCGAACACGGAATTGAGGAAGATGTCCGAAAGGATATCCGCCAACTCCTGGAAGTGCTTGCTCAGTACCCGGGCATGAAAACACGTGTTTTCCTTACCCGTGAAGGCGTTGGAAAGGCCTCCTATCGCGTCCAGCTGTTTCGCGATTTGGAGGGTGTTGCGGGTGTCGGTCCCCTTGAATATCATGTGCTCGATAAAGTGGGAGATGCCATTTTCATCTTCCATCTCCTCCCTGGAACCCACGTTAACCCATATCCCCAAGGACAGGGACTGGAAATGATTCAGGCTCTCCGTAATAATCCTGACACCGTTTTCCAGAACGGTCTTACGATACATCGTCAAGACTTTCACCCAGAGCGGCTTTTCTCGAAAGGGAGATCTTTCCGTTCTTGTCCACGTCGAGCACTTTAACCAGCACCTGGTCGCCTTCCTTCAGGACATCGGTGACCTTGTTGACCCTCTGCCTGTCCATCTGAGAGATATGTATCAAGCCGTCCGTTCCAGGAAAGATCTCTACAAAGGCCCCAAAATCCATGATCTTGACGACCTTACCCATGTACAGTTTCCCGACCTCTGCATCCTGGATGATGCCAGCAATCATCTCAACTGCCTTCTTTGATCTTTCCCTGTCAGGTGTGGCTATGACCACCTTGCCGTCAGGATCGACGTCGATCTTTGCATCTGCGGTCGCCGATATCTCCCTGATGACTTTCCCACCCGGACCTATAAGGGTTCTCACCTTTTCAGGCTTTATCTCCAGGGTCGTTATCACGGGGGCATACTTGGACACCTCGGGTCTCGGTTTCGGTATAGCCTGTCCCATTTTTTCCAGGATGAATAGCCTGGCCTCCCTGGCCTGCGCAAGGGCGTTTTGCATAACCTCCCGGGTGACTCCATCAATCTTTATATCCATTTGCAGGGCGGTAACTCCATCTCTGGTCCCTGCCACCTTGAAATCCATATCCCCGTAGTGGTCCTCATCTCCGATAATATCCGTAAGGACGGCCATTTTGCCTCCGTCAGATACCAGACCCATGGCCACCCCTGCGACTGCTTCCTTAATAGGCACTCCGGCATCCATGAGGGAAAGGGACCCCCCGCAGACACTGGCCATAGAGGAAGACCCGTTAGACTCAAGGATCTCGGATACCACGCGGACGGTGTATACGAAGTCGTCCTTCGAAGGCAAGACCGGAAGCAATGCCCGCCGGGCGAGAGCCCCATGCCCGATCTCCCGCCTCCCCGGCCCGCTGAGCCTCCGTGCCTCGCCGACACTGTAAGGGGGGAAATTGTAGTGAAATATGAAGTTCCGATAAACTTCGCCGTATATCGTCTCTATCCTCTGATCGTCCATGCCGGTCCCGAGAGTGGTCAGCACCAGGGCCTGGGTCTCCCCCCGGGTAAAAAGCGCTGACCCGTGGACCCTTGGCAACACCCCCACGAGGCAGTCAAGGGGTCTGACCTCGGTAAAGGATCGGCCATCAATCCGCTTGCCCTCTTCAAGAATGAGATTGCGCACCATCTTCTTCTCGAGATCACCGATGGCATCCATGATCCGGGACTCCCTGCCCTCATAGTCTCCGGAAAAGGCATCCAGAATCTGCTTGTAGACCTCGTCTCTCTTCTTCTGTCGCAATTTCTTATCAGCTGTCCCTATGACCTCCTCCATCATCGGCCTTGCCCTCTCGGCGATCTGTGCCGCCAATTCATCATCACGCGCTACCGCCGAGATTTCCCTCTTGGGTTGCCCGACCTCCTTCCTCATTTTTTCCTGTACCGCAAGCATTGGCTGCAAGGCTTCATGCCCGAAAAAGATCGCGTCAATCATGTCCTCTTCTTTCACGAAATCAGCACCCGCTTCCACCATGACGACCGCAGACCTGTTGCCCGCGACGATCAGGTTCACGTCGCTTTTCTCCTGCTGACTCCTGGTAGGATTGGCCACAAGTTTTCCATCGATCCGGCCCACCCTCACGGCAGCAATAGGGCCGTCAAATGGCACATCGGAGACCTCAAGTGCGGCGGAGGCGCCGAATAGGGCCAGGACATCCGCCTCGTTTTCTTTGTCCGAGGACAAGACCGTGGCAATGACCTGGGTTTCATAATAATAGTTATCCGGGAACAAGGGGCGGAGAGGCCGATCTATGAGCCGGGAAACAAGGGTCTCCCGTTCGCTTGGCCTCCCCATGTCCCTTCTGAAGTAATTACCGGGAATCCTACCCCCGGCATAGGACATCTCCTGATACTCTACCGTCAAAGGCAAGAAATCCACCCCTTCCCTGATCTCGTCCGTCGAGACCACGCTCACTAGCACGACCGTCTCCCCCATGGTCACTACCACCGAGCCGCTCGCCTGTCGTGCAATTCGCCCCGTCTCTACATAAAGGGTCTGACCGTTTATATCCAACGAATAGTTCCTAACCATTTACCAATCCATCCTTTCCTGAAATAGAAATACGCCCCGATTGTTCACGACTTCCCCCACGTCTCCGCGCGAGGAACGGCGTTTACTTCCGAAGGCCTAGTTCCTTTATTATCTTTTGGTATCTTTCCTTATCCGTTCTCTTGAGGTAATTGAGCAATCGCCTTCTCTGACCCACTAACTTGAGAAGACCTCTGCGTGAATGATGATCCTTCTTGTGCACCTTGAAATGATCCGTGAGATAATTTATCCGATTACTCAGAAGTGCTATTTGCACCTCCGACGAACCCGTGTCTTTTTCGTGAATCTTGAACCGTTCAATGATTTCCTTCTTGCTCTCCGGGGTTAAAACCACTTTCTATACCTCCTTTATTGTTTGTGCATATATTGCTACTTGAATACCCTCATCACCTTCAAACCGACTCCATTCCCATGCGCTTTATCGGGGACTCGGGCTATGGCAACCAAGTCCTCACCCCTCAGAAGCTTGATCTCTTGCCCTGTGCCGCCCAAATCATCTCCAGGGCCCCGCAGGTCCCTCATCTTCGGCTGATAGCCATTGCGGATCTTCCGGGCCATGATGTCGCCTATCTTGACTGCCCTGAGATGAGGCAAGCCATTACCCAGGGGTATGATCCGTTCACACAGGGCGTCTTTCTGATCTGGCCCGCTCACCTTATTGATGTTGACGGCATCCCTTATATCAAAAGGGCCGCTGGCCAGCCTTCTCAAGGCGGTCAGATGTGCGCCGGTCCCCAGGGCCTTGCCGAAATCAGAAACCAGGGCCCGCACATATGTCCCCCCGGAGCAAACAACGCGCACCGTGACCTCTGGAAGATCCACGGACAAGATATCAAAGGAGTGGATCTTGACCTTTCTCGCGCCCAGGCTTACATCGATCCCTTTGCGGGCATATTCATAAGCCCTCTTGCCCTTGTACCTTACGGCTGAAAACCTCGGCGGAACTTGCTCAATCTCGCCGACAAAATTCCTGGCCCTCGCCCTGAGTTCCTCCGGCACGAATTCAGGGACAGGCGTGACATTCAAGATCTCACCATGCACATCCTGGGTATCCGTCTCCACCCCCAGTCTCAGGATGCCCGTGTATTCCTTTGCGCCTGAGGCAAGATAAGGAAAAAGCTTTGTCCCCTGCCCCAATAGGACGATCAAAAGGCCTGTCGCAAAGGGATCCAGGGTGCCGGCATGGCCCACCTTCCTTATCTTCAGAATCCTTCCGACCCTGCCCGCCGCCTCAAATGAGGTTTCGCCCTCGTTCTTGTCGACGAGGATGATTCCGTCACGGACATTTCCCATGGAGATTTTGCAGTCCTGGGGCCGAACATTTCACGGGCAATCCGGGACCCGTTACGGATCGCTTGTTCTCCACGCAAGATTCGGCCATTAATCTTCTCCCTTGGGATTGAGCTTCTTAAAAAGCTTCTCCAGATGGTCTCCCGTCTCAAGGGAGGGATCGTGTTTGAAAATCAAATCGGGCATGTATTTCAGTTCCAGTCTTTGTCCGATTTCCCGCTTGATGAAGCCCTTGGCGCTGTTAAGGCCCGCCCCGGCTTCTTGAACATCTTTGTCGTCTCCATACACACTGTAGTAGACCTTTGCATACTTGAGATCATTGCTCAGGCGTACCGCGGTCACGGTCGTCTTCTTGACCCTGGGATCTTTCACCCTGCTCATGAGCAGATCCGCTATCTCCCTCAAGAGCTGATCTCCCACCCTAATGGCCCTTTTGCCAGCCAGCATTTTTGCCTCACATGCTAATGATCTCGATCCTGGAGTCAACAATCTCCGCGAGATAGAGTGATTCCAGGAAGATGATCACATTGTTCAAGGTTGCGTCAATATGGCGCCTCTCATTTCCTACGGCACTGATGCCCAGTTCGATTTTCTGCCATTTGTCATTGGACCCGGTCTCTGCTATGGCCACATTAAACTTATGCTTAACCTTATCTACCATGCTTTTCACCACCTTCCTTTTCCCCTTTAGGGATCGGTTGTCATGAAGGCGGAGTTCGATTTTGCACGTACCGACAACCATCTCGTCACAACTCTGCCGCAACCTCTTCGATCTGGTAGAACTCAAGCACATCACCGGGTTTTATGTCCTGAAAACTCTCAAGGCCAACACCGCATTCATAGCCAGCCTGCACCTCCTTGACATCATCTTTGAACCTCTTCAGGGAGGAAGGCCTTCCGTCGTAGATGATGACGTCATCCCTGAGAAGCCTGACTTTTGCATTCCTTTCCACGTGTCCGTCCGTCACGTAACAGCCTGCGACAGCTCCCACCTTTGGGACATGAAAGACCTCCTTGATATCTGCCCGTCCTATGACATTTTCCTTTTGTATCGGCTCGAGGAGTCCTGTCATGGCCAACCGCACGTCCTGTATGACATTGTAGATCACGTCATAGTAACGAATGTCCACGTTTTCCCTCTCCGCTATTTCCGTTACCCTTGGGTTCGCCCTGACGTTAAAGCCGATGATGATTGCGCCTGAAGCAGAGGCCAACATGACGTCAGACTCCGTAATGGCCCCTGTGGAGGAATGAATAACCTTGAGTTTCACTTCTTCTGTGCTTAGTTTGAGCAATGAATCCGAGAGGGCTTCGAGGGAACCTTGGACATCCGCCTTGATGATGATGTTCAATTCCTTGACTTCGCCTTCCTTTATCTTCTCGAAAAGATCATCGAGGCTTACGATTCCCCGCCTTGCCACTTCCCTGGTTTTGAACTGTTCCTGTCTATAGGAAATGATCTGCTTTGCCTTCTTTTCATCTTCTACGACAATGAATTCGTCTCCTGCCATGGGGACCCCGGAAATGCCGTAGATTTCTACCGGCACGGAAGGGGTTGCGGCCTTGATCTTCTTGCCGCGGTTGTTCAGCATGGCCCTGACCCTCCCATAACAGTCCCCGCATATGAAGTAGTCTCCCTGGCGAAGGGTTCCTTTCTTGATAAGAACAGTAGCCACCGATCCCTTGCTCTTGTCTAGTTTTGCTTCAATGATCACGCCCCTGGCCGGTTTGTTAGGATTGGCTTTTAGTTCCAGGACTTCAGCCTGTAACTGTATGAGCTCCAGTAATTCCTCCACCCCTTCGCCGGTCTTGGCGGATATGTGCCCGAATATTGTATCTCCGCCCCACTCTTCCGGCACGAGATCCAGCTCTGAGAGCTCCCGGGTCACCCGCTCGATATTGGCCTCTGGTTTATCGATCTTGTTGATGGCAACGACTATGGGGATATTCGCGGCTCGTGCGTGGTTGACGGCCTCTTTGGTCTGGGGCATTACTCCGTCATCTGCCGCTACTACCAGGACGATGATGTCCGTCACCCTTGCACCCCGCGCTCTCATGGCAGTAAAGGCCTCGTGCCCGGGGGTATCGAGAAAGACAATATCGCCTCCGTCCCTTTCCACGTAATAGGCACCGATATGCTGTGTGATGCCTCCAGATTCCCCTGCAATGATGTTCGAGTGCCGGATATAGTCCAGCAATGATGTCTTCCCGTGATCAACGTGTCCCATGATTGTCACCACGGGTGGTCTTGGTGTGAGGTCTTCGGGCCTGTCTTCTGTGTCGGCGACGAGTTTTTCTATCTCGAACTGATCCCGCTCCAGCTCATAACCGAATTCGTCGGCCACGAGAGAGGCAGTCTCAAAATCAATGGGATTGTTGATGGTCGCCATGACCCCCATGGCCATGAGCTTCTTGATCAGTTCCGCTGCCTTGATCCCCATTGCCCTGGCAAGCTCTGATACGGTGACGGTCTCTTGTACCCTTATCCTTCTCTTGATTGCTTTCGGCGTGGTGATTTCCGTTTGCTTGACCTTCTTGCGGGCCTCCTTGATAGAGGCAACGTCCTTCTTCTTTCTCTTCGGCACCCTTCCTTCATAGAGATCCGCCCTTTCAAACACCTCTATCTTACGGTGGCGTATGGATGCCTTCGGTGCCTCTACTGCCTTCGGAGCGCGCTTCCTCTCCTTCTTTTTCTTGGCCGGCTTTTCCTTCCCCTCTTCGACGGGGATCTCCGGGATCTTGCCCTCAATGGGGATCACCTCTCCCCGGGGCTTCACTTTGACCCTTCCCTTTTCTACACCCCTCCCCTTCTTCTCCGGTCCCTTCTCCTTCTTTTGAACAAGTTCCCTCAGCGGTCCTTCCTCTGCCCTCTTGATTATCTTGGCCGGTTGGTCAGCCTTCTTCTTTCTTGCCTTCTTTCTCTTCTCCGGTGCCTTGGCCTCTGTCTGGGGGCTATCCGCAGCCCTGGCAGCCTTCCTGGATACCCCTACCCCAGGGGCCTCGGGCCTTCCTGACGCCTCCGCCCCCTTCCCTTCATGAATCTCCTCGAATTCGGAGGGACGAGCGGCCCGTGTCTCCTTTTCAGCCTCGCGCAAGGATCTTGCCCGTTCCTCTTCCTTTTCAGGCTGCTCCTGCAACTGATCTTCCACAAGCTCTTCGGCCTTCTCTCGAAAGGCCTCTGCTTTTGCCTCGGCCCTCTCTTCCTCCACCTTGACGGTCTTCTTGCGCCGCCGAATAACGGTCGGTTTGATCCTTCTCTCTTCGATAACCTCCGACACCGCACCGCTAAAGATATCCTTCGCCTTGGCCACTGCCTCTTCATCAAGGGTACTCATATAATTCTTGATATTCATGCCCCCTGCCTTGAGTTTTTCTACCAAGGCCTTACTGTCTGTATTCAATGCTTTGGCCAATTCGTAGACCCTGACTTTAGCCATCTAAACCCCCAAAAATCGTCTTCTTGATTTCCTGGTCCCCTTGGAAACCAGATTGTATCTTGATATCAGGACTGAGAATCATATCTTGATCTCCTTTGAAGACCCTGCGCAGTTGCTTGTGCTTGAAGAGCCGTTCGAGGCACCCAGGGTTCTTACAGATATAGGCGCCCCGCCCTTTCATGTCTCCCCTCTTGTCCATGAGGACCTGGCCGCTCGAATCTGCCACGAGCCTGATGAACTTATCCTTTGGCCCTTTCCTCCTGCAGCAAATACACGTCCGTATTGGAATATGGCCTTTACCTCTCCCCAAGAGCAACATCCTCGCCTGCTTCCTTGACGTCCTCTTTTACGCCCTCCGGCTCAGCCTCACCTTCTTCCGTCTGGGTCTCCAGATAGAGCTGTGCGTTTTGAATCAGCTTCTTGGCCTTTTCCTCTCCAATATCCTTGACCTGGGAGAGGTCTTCAATGGAGGACTCGGCAACGTCTTTGGCGGACCGAAATCCCGCCTGGTACAGGTTCAAGGCCGTCTTTTCGCCAATACCGTTCAAGTTCAGCAGCGAGTCGTAAGCATCCTTTAGGGCCTGGTTGTAGCTTGATTCGCTGGTCACATCGAGGTTCCAGCCCGATAGTTTGGAGGCGAGCCTGACATTTTGCCCCCTCTTACCGATTGCAAGAGAAAGCTGGTCATCCGGGACCACGACTTCCATCCTCTGATTCTCTTCGTCCACGATGACCCTCGTGATCTCAGCGGGAGCCAGCGCGTTACAGATGAACTTGGCGGGGTCAGGATCCCAGGTGACGATATCTATCTTCTCGCCCCTCAGCTCCTGCACCACTGCCTGCACCCTTGAGCCCTTCATCCCCACGCACGCACCAACAGGGTCCACGTCACTATCCCTTGAAGTGACCGCGATCTTTGCCCGGCTCCCCGGTTCGCGGGCCACCTGGACTATCCTCACGATCCCTTCGGCAATCTCCGGTACTTCGCCCTCAAACAGGGCTGATAGAAAATTGGGGTGGGTCCGGGATAGGATGACTTGGGGGCCTCGACTAAACTGCTTTACTTCAAGGATATAGGCCCGTATGCGATCCCCTTGTTTATAGGATTCCTTTGGAATCTGCTCTTTCAGGGGAAGTTCGGCCTCCGCCCGGCCCAGGTTTACAATAATGCTCCCCTTGTCGAACCTCTGGACGATGCCGTGGACTATCTCTCCTTTCCTGTCCTTGAAGTCGTCAAAGACTATGTTTCTTTCAGCCTCCCTCAACCGCTGCATGATGACTTGTTTTGCAGACTGGGCGGCAATCCGGCCAAATTCATCCGTATCCACTTTGATACCCAGCTCGTCTCCGACCTGGGATTCGGGGTCAATCTTCCGGGCCTCTTCCAGGGAGATCTGTAGGTGTTCGTTGGTCACCTTTTCCACGACTTCCTTGAATTCAAACACCTCGATTTCCCCGGCCTCGCTGTTGAAATTGACCTCGATATCATAGTCAGGGCCGAACTTTCTTCTTGCCGCTGTCCTCACCGCTTCCTCAAGGGTCTTGATCAAGACGTCCTGCTCAACCCCCTTTTCGCGGCTGACCTGGTCAATGACTCTCTTTAGTTCGGTAATCATAGTAACTCCAGAAATGATTGTTTTTACTTAAACTCATACACGAGGTTGGCCTTGGCCACCTCTTTCCAGGGCAGGGTGACCGTCCCCCCTTCTATGCTCAAGGTGAGAATCCCCCCCTGAAATTTACTCAGGTAACCAGTGTAGTTTCTGCGCCCCTCTATGGGCGCAAGCGTTTTTACTCTTACCTTCTTCCCGATAGCCCACTGGAAGTCCCTCTCTTTCTTCAGTGGTCGGTTGAGCCCTGGCGAGGAGACCTCGAGGACGTACTCGTGATCAATGATATCCTTTACGTCGATCAGGTCACCAATTCCCCTGCTTACCCTGGCGCAATCCTCGACGTCGACACCACCGCTCTTGTCGATATACACTCGCAGTACCCACCTGCCGTGTGCTGAAAGATACTCCACGTCCACCAGATCATAGCCCATTTCCTCTATGGCAGGCTCTATCAGGTCGATCACCTGTTTCGATACGGTCGCTACGTTACCTCGCATGATCTTTGAGGGCCCCAGCCTTAAATCCCTCGCATTTCCCGGGACTCGGGTCCGGAAACTTAAAGAAAGAATAACAAAAAAGCGGGCTTTTAGGCCCGCTTCCTATGTGCAGACTGGATTAGGTAGTTGCCAGCTAGTTTACCTAGCCAGGTTCATAATCCCACAGTGAAAACTGACATCCCGTCCGCAATTCGAAGTGCATCAGTCTTACCTGAAAACAGACTGAAGACCTCAAAAAGGGAATCAGGCCTTAGCGCTCTCGCGAATCTGGAGCGGGCAACGGGGCTCGAACCCGCGACCCCAAGCTTGGGAAGCTTGTGCTCTACCAACTGAGCTATGCCCGCCGTTGCCCTCCAAGATCGACCGAACGATCCTCTTGCTCATTACACTAGGCCGACCTTATGGATTTTCATAATATTGAACATATAAACCCGCAAAGTCAAGAAATATTTTCCATTTATCCTCGCCTGCTCGGGAAGATCTTGACATGGCATGCATATGAAAATAGAATAATTCACAACTCACAATCAATCAAAGGGATATTCAGCAAGCTGACGAGATACCGACATTTTTCCACGACATCCCGAGGATATGCGCCAGGTCTTCAAACACCTTTGCCGCTGGCAGGCAAGACTCTCTTTTTGGATCATGGAGATCCATTGTCTTGAAACATCCAACCCAGGATTTAACCCTTTGAAGAGGAAGCGCTGATCATTGGAAGATGATTCAGATCACGGGCTGATAAAGCTGCTCAGATCATTGGTGAAAAGAAGATCTCCCTTTGGCAAGTCCGAGGACCTTACCGAAGAGATCCATGACCTCATGAACGAGGGGCAGGCAAAGGGCCTGATCTCCGGCGAAGAGTCGCATATGGTGCAAGGGGTCCTGGATTTAAAGGAGACGGAGGCTCACTCCATTATGATACCCCGCACCGAAGTCTCATCCGCCTCCATGAATGCAACACTTGGGGAGGTTATCAAGCTGGTTTCCGAATGCGGCCACACAAGGATACCCATCTACCAGGACAGCATCGACGAGATAATCGGCACCCTGCATGCAAAGGACCTCCTCAAGTTGTGGGGCAAGGCACCTGAATCCAAGATCCCCAAGGATATCATCCGAAGGCCCTATTTTGTTCCTCGAAATCAAAAAGTGAGCGAACTGTTGAAGGACCTGAAGCGGGAAAAGACGCACTTGGCCATTGTGACGGATGAGTATGGAGGAACGGCCGGCATCATTACCATCGAAGACATCCTTGAAGAGATCGTCGGGGAGATCATGGATGAACATGATGATGAACCGCCCCTGCTCACCGTTTTGGATGATAAGTTGATCCTGGTTGATGCACGGCTGGAGGTAGAGAAATTGGAGGAGCATCTGGGCAGGGAACTCCCGGAAGGCGAATATGAATCGGTTGGGGGCTTCGTCATCAGCATCCTGGGAAGGATCCCCAAGGCCGGAGAAAGAGTAGACTATGAGGATCTTGAGATGACCATCAAATCAGCAGACGCACGCAGGATAGACAAGATCCTCATCACGGTGAAAGACGCGGCACCCTGCGAGGGAGAAGAAGATTCCTGAACCGTTCATTGTCTCCTCTGAACTACTTGAGTGGGGAACGATCCTGCCATCATGGTAAGACACCACCTTCCTTCCAGCGGCCTTATAGGATTCCGGCACGCCCGTTAAAGACCACTACCCCCTTGTTCCATAGATCTACCGTCAACTTTTGGTTTCTCCACCAAAACCAGATGCTTTGGGGATAACCCCATTCACCGGCAAGCATCAGATGCAAGGCTTGCGAAATCCCGAGAAGTGAGGCGATCATTGAGGCTCGCCGCAGCGACGAGGGATGAGCGTAACGCAGCTCTCATTTGATCCCGCCTTAGCGGGGAGATGGTGCTTGATGGTGAATGGTGTCATCACTCCCATCTTAACCTGGACAACGACCCTCCGGTGATATATTTTGGTAGGAATCACAGATGTCCGGTTAGGATTTTGCAAATAGAGGCTTTGACTGTCAGAAGCTCGATCAATAACACCTGGAGATGTCCCCTGGGAGGTCTTTTTCAATGGCTCAATCAAAATTCGTCCCAGGCACCAACACCGGCACCAAACACTTAATAGAAGTCCTCAGTAGCCCCATAAGAGTATCTCTACCGGAGCCCCGGTCTTCTGTGCCTGTGAGGCGATGACTATGAGGCTTATGGGGGCGTGAAAAAGGGTTAGGGCGAATATTGAGCCTTTGAAAAAGACCTCCCAGGGGACACAGCCAACTGCCTCAGGAACCAATTATTTTGCAGAATCCTAGCCGGACATTATCGGGTAGGAATGCGTCTTAGAGAGAGAGAAAAGCTTCTTCTGGCCACCCTTTCAGGCCTCATGTTGACGGCCTCCTTCCCTCCCGGGGACGCAGGCTGGGTGGCCTGGTTTGCCCTTCTTCCGCTTCTCCTCAGTCTTAACCGGACACCGCCCTCAAGGGCCTTTCGGCTGGGATTTGCAGCGGGTATGGCACACTATTTGACCCTTGTTTACTGGGTCATCGTCGCCATGAGCCACTATGGGGGATTGAATCTCGTGATCAGTACCAGTGTCATGGTCCTGCTCTGCCTGTATCTGTCCCTGTACCCGGCTTTCTTTTCCTACTTGTGTGTTCTCTTCGAGGCCAAACGCTTCTTCGTTTTCCAGACGGCGGCCCTATGGGTGCTCCTGGAGTACCTTAGGGGCAAGCTCTTGACGGGATTTCCCTGGTGCCTCCTTGGTTATACCCAGTATGGTTTCATTGATCTCATCCAGGTAGCAGACATGGTAGGTGTCTATGGCCTGTCCTTTGTGATCGTCGCCCTGAACGGATTCGTCCATTCCATCGGCTTTAGGGGTACTGCCGCCCGGAAGACCACCCTGACATGGGAATTGCCCCTTGTACTTGTCATGTTTCTTTTCGTCTTTCTCTACGGGGACTATCGCCTTTCCGAGAATCGCTCAGGGGAAAAGGAGGATCCTTTTCTCAAGGTAGCCATCATACAGGGCAATATTGATCAGTCGGTAAAGTGGAACCCGGAGTACCAGAGAAAGACCTTGGAAGTTTACGAGCGGCTTTCGCTCTCAACGCGCGCTTCCACACCCGATCTCCTCGTCTGGCCCGAGACAGCGGTCCCCTTCTTCTTTCAGGAGGGCAATGAACTGGCACGAAAGGTCTTGGAGATAGGGGAAGAGATTGGGGCCGAGTTCATCTTCGGGAGCCCTGCCTACGAAAGGGAGGAGAATGCAGTCAGGTATTACAATCGAGTGTACCTTCTTACGTCAGGGAGGGAGACCCCGGCCCATTACGACAAGGTGCACCTGGTTCCCTTTGGCGAATACGTCCCTCTCAAGAAATTCTTGCCCTTTGTGAACAGACTGGTCCCTGCGGCCGGAGATTTTGCCCCGGGCAAGGGCATCGAACCTCTCAGGTCTCCTTTGGTCTCCTCCGGCATCCTCATATGTTTTGAGGCCATCTTCCCGGAAATTGCGCGGAAACAGGTGGAAAGAGGGGCTCAGATCCTGGTAAACGTGACAAATGATGCCTGGTTCGGTAGGACCAGCGCCCCGTTCCAGCACCTCTCCATGGCGGCACTCAGGGCCGTGGAGAATCACAGGCCGCTTGTCCGGGCCGCAAATACCGGCATAAGCGCCTTCATTGACTCCAGGGGCAGGACAGTCCAGGAGTCCGTGCTCTTTAGGGAGGCGGTCCTTTCTGCCGAGGTAAGATTGCCCGGGCCTACGAGAACCTTTTACAACCGTTACGGAGATGTCTTTGTAGCCCTTGTTTTTGCAATAATGCTGATTATCTTGTTCCCCAAATTGTGCTATAATAGGAAACTGTTGGAATAGATTGAACCAAGCCCTTGATATTCTTAGCGGATCGCAATGAAGTCTTCCGCTCCATGACAAGCGCCTTTTCAAGGCGAAGGCAGAACGGCGCAGACTATAGACTGACTGACTTAGAGGAGAGGAGGTTAACCATGTACCAGGACGTTCTTTCGAAGATAGAAGACATAAAGGGCCAACTCCAGGACCTGAGAGGCCATCTTTGACTTGGATCGGCACGAAAAGGAGCTTCAAGAACTTGAAAAAGTAATGGCCAAGGCCGATTTCTGGACGCGAGACAGGGAAGAGATATCCAGGATCAGCCAACGGAGGGCGAACCTCAAAGAGATCATAGACAGGTGGAAGATGCATTTTCACGCAACTGAAGATGCAAAGATCCTCGCAGAGATGGCGAATGAAGAGGATGACGGCTCCACCCTGGAAGAGGTGGAAAGAGACGTCTCTCGCCTGGAGAAGGAGGTCAAGGCCCTTGAGTTTCATTCCCTCTTGGGGGACGAAGATGACAGGAGAAACGCCATAGTTTCCATCAACGCGGGTGCCGGGGGGACGGAGGCCCAAGACTGGGCAGAGATGCTCCTGCGGATGTACCTCCGCTGGTGCGAGTCAAAGGGATTCACCACCCAGATCATCGATTATCTTGCCGGTGATGAAGCCGGCATCAAGAACGTGACATTTACTGTATCGGGACCCTATGCTTACGGGTATCTGAAATCCGAGCACGGTATACATCGCATGGTCAGGATTTCCCCCTTTGACGCTACGGGGAGGCGCCACACATCCTTTGCCTCTGTATCGGTCTTTCCCGAAGTAGACACGGACATCCAGATCGAAATAGACGAAAAAGATATCCGCATCGACACCTACCGGGCCAGCGGACCCGGCGGCCAGCATGTCAACAAGACCAGCTCCGCGGTGAGGATCACTCACCTGCCAACGGGTATCATCGTCCAGTGCCAGAACGAGAAATCCCAGCACCGGAACAAGGACATGGCCTTCAAGGTCCTGAAAGCGAGGCTCTACGAGCTTGAGAAGAACAAGCTGGAAGAGAAGAAGCAGGAGTTGCATCAGAACCAGAAAGAGATCGCCTGGGGGAGCCAGATAAGGTCGTACGTGTTCAATCCTTACAGGATGGTCAAAGATCATCGAACCAACCTCGAGGTGGGAGACCTCGAGAAGGTCATGAACGGGAACATAGATATGTTCATCGACGCCTATCTGAGGACGAAGAGGGAGGCCCGGTAAAGATCTTCTCTGAGCATCGGGGAGGGAAGCCCCTGGCCTCTCTACCCGCCCTTGTAGGTCAATTCGATACTCTTGATATAGTCGTCTATCCCGGTGACGATCCCGTCGGCCAGGTTGTCCAAATAGGCCTTGCTGCTCAAGAGCCGTCTCTCGGAAGGGTTGCTGATAAAACCTGTCTCCACCAGGACGGAAGGCATCTCCGCCCCAATGAGCACATAGAAGGGCGCCTGCTTAACTCCCAGGCTCTTGACGTTTCGGTACTTCCTTTTCACTCGGGTCATGATGCCCTCTTGCACCTCGTGGGCCAGCCTGCTGGACTCATTGATCTTGGTGTTGAACATCAGATCTCGGAGGATCACCTGAAGGTCGCTGATGTTCTTCTCCGAGGTGGCGTTCTCGGCAGCGGCAAGCATGATGGCCCTCTTGTCTGTCGTCATGTTGAGAAAATAGGTCTCGATCCCCTTGACCCATGATTGTTTATGGGAGTTCACATGGAGGCTTATGAACAGATCGGCCTTCTTCACGTTGGCAAAGGCCGTCCTCTTCTCCAGAGGGATAAAGACGTCTCTGGTCCTGGTGAGCATGACCTCGCAGCCCAGTCTTTTTTCAATCCTGGGTTTTAGGGCCCGGGCGAGTTTCATGACAATGTCCTTTTCCCTCAACCTTCCGTGGTAGGTGCCCGGATCCTTTCCCCCGTGACCGGGGTCTATCACGATCCTCTTGACATTCAGACCTAATTGCCGTGCCAGGGATACCGTGCCTTCGGGTTCTTTGGCCTTGCGGATTCCCTTCCTGACTGTCCTTTTTCCGGCAGTGGATGTGGTGCGGGGTTTGACGACTTTCTTCTCGGTCCCCTTGACGTCGACTACTATTCGAAAGGGGTCGTAGAGGTGAAAGATCTTGTGTCCCTTGATGTTGTCTATATCCAGGACCACCCTGACCCTGTCTTTGTTAAATTGGCCGGCCCTCGCCCTCAGGAGCAATCCATCCTTGATGGGGATGTTGCTCTCAATGTCCGAGCTCACATAGGCATTCTCAATATCCACGTAGAGCCTTGCAGGCTTCTTGTTCTTGGGATCCGCCTTGAGAAGATTTGAACGATACTTCAGGGGTCTTTCCAAGTCCACCACTACCCTGGTATATGTCGGGGTAGACCAATGGCGAATGTCCATTACACGCGCCAACCCTCCGGAATTGGCTACCTTTTTCGGGGAATCCACGGGACCCATCTCCTTGCTGAGGACCCTTGAGAGCTTATCCAGCATCTTCCGAGCCCTCGGCCTCATGTCTCCGGAGGGGAACTTTATATCCACTTTCAGAAATTCCACATAGGCCCGGGCGGGGTCATTGGTCTCCCTGTAAAGGATATCCCCGATCCAGTATTGTGCGTCATCCGCAAGGCGATGGTCAGGATAGCTCTCCACTAGCTTTCGGTAGAGATCCATAGCCCTATCCAGGTCTCCCCGCAAGCCTGAGTAGCTGTAAAGCTTCCTGTACATCCTGGCAGACTTGTAAAGGGCCCAGGCCGCCTCCCCGCTCCTGGGGTATTGCTCCACTACTTTGGTGTAGAGCTGGATACACTTCAACCAGTTATGCCTGTACTTTATTTTACTGCTGGACTTGTAAAGATCATTTCGGAGGGCATCTGCCGCCTTGAGGAGGGTCTTGGGGTCTGGGGCCCTCTTTCCGGATGCCTTATAACCGGCCGAGCATAAGAGTATCGCAAAGGCCACCAATATTACTATGTAGATCGGCTTGACCGGTTTCCTCAACATGTTCCTTTCAGTAATTCCTGCAGATTTGGGCTATTTTGTGCCCAATTGGTTCTCTGATTCAATATTATAACGAATTATAACATAAAATTAATGAAAAAACATCACTTATTCATCGATCTTATGGCCTCTGCGGAGCCATTCCTGGTCTCAGTGGCCTAGACCTCTTCCCTTTCCAGGGATTCCTTGAGCCTGTTCAACTCGTTCAGTGCCTGTACGGGCGTCATCCTGGAAATGTCCAATTCCCTTATGTACTCTCGAAGCCTCCGGTCCTGCGACCCAAACAGGTTAAGTTGCAAGGGGTCTTCCCGGCGCGCCTCAATTCTGGATTGAGCTATGCGGGGCCTGCCGGCTTCATCTATGCCTTCGCCTTCCAGGTTCTCCAAGATCTCCTTGGCCCTTTCAATAACTTCCCGGGGTATGCCCGCGATGCGCGCGACCTGGATTCCGTAGCTCCTGCTGGTCCCCCCTTCGACCATCTTCCTCAGGAAAATAATCTGATCTTTCCACTCTTTGACGGCGACATTGAAGTTCTTCACCCTCTTCTTCGTTGTCACCAGCTCGGTAAGCTCGTGGTAGTGGGTCGCAAAGAGTGTCCTCACGCCTTTTCCATCCCGGTCATGGAGGGACTCGGCAACGGCCCACGCAATACTCAGACCGTCATAGGTGCTGGTCCCCCTTCCGATCTCATCCAGGATAACGAGGCTCCTGGGTGTCGCATGTCTCAGGATATTTGCTGTCTCGTTCATCTCCACCATAAAGGTGCTCTGCCCCTTTGTCAGGTCATCCGACGCCCCTATCCTCGTGAAGATCCGGTCCACAATCCCTATCACGGCGCTGGATGCTGGCACAAAGCTGCCCATCTGTGCCATGAGCACGGTCAGAGCGGTCTGCCTCAGGATAGTCGATTTACCCGCCATGTTGGGGCCGGTGATGATCAAGACCTGCTGGTCCTTGTCATCCAAATGGATATCGTTTGGGACAAAGTCTTCTTCCCTGACGGTCTGTTCAATGACAGGGTGCCTGCTGTCAAGGACATGGATATCCCCCCCTTCGTTAACCTGGGGGCACGTATAGCCGTACGCCTCAGCAGCCTCGGCCAGTCCCGCAAGGACATCCACTTCACTTACGAGCCGTGCCGTCTCTTTGATCCTCTGATTTTCCCCGGCAATCTGCTCCCGGACTTCTTCAAAGAGTTCATATTCTCTGGCCACCCTCTTCTCTTCGGCGCCCAGGACCATCTCCTCGTACTCCTTCAACGCCTCCGTGACATATCTCTCGCCGTTGACCAAGGTCTGCTTCCTGATGTAATCCGAAGGCACCAGGTGCAGGTTGGCCCTGGATACCTCGATATAATATCCGAAGACCTTGTTGTAGCCGATCTTGAGACTCGGGATCCCTGTCCTTTCCTGCTCTTTTGCCTCCAGTTGCGCAATCCATTTCTTGCCATCCCTGCTCACACTTATCAGTTGATCCAACTTCTCGTCATATCCTTCCTTGATGATCCCCCCTTCTTTGGTGGACACCGGGGGTTCCTCGCAGATGGAGCGGTCTATGAGATGGGCAATCTCCTCGAGGGTGTCGATCCTGAGTGCGATGTCCGTAAGGAGCTCGGAGGTCGAACCTGCCAGTCGTTCCTTGATTGAAGGCAGACGATGGATTGAGGATTTGAGAGCCACGAGATCCCTGCCATTTGCCCTCCCCAGGGATATCCGGCCGTTCAAGCGTTCCAGGTCATAGACACCCCCCAGCTGATCCCTTATCTCTTCCCTGAAAATCCGATCGTCTCTGAAATCTGACACCGCTGCCAATCGTCGCCGGATCTCGACGACATCGACCAGAGGATACCCGATCCATCTTCTCAGGAGCCTGCTGCCCATTGGCGTAACGGTCTTGTCCAAGATGTGAAAGAGGGAGCCCTTTGAGGTGCGCCGTCTCATGGTATGAAACAGTTCGAGGTTTTGGATGGTGGGTTCGTCCAGGAACATGTAGTCACCGAGGTGGTAGGTCCTCATCTCCCTGATGTGCGCAGGGCTGGCCTTCTGGGTCTCAAGGAGGTAGTACGCTATTGCGCCCGCAGCCCTGATACCCTGTTCCATCTCTTCAATGCCGAAACCGGCAAGAGACCTTACACCCATTTGTTCCTTGAGCAATGCTTCAGCCTTGGGCCGGCTGAATACATCCCTTTGTAGGACTTCCAGCCTATAGTCTGAGAGTCCTCTCCTAACGGCCAGATTGTCTTCCTCGGGGACCAAGACCTCCGCGGGATCAATCCTGCCCAGCTCGTCGAGCAGTTCGTCCCAATTGCCGGCCTGCGTGACACGAAACTCTCCCGTTGAAAGATCCACGCAGGCAAGGCCATACCCCTTTTCTCCTCCCGAGATCGCGGCCATGTAAAGGTTCGTCTTCCCGTCCGCCCCGCCCTCGTCCACCGCAGAACCCGGAGTTACGACCCTTACGACTTCTCTCCTGACTATACCTTTGACTGCCTTTGGGTCCTCGGTCTGCTCACAGATGGCGACCTTCCACCCGTTCTCTATGAGCTTGCCCACGTAGTTCTTGGATGCGTGATGGGGCACCCCGCACATGGGAACCTTTTCCCCGTTGTAAGCGCCACGAGAGGTCAGGGTAATTCCCAAAATCCTTGATGCCACCTTGGCATCATCAAAAAACATCTCGTAGAAGTCACCCATTCGGAAAAACAGAATGGCGTCGGGGTGTTCGCTCTTGATTCCCAGATATTGCCTGAGCATAGGGGTTAACTGCGTCATTGTTCTCCAGCTACCTTTTTTTCGCCTCTTGATCGGGTAATGGACTTGGAAGTTGTGGCTCTTCTATTCTGCCCACAAAATCTATGGAGTCCCATTTCCTGCACTGGGGACACTGCCATTGGAGGTCTGCGGGCCTGAATCCGCAGTTCCTGCACCGGAATTTGAGATAGGGTACACTGAGCCCCGAGAGGATAGCTCCATAGACGGCCAGCGCTTCTTCCTTTTGGCCCTTTCTCAAGAGGATTTCCACCATGAATTTCCGTGCCTCCCAGAAACCCGGGTCCAACTCAAGGGCATTTCTCAGTTCCTGAAGCGCGCCCTCATAATCCTCCTTGTTGTACAAATAGCGTGCAAGGGCCATGTGGGTGAACGGGTCTGAGTTTGACCGTGCGCACTCTTTCAAGAAATCTTCTATTATGCCGAAATCCTTCATTCTCAAATACACGTCTTCCAGGCGCCTGTAGGCCAAGAAAGTAAACTGAGGGGCAACGTCCACTATTCCTTTCCATCGATTGATAGCCCCTTCATAATCCCCCTCTGCGAAATGCAGATCTCCCAAGTGGAGATAGGCGTCAATGCATCTTTCATCTATGGACAATGCCTTGTTGAAACAGCCCTTCGCCTTGGAAGTCTCTCCCTTTTCCACATACATCTTGCCCAACTCGGTCTGATGATGAGCAAGGATGTGCCCGTGATCCCCGCCTGTCAGTCGCGCTATCTTCTTGCGGGTGCCATAGGCATTGGACCAATCTTTCATCTCCTCGTAGATCTTTTCTATCTCTTCCAGGGCCTCCACATCCGCCGGGTTTTCCTCCAGTACCTTCGAGAAGGTGTCGAGGGCCCTGTCCAGAAAGCCACCCTTCCGATAGTCCAGTCCAAGGTCGAAGAGGGCCCTCATCCTGATCTGCTCATCGATATTTGCCCTCAGGATGATACTCTGCCGGATCCGTATGGCCCTGTCTATTTCACCCTTTGACCTGTACAGGTTTCCCAGGGCCACGTAGGTCTCCACCGTATCTGAATTGACCTGAACTGATTTGGTGAACTCTTCTATGGCGTGGTCATGATCGTTGGAGAGGATATACCTGATGCCTCTCAGGAAGGATTGATCCTCGCCCGGAGACATGGGCTTGAACTTTGGCTCTCTTGGGGAACGCATCCGAAGCCCGACAAGGGTCCCAATGACAAAGGCAAGGGCTACACTGATGAGAAAGCTCGGGTTGTTTGGATCCAGTATCCATCCCCATATCTGTTGCCACATGGAATGCTCATCTCCCCGGGTCTGTTCGCCTCCCCTGGTTTACCCTGGAGCTCGTCGCGAAAAAGGAGGAATCCCCTCTGGGAAGCCGCGGCGAGGTTCATTGGGTATCAACTTCCTTGAAGGTGCTTACTTCGTCGGAAGTGATTGGCAGGTTCCTCAAGGAATTCAGTTCCTTTTCCTTTTCTTGGTTGGTCTCCATGAGGATCTTAATCTGTCTCTTGAGTCTGAAGCGCTCTACCATCCCGTAGATCCCCATAACCACTACACCGAACAGAAAGGCAATGGTTACGATGTAGTACAGGGATACCATGGAAGTCCTTACCTCGTGGGAAAAGAATTTGATTCGAAACATAACTGTAGTGGACATCGCCTCGTGGTTCTGCACGATCAATATCACGACGATTAGCATCAACAGGATCGCCACAATGAATTTAATGTGCTTCATCGCCTTCCTCCTCGGAAAAAGTTGTCTCTCCTGAACTTCCCGCGTCCCTCTCCTTCCAACAGGTGAGCCTAGCTTTGAAAGCCTTCCTTGTCCGCATCAACCCCATGGAACAATGGCTTTAGTTTGCCGTAGGTCTCCCTTATGTGCTCCGGGATGACTCTTACATCGCCCAGGACCGTCATGACATTCGTGTCACCATTCCACCTCGGGACAATATGGAAATGCATGTGATATTCCATACCGGCCCCTGCCACCCTTCCTATATTGAGCCCCACATTAAAACCTTCCGGTTTCATTACGTGTCTCAGGACTTCTATGGATCTGCTGACCAGGCTCATGAGGTCCAATACCTCGTCTCCTGAAAGATCCCTGAACTCCGGTACATGCCTGACTGGAGCCACCAGGAGATGTCCATTGTTATAAGGATACCGGTTCATCATGACAATCGTCATTGATCCAACATACAGGATGAGGCGTTCCTCATCCTCTTCTCTGTCCTCACCCGGGCAGAAAATACAGCCTTCATCCTTCTGGTCCGAATTGATATATTCCATTCGCCATGGCGCCCAAAGCACTTTCATCAGAACATTTTCACCTCACCATTCCAAAGGCATAATCTAGCACGTTCCTACAAGTCCCGCCAACCAGTCATGGATATTCCCGGTGGGTCTGACCCTTCCGGACCTAAATATCAATGATCTCGCCTGAGATTGTCTCTCCGAGCTTCAGTACTCCGATACTGTGCATCCCGGAGGATGTATAACCAAGGGCTGTCCCGGGGTTAAAGAACAAGACTCCCTCCTTGACACGATTCTCCGGTCTGTGGGAATGTCCGTATATGATGATATCCACATCTTTGAACTGTTCCCGAATCTTGTCTTCCAGTCCTTTCGGCGACCCCCATCCATGGATGAGGCCTATTTTGAATCGCCCCACTCGGACGATCTTTTTCTCCGGAAGTCTCTTCTTTACTTCCAGCGGATCCATGTTCCCATGGACACCGTGAAAGGGTTTTTTCACCAAGAAGTCAATAACTTCCTCTGATACGAAATCCCCGGCATGGATAATCATATCCTTGTCCTTAAGGTGTTTCTCATAGAGTTCCACCAGGTCTCGGGATATGCCGTGAAGATGGGTGTCCGATAGGACTGCTATCTTTGTTTCCATATCAGAGTTCCTGACCTCCGGGCACTCCCCGCCCTCCCGCACGGGGCATCCCGGCAAAGGCGAGTCGCGGGAAGGGGCCGTTCGGCGGACTCCCTATCCTGCGGGCCGTCATTTAATCGAAGCCCTCATAACCTCTTCCCACCTCGATATTTTTTTTGTTGGAGTATAGCAACCTCAACAAAAAAGACAAGCCATAACTGTTTCTTGCCCAACAATTTCATTTGACTGAACGGGGATTTTTTTGTATTTCACTACACCGGTGTTGAAATCCAGCTCATGAGGGTCACCATGCTTTCAAAGGAATGTTCCGCGAATCACGCTGGAAGAACCGGGGGTTGAAAAATGCCAATCTATGAATTCTACTGCAAATCCTGCCACATGATTTTCAATTTCTTCTCTTCCACGGTCAACACGGAAAAGCGACCCACCTGCCCTAGATGCAAAAGAACAAGACTTGAACGCAAGATGTCGGTCTTTTCATCCCCTCGCCATCGGGGAGAAGACGATGACATGCCCATGCCCGACATGGACGACTCCAAGATGGAGCAGGCCATGAGCGTCCTTGCCAGAGAGGCAGAACATATGGACGAGAACGATCCCAGGCAGGCGGCCAACCTTATGCGAAAACTGACCGATATGACCGGCATGAATCTCGGGCCGGGCATGGAAGAGGCCCTCCGGAGGATGGAGGCAGGAGAAGATCCCGAGCAAATAGATGCGGAAATGGGAGATCTCCTCGAAGAGGAAGAACCCTTTGCCTTCAAGGACAAATCCGCGAGACTCTCTAGGAGGACACCGCCCAAGGTAGACGAAAAACTCTATTACCTTTAGGCCCCCTCAGCAGATACCACCCCAGGAAAGACCGGCTGAGTCATGGGGTTATGGGTTGGCAGGTGCCGGTTATCAGTTATTGGCTATCAGTTATCACGGATAGGTCATCGTGGTAAGTTTCGCAAGCCGGGAACCTGAAATGATGTTGACCTTTGCTCGAGACATTAAAATAGCCATCAAGGGTGACCCATAGCGTTTACCACTCCCTTCTTGCCATATCCCCGAATTCTTCAATTCCTTTCCCTCCCTCATCTGTCTTCTATCCTCTGTCCCTCTGTCCTCTGTCTTCTGAGACACTGTTCTCTCTGCCCTCTATCTTCTGTCCTCTATCTTCTGAAACACTGTTCTCTCTGCCCTCTGTCTTCTGTCCTCTGTCCCTCTGTCTTCTGTCCTCTGTCTTCTGTCCTCTGTCCTCTATCCTATGTCCCTCTGCTCACTGCTTTCTTGTCTCTCGTGACTCGTTACTCATTTCAACGCGACCAGCTCCACCCGGCCCCAGGAGGCCATCCTGTCCCCCATGATGGCAACACCGCCTATTATACCCCCTATCTCTCGAGCCCACTTATCTACCCTCTCCAGGTCTCTCTTCCTCTCGAGCCTGTTGCCCAGGGCAGTTGCTGCCCCATCGGCCAGCACTGCGGATGAAGACAGGATGCACACTGCATCGGCCTGACCCTCGCTGTGGGAGTGTCCCACCGTACCGGAAGACGAGCATACCCCCAGTGGCATCTGACTTGAGGGAAGCCGGAGGCCGATCTTTTCGCTCAGGGGAGACCTCCCCGCAAAGATAGAGACGGTCACGGGCCTCTTGACATCGATAAAGATGTCCCCACCGTTTTCCACGATCACCTGGTCCGTGATCTTCAGCAGATCCTTTCCTACAAACTCGGCGATCGCCCCGGCTACCGAGGCCATGGGGCCCACGCCAGCCTTCCTCGTTGCCTCGATCATCTCCCGGACAATCGGGGGGGCGAAGGGGTCCTCTTCACGGGGCTGGAGACTGGTCAGGAAGCCGGGGTGTGATGTGATATAGGTCTCGAGCTGGTTCCTGTAACTGAGCACCAAATCCCTGGTTTCCTTTTCAAGGTTCCTATCCGCGCTTACCCAGAGGTCCGTCTCTTTCACCACCACCTGAAAAGACACCAGGTCACTCGAGGTCACCCTCTTCCTGTAATTGCGCTTTACAAATTCCATCTTCATCTTTCAACGGACTCTCCTCTACAGTTTTTTCACGGGACCTACTGCTACCAGGTACAAGAGCCTTGAGCCCTCGTTCAGGCCGAGCAGCTCCCTGGCCTCTCCATCATAGAAGGCACCGATGCCGCAACATCCGAGGCCCATGGCCGTGGCCGCCACATACAGCCTCTGGCCCAATCGACCCGCGGTAAGCATGGCATAGCGATATCCCCGTGGGCCCCACGTGCTGGAAAGCATGTCCAAATTGGTCAAGAAGAGAAAATGGGCCCCTGCGTTGGCCAGCCACATCTGGTCCAGGCAAACTTGAGCCATCTTTCCTTCAAACGACCCCTTTGCAATCACGCCGATCTCCCGGCATGTATGATCCAGCACGTAGAATCCCTGTTCTATGCCATCCACACTGCCTACAAGGAGCCCGATGGCCAAAGAGCTATCATATTTGGGGGTGGCATCCCTACCCTCCCCCGCGCAGACGGTCTCGATGAAAGCGCTCATTTGATCCCCGGTAATGGCCTTGTCCACGAAGTTCCTCTTTGATCTGCGCTGAAACAGGGCGTCAGGGTATTCCAGTTTCTCGGGCCAGGCAGGCAGGTCCCGGATCTTGGTCCAGCTCTCTACCTCTAGCCCTAGTTCATGGACCATCCTGGTTTCAGGCAACAGGCCTTTGACAATCTGACTCGCCGCTTCGTGCATCTGCCTTATGGCAGGGTATTCCACCTCCCTGGCCGAGACCACACTTGCTCTCCGAATGGCCTCGGGTAATTCCGTAGTTTTTCCCCCTTCTCCTCCGCGGGATGGGGAGGGATCGAAGACATGGACAAGGGCCAGGGCTCCCTCCCTCTTCTCATCGACGCCCAGGAACCGGTTGACTGCTCGATCGTCGAAGTCATAGGAAAGAGCCGCAGGAAGACCCTCTCCTTTCAAGGCCAACATCAGGTCCTCGAGGACATGCCCGGTGTCCAGGAGATGATAGCGGTAGGCTCGGGTCCGATACTTCCATGCGCTCCTGAAGAAGATAGCCGTCAGAAAAAAGGTCACCTGCGGTATCCGTCCCTCACGGGCTTGCATCATTCCTAGGATGGGAGTTGTAAAATCGCCCTGCCTGAGGGGATGGAGACCATGGCGGTGGATGGCAAAGTGATGCAGGCCGTCGTCCAACCCCGTAACCCCCTGGATCACTACATAGATTTCCGTGGGGTAAAGGGCCCCTGCAGAGGCCGCGCTCCTGTAATAGAAATGCTCGTCCGGATGCCGGGCCCGCGCTGTGAGGGTATTGGTAAGGAGCAGGATGCGCGAAAGGCCCTTTATGTCGCCAATAGACCCTCCCTTCCCTGCCTTCTCCTTTAAGAGCGACGAGAAAGGCCTTTTGGGCAATGCCACATCCCGGGGCATTTCCAGGGGCTCGATCCCCTGATAGGCCTTGAAGACCGCGGGTTGACTGGCCCAGTCCAGGAAGTGTCCGGACATGCGGTGCCGGTCATAGCTGGACTCTTCGTGGTACTGCTCACAGGAAGTGATCATGGGGTCTTGTTCCCCTCTTAGTTAGATTAGAAGAGGAGGCAGTTTGTGTCAAACACAAAATCCCATGCCCATCAAAACGGGATGAACCCAGAGGCCTGAATTGCTGGTTCTCTGGGGCTTTTGCACCTACTCGTGGCCTTCGGTAAGGGCATACTTTGTGAATTTTTTTCCTTGACTAAGCGTCTCAATTTGCCTATGCTCCCCCCGGAATAGGGGAGGCTTGAGGTGCTCCAGAGGTAGATTGCGAAGGAGGAAACCCGACAACAAAGCTGGGGGTCCTGTATGCGCTTCTTGGGGAGTTCATATCCCAAATACCGAGAAAGCACCCTTTCACCATGTGACCGATTCGCAAACCCTGAATGTCCGTTCAAACAGAGCAGGAAGCAAAAAGGTGCCGGTGGAAAACAAAGAAAATCCTACCCCGGAAGGCCAGGTCTCATCAAACGAAAGCTCTTCCTCTTCGGACAAGAAAGAGGGTACTCTTTTTTCCTTCCTGTTTACGTTTTTCGCCCTTTTGCTGGTCTGGTTCGTCCTATCGGGCAAATTTGATTCCTTCCATATTTCTCTAGGCGTTGCATCCTGTCTTATTGTTACGTCCTTTTCCGGCAAACAATTCTTGCCCCCCCAAAAGATCGGACCTCTTGTGAAGGCATGGGGCCGTTTCCTGAGATATCTCCCTTGGCTGATCTTTCAGATCTTTTTGGCCAACATCCATGTGATGTACTTGGTCTTTCACCCTAGGATGATGGACCTGATCGACCCCCAAATTATCCGGTTCAAGAGCAAACTGAGTGATGAGATGTCCCTTTTCATATTTGCCAACTCCATAACCCTTACCCCAGGGACCATAACCGTGTACGTCAACATTGATGGTGACTATGCGGTCCACGCGATAGATAGACAATGCGCCCTCTCTCTTCCCGGCGAGATGGAAGAGAGAGTCTCCCAAATAATAGGGTGAACAATGGACAACCTCTTTTTCTATTCCACATTGTACTTCAGCCTCCTGATGTTGCTTTCCATGTACCGGGCTGCGTTTGGCCCCACGGTGTTGGATCGGCTGATGGGAGTCAATGCTATTGGGAGCAAAACGACGGCGATCCTTGTCTTGATTGGCCTGCTCTATCACAGGGTGGAGATGTTCGTCGATATTGCCCTCGCTTACGCCACACTGAACTTCCTGGCGGTTCTCGCAGCTTCACGGTACTTTCAAAAGAGGAAAGGGCTCTATGATGAATCGCCTTTCGGGCGATGAGCCTGGCGCTTGCCTGGTGAGAAACGTCTCCTGGAGATCAATTTGGTGGGGGCCAGGCGAGGGCAGAAGATGTCGACCTCAGAGACGGGAGCCTTCTTTGAAAGTTCGTCCAGAGGGGAATAGGGGAGTTTAGATGGACATTGTCGTCACGATATTTCTTGTTGCCGGCCTGTGTTTCTTTACCGGAGGGGCTGTTGGAATACTGCGCTTGCCCGAGTTCTATTCCCGCCTCCATGCCGCCGGACAACTGGATACGATGGGGGCCCTCTTCACCATGGTCGCATTGGCCCTTCATGTCCTCGAGGATTTCTCTCTGGCAGCCATTCTGACGGGGCTGAAGATCGTTCTCATCGTCTTACTCCTTTTCATGACAGGACCAACGGCAACCCATGCCATCGTGGACGCCGGTGTCAGGGCAGGGCTGCTCCCCTGGAGAAAACCCGTTGCGGAGCGAAAAGATGATTTGGCAGATTGAATTCATAATACTCACCCTGGTTGTCATCCTGGGAATCAGCGCGATCACGGTCAGGGACCTTTTGGGCGCGGCTATTCTCTTTGGGGCCTATAGCTTCATGATGTGTCTCCTGTGGGCAATCATGGGAGCGGTTGACGTCGCCTTCACCGAGGCCTCGGTGGGAGCGGGCGCAAGCACGGTCTTTTTTGTCGCAGCCGTCTTTCACACGACGAGGAGGACCAAGGATTGAAGGCCTTCACCCTCATTATTGTCCTCCTTTGTGGGGGACTGCTGATATACGGGACCCTGGATTTCCCTCCCTGGGGTGACCCCGCCTCACCGGCGAGTACTCACGTATCACCCCGTTACATCGAGAAGACCCTTGAAGAGACCTCCGTCCCCAACGCTGTCACGTCTGTGCTGGCAGACTACAGGGGATTTGATACCCTGTTTGAGACCATCGTGATCTTTACGGCGGCCATCTCGTGCTTTTTTCTTCTCCGATTCCTCGGGGGCAAGGCCCCTGAATCAGCCCTCTATCGTCACATCTTGACCGGCATCACCATGCGAGTGAAAGGCGGGGAAAAGCTGCCGGGGGACCTGGAGGAGTTTGAAAGGATTGATTCTCAATGGGTTCCCTATGATCTTATCATTAAGATTGGGTGCCGCTTGATCCTCCCCTTTGTCCAGCTCTTTGCCCTTTACGTGATCGCCCACGGCCACCACAGTCCCGGCGGAGGGTTTCAGGGGGGGGTCATTATCGGCGCAGCAATGATCCTTTTCGCCATATCGAACGACCTCAGGTCTGCGATCAGACGGGTCGGTGAGAAGATCATAAGCCTTTTCTGTTCGACGGGCGTGTTTATCTATGCAGGGACAGGGCTCCTCTGTGTCTTCCTTGGCAGGAATTTCCTGGATTATGCCGCCCTTGCCGTTCTGCTTGGCGTTGATCCCGTAACGGCCCGCTCCCACGGGATACTCGCCGTGGAAATAGGTGTGGGGATTTCCGTGATGGCCGTTATCGTGTCCCTGTACTACAATCTGTCTTCAGCCGGGAAGCTTGATGAAGGCCTGTAAGCATGGATGACTTCATTGCAAGATTCATGACGACTTACAACTACTGGGTCTATATCGCCCTGATGATGCTGGGCCTCTATGCAATCATAGTCAAGCGCAACCTGGTGAAGAAGATTATCGGCATGAACATCGTTCAGACAGCCATAATCCTCTTCTTTATCTCTATCAGCGCCAAGAGGGGAGCAACCCTGCCAATTGTCATGCACGGCCACGACGGCCACGGGCATGCTGTCCGCGCCACAGAATACATAAACCCCTTGCCTCACGTACTCATGCTTACGGCAATAGTGGTAGCGGTTTCAACACTTGGCGTTGCCCTGGCAATGGCGGTAAAGCTCTACCAGCAATATAACACCCTTGAGGAGGACGAGATTTGCGATCAGATGGGAGATGAATGATCCGGGGACTTCCCCAATCCGACACGATCCCCCGACTTCAGCCCAGGATCTGGGGAGTAACAGATGAATGGACCCACGCTTCTCTGTCCCGGTGGGGCGCCGGTTACGCTGACGGAGGGAAGATATTGAAAGAGAGCCCAATGAAATGAATCTCTGCCCATGGGCAATCCAGACACCAGATAGATGAAATGGAACCACAACAGACTTCTTTGATCATTCTGATTCTTGCTGCTCCCCTTTTCTTCTCCTTCTTCATGCCTATTTTGGGATGGCGGGTTAAGAAACTCTGCTACCCCCTGGCGGCCCTTGCTATCTTTCTATCCCTTCTTTCCTCCCTGGCAGTTATGGAACGCGTCCTTGACCAGGGGACCGCTCACTATTACTTGGGGGGATGGGATCCCCCCTGGGGGATAGAATTCCGCATCGATCACCTCAACGCCTTCATGGCTGTCCTGGTCTCATTCATTTGCCTCGTGGGGGCTATCTTTTCCGGGAAAACGGTGGAAAAGGACTTCCCGGAGAAGGAGGGCGCCTTTTATTGCTTGTTCCTTTTGCTCTCCACAGGTCTCCTGGGAATCGTTTTGACAGGAGACATGTTCAATCTCTTCGTGTTCCTTGAAGTCACGTCCCTGTCCGGCTATGCGCTCATAGCCATGGGAGAAAAGAGGGCCATGCATGCAAGCTTCCGCTATGTCCTCATGGGCACCATCGGCGCAAGCTGGTATCTGCTCGGAGTCGGATACCTCTATATCGTAACCGGCTCACTGAACATGAAAGACCTCTCCGAACTCTTGCCGGCCCTCTACCACTCAAAGGCGGTCGTGGTTGGGTTTGCCTTTGTCCTGTTCGGGATCGGGATCAAGATGGCCCTTTTCCCGCTCCATATATGGCTACCCGATGCCTATACCTATGCTCCTTCTGCCGTAAGTGCCACAGTAGCTCCCCTCATGACCAAGGTCATGATCTATGTCATCTTGCGGGTGGCGTTCACGGTCTTTGAACCCGAGTTCCCTATCAACATATTGCATGCGACAACTGTTCTGACCTGGATAAGTGTCGGCGCCATACTGTTCGGCGGCGTCATGGCCTTGACACAAAAGGACTTCAAGCGCATGCTCTGCTACATCATCGTAGCCGAGATAGGCTATATCGTAGGCGGTATTGGTATTGCCAATGCCACCTCCATCAAGGGAGCCGTCTTCCATATCCTCAATGATGCCCTCATGATGATGTGCCTTTTCTTTGTGGCGGGCATGGTGATGTACAGGACAAACGGTCACAAGATCTCTGATATGGAAGGGCTCTTCAGAAAGATGCCCCTCGCTGCGGCTGTCTTCACCATCGGGGCCCTGGCCGTGATCGGAGTTCCTCCAACGGGAGGGTTTTTCAGCAAGTGGTACCTGCTTTTGGGAGGCATAGAAGCGAAGCATTGGGGCTTTGTGGCAGCATTGCTCATAAGCACGCTTATCAACGTGGCCCTCTTCGTGAGGGTCTTTGACAAGGGTATCTACGTGCATGCCTTGGGCCATGCCTCCCATGAAGCCACGACAGGCCCGGCAGACCCTCTAAGGGGCGAGGTCGACAAGATACCCCTCAGCATGGCTATTTCGGCTTTTATCGTTATCCTGGCTATTTTTCTGGCTGGCATATTCAACCAGGCCATTTTGAACAATATCATTCAGTTCGCAGTGCCCTCGGGGCTCTGACCGCGGCCGCGTGAGCTTTTGGGTGATGATGGAACTCCTCGCCATAGAAAACAGACCGCTATTGACCATACTGTGCCCGACCCTGGCGGCTTGCCTCATCTTGATCTTCGGAAAGAGGCCGAACCTCAGGGAAAGTTGGACGATCATTGGCAGCCTGTCGCTCTTCTCCGCTGTTATGTCAATGCAGGAGACCGTGTTGGAGGGTGGCTCCCTGAAAACCACTCTTTTTCAACTCCTGCCCAACATTGATTTCGCCTTCAATGCGGACGCCTTCGGCCTTGTCTTTGCCACCACCTCGTCATCTCTTTGGATACTGGTATCCCTTTACTCCATCGGCTACATGAGAACACTGGAGGAACATGCGCAAACGAGATACTACTTCTCTTTTGCCCTTGCCCTCTTGGGGGCCATTGGGATAGCCCTGTCAAGCAACCTGGTCACGATGTTTGTGTTCTACGAGATCCTCACCGTATCAACCTATCCCCTGGTGGCGCATGAGGAGTCCCCCGAGGCCATATCGGCAGGACACAAGTACCTGGCCTACCTGCTTGGCGGAGGGGTGTTCTTCCTCTTAGGAATACTCATCGTCTACTTCCTCGTCGGAACCACGGATTTCTCTCCCGGAGGCATACTGGGACCGGCCTTGGGTTCCTCCTCGAAGCTGATTCTCTATATCGTTTTCTTCTTCTTCATGCTCGGATTTGTCAAGGCGGCCTGGATGCCGGTCCATTCATGGCTCCCGAGCGCAATGATTGCCCCCACACCCGTAAGTGCGCTTCTGCACGCCGTGGCGGTCGTGAAGGCCGGTGTTTTCGGGATCATAAGGATCGTCTGCTATATTTACGGGATAGACCTCATGCAGGAATTGGGTCTAGGCCTGATACTCGCCTCGGTCGCCGCATTCACCATAGTCGTTGCCAACCTTTACGCCATCGGACAAAAGAACCTGAAGAGAATGCTGGCCTATTCGACCATAAACCAGCTCTCCTTTATCATCATCGCCGTCGCCCTGCTGACTCCCATGGCGGTAAAGGGAGCCATGCTGCATATTACCTTCCATGGCTTCATGAAGATCACCCTGTTCCTCTGTGCGGGCGCCGTTACGGCCATAGCGGGCAAAAAGGACATCCCCGAACTGACCGGCCTTGGTCGGGCCATGCCCTTTACCATGACAGCCTTCATAGTAGGTGCCTTTGGGATATTTGGGGCCCCGCCCCTTGCGGGCTTCATCAGCAAATGGCACGTTGTCCTGGGCGCCATTGAATCAGGCCAGCGACTCATATTGCTCGCGATACTGGTAGGATCCATCCTTGATGTCGTTTACTTCTCACCGGTAATCATAACCGCCTTTTTCAGGAAGGTCCCTGAGGGGGAAACCCTCGGGGGAGACAGGGAGGAAAAGGTGGAGGTCTACTCAGAGAAATTGGAAAGACTGGAGTTCAAGAGGCCCCTCTATCTTTTTATGGTCATACCCCTGTCCGTCACCGCCATTTTTTCCATTCTCCTTTGTCTCTTCCCAAACACCTTTTCCATCTATGGGCTTGTGCAGGTGGCGGTAAGAGATATATTCGGAGGGCCTTGATTATGAACAGGTTCAGGAGATATCCCAGGAAGCTGATGTGGAGGCTCTACTTCGTCTGTATGGCCGTGAGTCTGGTTTTGGATGCCCTGTGGCTCCACTCACACGCCTTTCACTATCATTTTTCCTTTCAATACTTTCCGGAATTTTTTGCCCTGTTCGGGCTCTTTGGTTGTATGTTGTTGATCCTGATAGCCAAGGGTATTGGGCACTTTATCGTCGCGGACGAAGATTACTACAAGGACAAGTCGAGGAGCCAGAAGTGATCGAGTGGGTACATCCAGGTCTTGTAATCAGTTTAGGTGCGCTGCTGATCCCCTTCATTCCCTGGAGAAGGGTTAAATTGGCCTACTTCCTCCTGCTCCCTGTCGCTGGGTTCCTCATCCTGCTCATGACCTCCGTGGGCCTGTTCGGGTCAATTCCTCCATGGCCGGCATCACTCCATAAATTTCAGATCCCTTTTTTGCATTATACACTCGAGTTGGCCAGGATAAACAAACTGAGCATGCTCTTCGGATACGTCTATGTCTTGGCCGCCTTCTGCATGAATCTCTATGCACTCCGAGTCAAGAACGACTGGGAGCATGTCGTGGCCATGATCTATGTTGGAAGCGCCCTCGGAGCGGTCTTTTCAGGCGACTTCTTCACATTGTTTTTCTGCCTTGAAGTCATGTCCTGGGCCCCCTTTTTTCTCATCCTTTTCAGGGGAACCAAGAAAGCGACCTCTGCCGCGGTAAGGTATATCCTCTGGCATCATTTTAGCGGGCTTCTCATCCTAACCGGTATACTCCTCCACTCCAATCAAACCGGCTCCATCGAATTTCAGCACCTGCCCTGGGGATGGGGAGGGGAGTACCTAGGCTATAATCTCATGCTCCTGGGGTTCATAACCAATGCCGCTACCGCGCCGTTCCACTCGTGGCTTGCCGATACGTACTCCGAAGCCACTCCAAGCGGCTCGGTCTACATGACTGCCTATACGACAAAAACGGCGGTATTCTGCCTGATAATCACCTTCTCGGGCGTACCCCTCTTGATGTGGATGGGGGTCGTATCGGCCATGTTTTCCGTTTTCATGGCCGTGCTCGAGAACGACGGAAGGAGGTTACTCTCCTACCATATCGTGTCGCAGGTGGGATACATGGTAGCGGGCGTGGGCATGGGGACTGAAATGGCCATAAATGGGGCAGCCGCCCACGCCTTCTGCCACATCATTTACAAGGCCCTGCTTTACATGGGCGCGGGATGCGCCCTTGCCGTGGCGGGAACAGCCAAATTTGACCGACTGGGGGGCCTCTACAAATATATGCCCATCTCCTTCTGGCTCACAATAATCGGGGGGCTCTCCATCTCTGCCTTTCCCATGTTCAGCGGATTTGTGAGCAAGACCATGACCATCGAAGCGGCCGAACTCTTGGGCAAGCCCATCATCTACCTCATGCTCGAAGGGGCTTCCATAGGTACATTTCTCCACACCGGTCTCAAACTTCCCTGGAACATATGGCTCCAGGGGAAGGATGAACCCCCTGAAGACGTGCGGGCCAGGTTAAAGGACTCCGCCGTCAACACACCGGCAAACATGTTGATCGCCATGGGGATACTGGCCTTTCTCTGCATTTTCCTGGGGCTGTATCCGAAGCTGCTCTACAGTATGCTCCCCTATCCGGTCGAATTCGTCCCCTATACCCTCACTCGGGTCTTTTCGCTGGGACAAATGTTTGTCTTCACATTTCTGGGATTTTGGCTTCTCCGAAAGATGCTTGTGGGTCATCCCACCTATGTCCTTGATACGGATTGGCTTGTCAGGATTCCCGGCATGAAACTCATGGGCTTTTGCAATGGCCCCCTTCTTGCCTTTGGGGCTTCCCTCGATAGAAACATATTGAAAGGCACCGCCTTTTTGCTCACCAACATCCGAAATCCGGGCCTCGAAGTGAATATGACGCCGAGGGCAATAGGACTGGGTGTGCTGGTCACGGTCATTCTGTTTTCAATCTTCATCTTCGCCTGGTATTGATTGACCGGGATTATGCTCACTGGATTAACAAACCACTGTGAAGTGCCTCAATTATCCGAGACGGAGAAGACTCTCTGAGGTTTCCGACTTTGCTGACAACATTTTCCTTTCGGAAATGGTGAGAGGCAAAGAGCCTGTGAGCATCGAGAAGCTCTATAAATTCAGCAGCAAATAACTAGAAGGTTTCTGGCTCAATTAGTGTATTACTTGCTTTGTTTTGCCTTCT
>JAFDHO010000395.1 GCA_019308745.1 Deltaproteobacteria bacterium
GTGAAGGCAAACGGCAATGACGTTACCTTAGAGGTCGAGGTTGGCAATATCGTCAAAAATACCCTTTGTACAGTTCCCGCACAGCTTGCATCAACTCAGAAACCGGCAATTGCCGCTGCAGCCCCCGGAAAAGAAAACGCTGTAAAAACAGATAACCTCTGTCAGCTTGAAGCAGGAGCAAAAACACCCAATAAACCTGCCGGATTAGTCGCCTCGCCACAGGCCCAAAAACAACTCTCTGTTTCCGCTCAGGTCCCCGATTCAACCGGTGAAAAGCCTGCTGAGCTGGCATCACAAACCCCAAAAACCGAAAACGGACTTCTTCTAACTGTTGAACAGAGCCAGCCAGGGCTCAAAACCGTTTCACACGACACCTCCAGTGATACGCTTATTGCCGAGCCTAAGTCTGGGCAAGGCAAAAATGTGGGAAAGATACAGGTGGCAGATAAAACATTCATCACCACAGAATACCTTACCAGCCGACAAACCGGCAAGGAATTGACGACCGGAGCACCAGGTACTATCAGCACAACAACCACTGTCAGCGAAAAAACACCTGTATTGGAGGCTAAGTTGCCGGTGCCTGAAGACAATGCTTCCCAAACCCAGCAGAAGGTATCGGTGGGGCCGGGCAAATCCGCATTGACCATAGGGGAACCAGCCGACGACAAAACCGATATTAGTCGGCAGGGCCAAGACCCGGTTTTGCAAAACGCTGCAAAATGCGAACCCGCTCAGATACTCTCAGAATTGCCGCCCGGCAGTGGCAAAGAGTCCGGGCCCGCCGGGAACAATGCCTCAGGTGATTCTATCCTCCAGAAGTTGAACCCTGCCCAGGTCCAGACGTCCACCGCCCAGACGAAAGACCCTGGAAGCTCGACCGCCGACAATGGCTCCAACCCGGATTTTGAGCAAATTCCCTCTCACAATAGTGCCCAAATACCAGTTACAGAGCAATCGTTCACCTCTTCTCAGGTCACAAAGACCGCCAATAATGCTTCGACCAATGATGTTTCTCCAGACGTTAGTACGCAGCTTCAGGAGCACATCCACAGCTCCTTACGCCAGGGCGACCAGCAAATCACCATTCGCCTCAATCCTCCGGAGCTTGGAAGGGTTCTTGTAAGATTCCAGGAGCAGGAAGACCAAATCATCGGCTTATTGGAAGTTAGTAAGGCGCAAACCAGGTATGAGATTGAGCAGGCCATTCCACAGATAATCCGAAATCTTCAGGATTCAGGCGTCCAGATAAAACGACTCGACGTTGTCTTGACAGACCAGCCGGAGCAGCAGGCTCATAAAGACCAATCCCTGCAGGATGGTGCCTTCCAGCCGCGTGGCTTCTCCGACGGTAAACATTCGGACAATACAAGCGATAATGAATGGCTGACAAATGATGACGGCTATCAGGATATTCCCGAACCTCAACTCCAAATTGCTGGCAACCGCATAGACATGCTGGCATAGCCACGTCCCAAAGTGCTGCCATCTATCAAAATCAGGTTGAGAACAGCTTATGAGCTGCTTTGATGCTTGTCGAATAGTCACAGCTTAATTCGTCTGTTTCCCCATTTTTGATGCGCCGTCTAACCAAAATCCAGATGGACCACAAGAAATAGCTCTTCATCGAAAAACAGGGAAATCGTCCTGCTTAGCTGTTTATGATGATGTTGAATTACCGAATTTCATTCGCGTTGACCAGCGAAGTAAGTTCCTGGGCGACCCTTGAAATAACCAGTTCCCACTTTCCCCTCTGCTCCTGCCGAAACAGGCGCATGGTCGGATACCAGCAAGTCCTTTCGCCTTCAAGTCCCCACCTCCAGTCCGGCACCGTAGGCAACATGACCCACACCTCGACCCCCAGGGCTCCGGCGAAGTGGACCGTTGAATTATCCACAGAGATTACCATGTCCAGCGCTGCCATTTGGGCGGCAAAACTTTCCAGGTCCCTTAGAGTATCAACCTTTTTATCTTCCAGAACCTCCACGCCGAATTGGTTACAGGCCGCTTCCAATTCCCTCGAACATTCACCGTATTGCAGATTCACAAAACGTGCTCCCGCAACCCTCAATATAGGGCCCCAATACTCCAATCCAATGGACCTTTTCAGTCCCTCCTGTTCTTTTGTATTCCTTGCGAAATCGGTCGCGCTTCTCCTTGTCAGGAACCATAAAGGGATTCTTAAAGGGCATGGAATTCGGTGACAATCCCAGCACACGCGGGATAGAGGCCATTGGAATCTGATGGGTAATTGACGGGTCCTTTAGAAATGGTGATGGGGGGTTGGTTCGTTCAAGAACAATGGTCTCAGGAATGCTTCTCTGGAGAAGCGGCACTAAGCGCTGGTCACATTCGACAACCACGCTAATCTTCTGCGACATTATATGCCGAATAAACCCCGAAAACTGCACTTCATCGCCGATACCCTGTTCACCCCACACGAGCAGTCTTCCCACTCCTTCCGTAGAACCGTTCCACCATTCCTGAGGGAAGGGTCGCAGAGGTGTGGAAAAACCTTCACTTCGCCAACGCCATTCGTATTCCTGCCATCCCTGCTTGAACTGACCGGTCAGCAGTAGGACGAGCGCTCGGTTGTGATGCGCCTCTGCACATTCAGGGTCAATTGCAATAGTCTTTTCAAAGGCGGAGGTTGCCTTGCGGAATCGGCCAAGTTCCATCAATGCAGTACCGAGATTGTTGTATGCCTCCAGGAAGTTCGGACGCACAGCTATGGCCTCCTCGCTCGCAGCGACGGCCTCTTCAAAACGGCCTTGCCGGTTATAGAGAAACCCCAGGTTATTGCGGAATTCAGCCGAATTCGGGACCAGGTTCACTGCTTTTTCCAGTTTTCCAGCCGCCTCTTTTACTCTGTCTTGAGCAATCAGCGCTATACCGAGATTGCTCAGGGCTTCGGCATATTCGGGTTCAACACTTACCGCTTTTTCGTATGATGCCACCGCCTTTTGCAGCTCTCCCTTTTTCTTCAGTGCCAGCCCGAGATTGTTGTATGCCTCCTTGAAATCACCCCGCAGGCGGATTGCCTCTTTGCAGACGCTTATTGCCTCATCAATACAGCCCAGCTTCATCAGCACAACGCCGAGGTTGTTGTGAGCTTTTGCAAAATCCGGTCGAATCTCAAGCGCCCTCCTGAACTCCGAAACGGCCTCATCAAGCTTTTGCAGTCGATGCAGTGCTATTCCCAGATTGTTATGGAGGTGGGCATGCCCCGGTGCTTGCCTGACGGCCTCGCCGAGGAGCTGTACCGCTTCGGCATATTGACCTCTTTGATTAAGAACCGTGCCAAGCAACTGCAACGCGTCAACTTGGCCGGGAACTTTCTGAAGGACTAAACGGCAGAGTTGTTCGGCCTCCGGCAGACGTCCGAAGTCGTAGTGGGAAAATGCGAGGTCCAGGGCTTTATCAACAGTCAATCCGGACAGAGAGCTGATGGAAGGCATTTGTTTGGTGTCCCTGCAGCTTTTCCTGTTTAGTGCATTGTTTTCCTTCTCTCTGTCCTTGATTGGTAACAACGCCAGTCTCCCATTTGAACGTATAAGACTTTGTTCTCTATACTCATCACATAGTATGCCCCCTATGCTATTCTGTCAAAGTCTAATTTGCCGGCAGAACTTTCTGGAAACGACGATGAATCCCGGGCGAGTGCGTGACCGCAACGCTTCTGACAAAGCGACCAATCGGGAATCAACTGGTATAGACCGCATCTGTTCATCCCGGGTTTGTTTATATCGGCCTTTAAGCCCTACGATTATATCAAGCTCATATCCCAATATCCCGAGCTGATACACCCACGCCCCGTGACAACTAAATACAGGCAGCGTCTTTTTACCGGACTGTCCTTCCCATTTCCG
>JAFDHO010000396.1 GCA_019308745.1 Deltaproteobacteria bacterium
GGGATTCGGGCAACAACCTGTTGAGAGAATGCCGCCGGTGGTTGCCCCCGAGTGGGACGGCTCCGCTCGGTTTCCTCAGGGATTGACAACGGATGAAGTAATATACCCTATTCAGTCATAATGCAAACGAAACTAGCTGGTCAATGGCTCAAGGGAATCAAGGCCCTGTTGCCCTACACGCAAGCATATTCTGCGGGAAAGGCGTCCTTGATAACAACGGGCCCTCGATTTGGCACCACGTGACAAACGCTGCCTTTGTGGGTAATGGGAGGCAAGGTCCATGGGAGTAAATGTCGATTTAAAGCAGAGAATGCTGGAAGGAAATATTAAAAAGACAGAACAATTCACGCGTGGAGAATTGGACAAAGGTATACCGTGGTCAGACCTCTTGGAGAAAATCCTGATTCCCATAATGGATGAGATCGGACAGGAATTCTCTAATGGATCCCTTTTTCTTCCCGAGCTAATGGCAGCAGGAATAGCCATGTCAAAGGCGGTCGAAGTCATCAAGGAGCGTCTGGGGGATCGCAAATTAGAACCAAAGGGCACGATGGTCCTGGGAACCATCTACGACGACGTTCATGATATTGGCAAGAATATAGTGAAAATGAATCTTGAGGCAGCAGGATTTAGGGTAATAGATCTTGGAATTGACGTTCAGCCCGAACGATTCATCAAGTCTTCCAGGGAAAGCAAGGCCGATCTCATAGGAATATCGGCATTGTTGACCGCCACCATGTTGAATCTTGGGCCGGCTATAAGACAAATTCGTGAAGAGGTTCCGGGTTCAAAGATAATGGTAGGTGGTAACCCCGTAACAGCAGAATTTGCCGAAAAGATCGGGGCCGACGGATATGCCCCTGACGGGTATCTGGCTGTCAAAAGGGCAAAGGAATTGTTGGGGCTTGAGTGAAAGGGGGCATGGGATAAGTGAATAACAGGGAGAGATTTCTAGCAGCCCTTAAATTGAAGGTGCCGGATAGAGTGCCCTGTTTCGACTTTTTTGATAAAGTGTCTATTATCAACACAGCCAAGGTTCTTTTTGGAGGGGATATACCCGAGATCAAATCCGAGAAAGGCTTGGTTGATCATACGCTCAAGGAAGAGGATTACAAATACCATGCCCTCCAGTTAGAGCTCATCGAAAAAATGGATCTGGACGCTGTTGGTGCATGGTCATTGAAGGACTACAGGCATATACCGGACAAAGGAGAAGATCTTGTCGAAGATGGCTATGGAATTATCTGGAGATTGACAAGACATGGGGAGCCTGTTTCCGTAGAAGGCCCTGTCAAGGACGAGGGTGATCTGGCGAGAATTGAAGGGATCAAGCCGTCTCACAAGGACTTTTGCCTCTTGGAGTACTTCAAGGAGAAAGCACCTGAAAAAGTGCTTGTCTATGGCTTGGTTGACCCTTTTCGTCTTAGCTGGAGTCTTTTGGGCGGAATAGACAAACTGCTTCCCCTTTATGTGATGAAACCCGATTTTTCCCTTCGATTGACTCGTATAGCCACTGATTTGGTGAAACAGGAGCTTGAATTGGCTATTGATAAGGGGGCCGAGGTTGTCATACTGGAAGGGGATCTGGCGTTCAAGGCGAATACATTCATGTCCAGGGATCATTACAGAGAATTCATACAGCCGTTTCATCGGGAGATATGCGACGCTACTCACCAGCGAGGTGTCCCGGTGATCAAACATTCGGATGGCAACATATGGCTGATCATAGATGATCTTGTTGAGACCGGATTCGACGGTCTCCACCCCATTGAACCCCAATGCATGGACATCAAGGAAGTCAAAGAGAATTTGGAGGGGAAGGTTTGCCTGTTGGGGAACATTGACTGTATGCACCTACTTCCCTTTGGCACGGAACAAGAAGTAGTCGCCGCGGTCAAAGACACGATACGAAAAGCCGCACCGGGCGGAGGATACATCCTAAGCTCTTCAAATTCGATTCACCCGGGGTGCAAGGGAGAAAACGTGGTCGTTATGTTTGAAGCCGCCAAGAAGTATGGGGTATATCCAATTTCGGTTGAATAGTAGGTGGCTTTCACCGATACCGAGTTGACAGAAAAGCCGGGAAATATAAAGTAAAGGCTGAT
>JAFDHO010000397.1 GCA_019308745.1 Deltaproteobacteria bacterium
ATCGAGGGAGTGGAAGTTGCTACTCAATAGCTCAGGGAGCAAGGAGGAAAAGCATGGCATTTACATCATCTAATTGCACGCGATTCGCCATGGATTCAATTTCGTGGGATATTGAGCAGGCATGCTGGCAAGAAGAGGCATAAGAATAGGTGAGGACGACCTAACCCATGCAGTAATGGGGCTGTTCAGGTATCTGCCGCCCCAGCTATGGTTCCAGGAGTTTCTCAGGGAGCTCCGGAAGAGAAACCCTTCTGCATCTTCCATGCTCGAGATTTCGTCTAGTCCCAAGGTTTCCCTTTGGCCATCGTATCAAGTCCCTGAGCAGTGGAGAAGATCCTTTTGGAGACCGAGACCAAGAGGTGCCCAGCGTCCAATTCCCAAAGGAACAATTTGCCCTGATGCTTTGATCGAAACGGACAGATGGGTAATGATGGTTGAGAGCGAATATTCCCGTGATCTAGATGCCGAGCAATTGTTTCAGCAATTTGCGATATGTGCTAGGGAGTATCGGGAAAGGGAGTTTTTTCTGTTGCTCATCAACAAAGCGTTGATCCGCCCTTGTTTTTGCGGTGTACACTCTGAAAGGTTGAATAAGCCAGAGGCCCTTATTGGGCCTCAAAACTCGCTAGAGGAATTTATTTCCAAGAGTTGCACTTTTTCGCTTGGACTCCGCTTTTCAGAAGAGGAAGTGAAAGAAAGACTCCTTTGGGCAAATTGGCAATCAATACAAGGAATGCTGGCAAATCTTGCTTTTGACAGCAAGGGAGTCTTCAGTGATATCCCGCGTTCCGTGCAAGAGATGATTGAACGAATGCGCGAGGACGTATGTGCTCTGCTTGAGAGTCAAGGATTGATACCAATCGGTTTTGACGCCGCTGGATACATGTCTGAGTTGTCTGTTCACTCAAATATTATCCCTCAATTACCTGTTGTGTCTCCGGTAGTCAAAACCCTTTCAGACCTGGAGATTGACGCTAACGAAATCCCCAAGTGGCAGAATGTTTTTCGGTATTGCTGTGATCCTTGAATCCACAAAGCTTTGGATTGAAGCTCTGCCAGAACCTTTTTGAAAGAGCGAGCTTAGGAGGTAATGAAATGGGAGATGAGTTACTTAAGTCTGAAGAGACAGCGGTAGCCGCGGCAAGAGCGATGATAAAGACCTTCGACTTCGCCTATTCGATCCTTGAGGAGTTATCCAAGACTATCGCGGAGACAACAGAGCTTAGGATTAATCAATCTGACATCTGTCGTCTTTCTACCCAGGATGCTCGGCTGATTCGTAGACACACGAGATCTAGGAGTTATGGGGAGGCCAGGATCCAAAGATATCTATACTCTCTTTTTTCGATTCCTGATAGCCATATGAGACCGAACGGGAATAGCTATCCTTTCGTCCTGATTTCACTAGCAAATAAGGAAGGCAGAGCTCCACATATATGCTTTGGGATATTAACCAAGCTACAGGGTGAGGAGAAGACAGACAAGGACTTTCTGGAATGCTTTCTGCTCTGGATCAACGAAGAATTCGATGAAATATGCCGATCCGCGAACAAGAAAGACTATGGGTGGGAGACAGAGGGAGAGATCACCGGCAAGACGGAAGTGAGTAAGCTTCGAGCACGAATTCAATTTCAGAACTCCAGGCTCTTCGATATAGGCAATGAGGAACAGCTAACGGAACGGGCCAACATGCTGGCAAACTGGTTCACAGAACGGTTGCGAGGCTAAATGTGTTGCACTCCAGGGTCAGGTCTCGCATTAACAGATTTGATATTCGGCCGTTGATCAGTGTCGGGTGCTAAAGAGGCCACTGAACGTTATAGCCGGGGAAGAGTAAAGCTTGATTCGCGCGACCCATCCCGCCCAACAACCCCGCCATCTATCTATAATGTCATGGCTATGAGGGCACGGCCTTAGAAGAACTATGTGGAGAGGCTATGAGAATAAATAAGGACCGACTGAACCCTGTCTATGATCAGTATTCAAAGGAAGAAAATCGTCTTACCCATGCTCTGCTCCACACAATAGGCTCCTCCCAATGGCTGTTTTCAAGGTTTCTAAAAGAGATAGTTGGAGTAAGTGAATTGGCACCAAGAGAGAGC
>JAFDHO010000398.1 GCA_019308745.1 Deltaproteobacteria bacterium
TGTATCCGCACGTCAAAGAAAGGTGCTCTCTCGGGAATCTTCCAACGGTAAAGCTCCTTACGATGCTGCTTGCTCCGTCAGCACCCACAAGAACATCAACCCTGTAATCCCCGATACTTGTTTCAATTATCCATCTGTCATCCTGTCGGTACACCCGGGTCACCTTTTCTGGGACGAATTCTGCCCCGGCACTTATTGCGTTTTGCAGGAAGAAGCGGCTCAACTCCATTCTTGAAACCGTCGGTAACGGTGCTTTTAGCTTCACAAGCTCTCGCTCATTCTCTCCTGAGACATAATAAATTTTATGGCACCGGTTTACAGAATAAGAATATTCCCGAAGCTCAGGAAATTCGACGAACGCATCTTCTCTAATTACCCCTCCGCAGGGTTTTTCCCAAGGGGCCTTATGATCATAAAGAAACACACTTTCGCCGCGGGACGTCAACCTGAGCGCCAACAGCGCGCCAGCCGGGCCGGCACCGACGATGCCTATTGTTTTCTCTACAACCTTCCCATCACCCATTTGACCTAATAGGCCTTCCTGCGCTCAATTATCTCCTTGATATCGCGAGGCAAACGCTTCTTGTAGTTAATTAATTTCCCACACTCATCGAGGGTGATCTTCTCATACCCCTCACTTACAAACCATGTCCTAAGCTCCGCTTCGTCTTTGATCTCCATGAAGATCCTGGTTAATCTCTTACTCTTCTTTGCATCCCGGATAAAGTCGATAAAATTTTTCTGCTCCTCCATGGTATCCCCCTTTCATTGGAAAGCAACCTGCGTGATCAATAAACCAACTCCCGCCTCACGCCTTTGTCTAAAATACCAAAGTAATTCCACATCTTACTGCCAAAGGACCCCTTTTGTCTGGCTTGTACAATCAGAGGCCAGACACTATCATGTCACGTTGAAAACATCTTAATGCCCCTTTGTCTCTTCCAGAACTAGACCCATGACCCTTTTGCAATAGGGCGCCTCTGAGATCCCACCCCGGTTGTTTGATGTGGGCCTGATCATGCCCGCCTTTTGGCATTCATGAAGGTATTTACAGGAGGGGCATGTTGTCCGGTCCGCTCCGACAGCTCCACGATACCTTTCATCCCCCAATACCTTGCCGATCATGCCTCGACCGTATTTTCCGAAGCTTCCGTTGCTTGAGTGGGAAAGACGCATCTCACCGCTTGCTGTGACCATGATATTCCCATTCTGGACCAGGTCATATGAAAAGGGGATCCACGAAATGTTGAGAGCCCTTGAAACCACGTTCACAAGAGGTTCGTTGAGCACTTCAATCGTAAGGCCATAGAGGTTCAAATAGGCCAGTTCCCGGACAAATTCAGGGAAATCGTTGTAATGGACATATTCATTTGAAAGCCATTGCATGCCCCTCATCGGTACAATGGGCAGGAGAGTCATACCACTCAAACCTGTAAACATGCCATAGGTATCTTCGGCAAAATGGGGTAAGAGGGATAGCAAGCTCTTTGTAGCCAAAGAAAATATGTATACCCTATTGCCACCGGCAAGTGCTCTTTCTATGCCTTTGAGCACGTTTTCGTAAGGCGCATCAGGCCTAATGCAATTGTGGAGGTCTTCAGGTCCATCCAGGCTTATGGAGATAGAAAGTCCTTCATAAGACGCAAGTCTGGCGCACATGTCTTCGGTTAGCAATGTGCCGTTGGTATTCAAAAAAACGGACTCGTAACCCAGCTCAAAGGCCCAACCCAAGGTACGGAATAGTCCATTCCAGAGAAGGGGCTCGCCTCCCGTCACGTGTAGCTGTTTGTATCCCAGGTCCTTAGCTTCCGTGATAACCTCCTTGCAAACACCGAGCGAAAGAGACGAGTTTTCGCGAGAAATGCCGCGGGCAAAGCAGTGGGGACAGGAGACGTTACATTGGGTTGTCACTTCGATGCTGATCATATTCTTGTCATCAACCAAAGCGATCTCCTTCCCACTTCTTGGGCAGTGATTCACTAACCCTGATGGCTTCGTAAAAAGTCCAATTTCTGCGTTGCGCTTCATCTCGTTGTGATTGCGGCGTACGCTAAGTACGCCTCATCACACGAGATTCGCGCGCCTTGAACTTGAAGCTTT
>JAFDHO010000399.1 GCA_019308745.1 Deltaproteobacteria bacterium
GCAAAATGCCGACAATGCCGGCCAGGCCAATAACGTTATGGCAGAGACCGCCAGGTCAGTAAGCAGGGCAAAGGAATCCATGGATGCCTTGACTAAGGCCATGGAAGACATCACCGGGGCGAGCGAAGAGACCCAGAAGATCATCAAGACCATTGATGAGATTGCCTTTCAGACCAATCTTCTGGCCCTTAATGCGGCTGTTGAGGCTGCCAGGGCGGGTGAAGCCGGTGCCGGTTTTGCGGTGGTGGCCGACGAGGTGAGGAACCTCGCCATGCGTTCTGCCGATGCCGCCAAGAACACCGCAGACATGATCGAGGGTACGATCAAGAGGGTGAAGAACGGATCTGAGCTGGTCGAAAGGACGAACAAGGAATTCAACGAGGTCGCGACCAGTACCAGCAAGGTCGGTGAGCTTGTCAACGAGATCGCTGCGGCCTCCAGCGAGCAGGCCCAGGGGATTGAGCAGGTGAACAAGGCGGTGGCAGAGATGGACAAGGTGGTGCAGCAGAATGCGGCCAATGCAGAGGAGTCGGCCTCCGCCTCGGAAGAGTTGAGCGCGCAGGCCCAGGAATTGAACAGCATGCTTGCCACCTTCAACCTGAACGGGGGCCATGGCGTGCAAGCCAAGAGGGCAGTGGGTGCAAAGACTGCCGGATCTAAGCATGGAGCCGGAACCAAAGGCGTAGTAACCCCGGTGAGCAAGGGGAACAAGGGGCCTGGAGCCGTGGCAAAGGCGGCCAGTCCCGAGGAAGTGATTCCCATGGACGATCAGGATGTGAAAGACGAGGATTTCAAGGACTTCTGACATGACACCCTTTTTCTGTTTGCAGGGGGCGGGGCTTATATCCCGCCCCTTGTCCATTTGCTCACCCCCTGCTCACCCCCCTTGACTAACATCCCCCGTCAATAATTTGACGTTATGAAGTATGGAATTTTCCAGCTTCCCGTCTTGACTTCGAGATTCTATGACAAATGGCTTAAGTGACTAAGAGCACAGAAGAAAAATCCTTCACAGCCATTCGGCACGGTTATTGCTACATAATGAGTAGTTATGGAGTATTCTGGGAGCGTTTCAAACAGGGACCTGGCTGGAATGATCCGGAGATAAGGGCATGATACAGGAAAACGAAATCATGATGTTTTTGATCGGGCTGGGTGTCTTGATCTTTGTCCTGGGCAGTCGCTCCAAGCTCAAGCGCATCTGTTCATCCGGGACACTGTTCCTCGCCTTCTATCTAGCCTTCGGGGGCTGGGCCTTCACGGTCCTAGAAGGATTCCTCTGGAACAGGCTCTTAAACTTTATGGAACATGCCTGCTATGCCGGGAGTTCTATCATGCTCGCCCTCTGGGCCGGCAAATCCTTCCGCAACAGGAAAGGTCAGGCCCAATGAACCCCGTAGTCGCCGTTGACATTATCTTTCTGGCAGCGTCCCTGCTGACATTGATAATCCTGTTAAGGCCCGTCAACCGGCGATTTCTACCCAAGGCAAGGGCCGTGTTTGTCGGGGGGCTCATATTCACCCTCTCCTACGGCCTCTGTTTACTCCTGGGAGGGCCTGGTGCGAACGATACGATAGAGAGCACGGAAGATCTGATCGGAGCCATGATCCCCGTGTGGTGGGCATTCGTATTCTATTTCTTTCTACAGGAGATAGACAGCAATGATCTGCGCGAAAAGGAAGAGCATTTCCGGAGACTCTTCGAGCAGTCGAATGATGCCATCCTTATACACAAACAGGGCCGAATCCTGGACGTAAATCAAAGGGCATGCGACCTGCTGGGTTATGACAAGGGGAAATTGCTCACCATGGAGATCAGGGATCTTCAACCAGAGGATGAGCACCATAGTGCCATGGAAAGGATCGCCCTTGTCGAAAAGGGCCTCCCCTTGTTTTTTGAAACTCGCTTGAAAAGGGCTGATGGCGGCATGGTGGATGTAGAAGTGTCTTCGAGCCTTATTAACGGGGGAGATAAGACAATCCAGGGAATAGTACGTGATATAACCGAACGCAAGCTGTATGAAGAGCGGGAAAGGAGAAGGCAGAATCAAATCCATCTTACGGAAAAGATGGAAGCAATCGGTACCATGGCCGCTGG
>JAFDHO010000134.1 GCA_019308745.1 Deltaproteobacteria bacterium
CGTTCTCAGACCCCTTCTCGTGGCAACATGAAAAAGCAAAGGAAAATCACAGAGATGCAATTTTTTTGAAAAAAATTCACTTTTTCTTAATCCTTATATCGGAATTCCAGTAAAGCGGTTCACGTTATTCAACAGCAAGAATTGCAGTTAAGGAGGATTGTGCATGGATTTTTATGAGGTGAACGAAAAGAGGAGGACCATAAGGAAGTTCAAGGCCCCGGCCGGGGAAGAACAACTGAGAAAACTCATCACGGAGGGCACCAAGGCCCCATCCTCAAGGAATACCCAGGGCTGGGAATTCGTTATGGTTGATGATCCGAATCTGATAGAAGAGATCAGTGAAATAAAGTATGTTCTCACCAGGGATAATAAGCCCAGGGGCGAGCCTGTCCCAACAGAACTGGAGGTAGCGGCACAGAGACAAAAGGAGACGTTCGCCAATGCAAGCATCGTCCTTGTCTATCACCCTGAGGGGGCAGGCCATGCTGCCGGTGCTTGGTGTTGCATACAGAACATGCTCCTTGCTGCCGTGGCCGAAGGCCTTGGTTCGAAGATTTCCTATTTCCGGGGCGAAGCAACGGAAAGGATAAACAGACTCGTGAAGGCGCCGGAGGGGGTGACCCTCGCGGCGGCCATTCACTTCGGTGTCCCGGCGGAAGATCCCGGCCCCAGGTCGTTGAGACCGGAAGGAAGCTGGCTCCACAGGAACCGCTTTTAGTCGAATATAGAAACCCTGGTCCTCTGGACCAGGTCAGAGTTTAGTGGCTCTGCCAAGATATGCCGACGAAGAATCCAGGAGCCAGGAGCCAGAATCCAGAATAAGAAGGTTTTGGCCCATGGTGAACCGGAATTGTCTATTGTAAGAGCGAGCTACAATCAGAATCTTTACTGACTCCTGGCTTCTCTACATCGTGCGTTGTCGCGCGCTATAATCCCTTTCAGGGGTGGGAGCCCTCTGGACCCCGGTTTCTAGTTATGATGCAGAAGTCCTCCAGGGATGACAGATAAAGCGGTGTTCCCAGGCACTCCAGGAGGCCTTAGAGATGGGAATAGGCGACAGACTGCCTGGCCCCATCCCAAGAAAGGGCCAAGCAGGGACACTCATTCTCTATTGATCTCGTCAATGAGGGTCTTTAGGCGGCCAAAGTCTTTTCTGTTGAAATCAACCAGGAGTCTGGGTAGGTGGGCGATCTCTGGCTCATCTATCTCAGGGGGAAGGGGGTCAGAAAGGGCAAGGGTCCCTCCGGGCACGAGGATATCGGAGAAGGCCTCCACGAGCTCCTTGACCCTCTCTGGATCAATGGGGGAATTCATGCGGATCACCAATTGATCTCCGACATATCTGAGGCTATGGTATCGGCGATAGAAAAGGTCAATGACCTTTACGGCCTCTCTGACCGAGTCGACACAGTGGAAAAGATTGAAATCCATTTCATTGATATACCCGCGACCCAGGAGCTCGCCCTTTAGGAAGGCCAACCACTGGGACCAGTAAGTCCCACCCGGTTCATCAATGAGTACAAGGGGAAGGAGATTTCGCTTGCCGGTCTGCACCAGGGTCAGGGTCTCCATGGCTTCATCAAGGGTACCAAAGCCGCCGGGGAAGAGGGCAATGACGTCCGCCTCCTTGAGAAAGGCCACCTTCCGGTTGAAGAAATACTTGTAATTGATATTTCGCGGATTTCCTTCCAGCACGGGATTGATCTTCTGCTCAAAGGGCAGGCGAATGCTGACACCGAAGGATTTCTCGGGCCCCGCTCCTTCGTTGACGGCCTGCATGATGCCCGGTCCTCCTCCGGTTATGACCATGTAACCGGACTCGGCGAGCTTCCGGCCGAAAAGGCGGGCCATGGCATAAACAGTCTCATCAGGTCTGGCCCTGGCCGAACCGAATACCGTGACCTTTTTGGTTCCCCGGTAGGGGGCAAAGACCTTGGAGGTGAATCGCATTTCTTTCAGGGTGGTGTTCATGAGCTTGAGGTCCATCTTTTCCTCGCCTTCCTGGCCCGCCTTGAGGGCCGCAATGATCATCTCCCTGACGATTTCGGGATGATTGATGATCCCGGTCAGCTCCATAAGGCTGTCGATCATGTCGTCTACCGCTCCGTTGGTCCTAGAAAAATGAAGTTCCATTTCTACTCCCTATTCCTTTCCTGTCAAATGCCGCGAGTCAGAAGCCGGATCTGCAACACACCGAAATAATGAGGGACATTCGGAGGTGCTTTTCAAGGGCAGGTCCCAAAATAATGGCGAGGAGCATCGGCACGATGGGAAAACCATACTTATTCATGAGGTAGCCCAGGACCCCGAAGAAGAGCATGATCCCTGTGTCGAAAAAGGTGTTCCGGAGGGCATAGGACCCCACGATACAGAGGACAGTAATAATGGGGAGGAGTATCCTCGCAGGGACCTGATGGATCCTGACCCATGCCTTGATGGTCAAGAATGTCAGGCAAAAGGTCATAACGTTTGCCACGAAGTAGGCCCAGAACACGCTGTACACGAACTGGGCATTGTTTTCAAAGAGCAGGGGCCCGGGTGTGAGCCCCTGGATCATGAGGGCGCCCAACAGAATGGCGGTTATGGGGTCGCCGGGGATCCCCAGGGTAAGCATCGGAATCATGGCACCGCCGGCTACACCGTTGTTGGCCGATTCAGGGGCCTGAGCTGTTCCGGATCGTCCAGGACCCAGGCTTTCATGGTCTTGGGTACAGATAGGTCTTTGTTTGTCACAACATGTTCCATCAAAATTCTCCATGGTTCATGGCCCTTGTTCCCATTTGGTTTCCCCAAAAGGGATCACGGGCACAGTGTTCAAAACTTGATATTGGCCGCTATGAAGGCGACCTTTGCCGTATCTTCCACCAGGTCGGCAAGGTAGAAGGCTGTCTTGAGATCCTTCCCCAGTGCCAGTATCCCGTGCTCCTTCATGAGGAGGGTGCGGGCTTCAGGGTAGTCCCCCAGCCCTTTTGTGACCAGTTCGCACAGTTCCTCGGAGCCGGGCAAGGCACATTCTATGGTAGGCACGTGTTTCAAGTTGGCCCTTGCGGAGACCGTGACAAGGGGAAGAGCGATACCTTTGTTGGCATAGGCCGTGGCATAGGGAGGATGCAGGTGTGCCACGGCGTTGATGTCCGGGCGCAGTCGGTAAGCTCTAAGGTGAAAGGATGTTTCCTTCGAGGGAATCAGGTCCATAGGGGAGTCCAGGACTTCACCATCGAGGCTAACGAGGATGTTCTCATTGGGACGCACGTCCCCGAGGGAAATCCCTGTCGGGGTGACAAGGACCTTATCTGTCCCGGGTATCCTCGCGCTGAGATTGCCCCCCGTGCCGCATATGAGCCCTCTCTCAAAGGAGCGCCTGCCGTACTCGGAAAGCTCCTTTCGTAAGATCCCCTCTTCTTCCTGCATGTTATCTGCCATGTTCTCCAGCCTCCATAAAAGTGACCAGCGTATCGATGCAGTGTTCGATAAAGGAGTCGTCATTTATGTGGGCGTCTACTTCCTCAAGGCGTATTTCCGGTTTGAGCCTCTCTCTCAGGGCATCCACCAGCATCCTGTTTCCCCGGGGGTCGTGGAAAGGGCCGCCTTCACTCCCATAAACAGACCAACCCTTTTTGGGTATCATGACGGCTACGCGGCCCTGGGACATGTTAAGCCTTTCAGCCCTTGCCCGCCCGACGCCCCCATCTCTCGTCTTGAGAGCTTCAGGTTGGCGTTCAAGGGGTTATGCATGTAAATCTTTCGATGCCTGAGCCTGGCCGGGATGGAATCCCGTGGTCCAAAGCAAAGGTATTCGAGGGCCCCTGTGGAAACGACCTGCGGGATCCCTGCCCTGGAAGCAGCGGTCATGCGACCTGGCCTGACCGGAATGTAGGCACCGGCCCCAACCACCTCCTCGGCCAGTTCGTGGGGGGTGAGATCAAAAATGCCCTGGATAGAGCCGGCTGCTACCAGTTCTTCCATTGCGCTTCCCCCCGCACCCGAGGCATGGAAGGGGAGTACCTCGTACCCCCTGGCCCTCAACAGGGTTACTGCATGGGATGCGCCCTTTTCAGTGTTCCCGAGCTCGGTGATGGCAATCGTCTTTTGGCCTATGCCCTGGAATGCCCCTCTTCCCTTCTCGATCATACCCAGCAGGGCGGCGGCTGCGTTTTCAAGGATGGATCGCGTCAGGGCGTTGGGACCTCCCAGCATGTCGCCAACAGAGAACATGATCAGGATATCCTTATGCCCCACAAAGGGACGAACGTTGCCCGAGCCCACCGTAGACAGGAGCACCTTCGGGAGGCCCAAGGGCAGGGCCTTCATGGCTGTGGCGGAAATGGAAGTCCCCTGGTTTCCGCCGAGATCTAGGACCCCGTTGACCTTGCCTCTCTTGAAAAGATCCATGAGCAGGGCTGCCGCCCCCCTTCCCATGACCTCCATGATATCTCCCCTTTGTCCCTTTTCAAGGAGGCTGGAAAGGTCAGAGCCACCAAGAGCAGCGATCTCTTCCCCGGAATAGTCGGGTTCCAGAAGAGGCGGCCCCAGGGGCGCAATATCCACAAGGATCGTGGAGGCTCCATGGGATTCCACCAGGTCCTTTAGAAAGGCGACCTCCCGTCCCTTCGTATCAAGGGTAGCCAATATAACGATCTTCGGGGTCATAGGAGCCACTTCGGCGCTTGTGGAGTTGAATGGGATAAGAACTTATGCCCTGTTTGCGAACTCCCTTTTCTCGTCGGGGACCTTGATGTCAAACTTTTTCACTTCCTCAATAAACTTGGCAAGGGCCTCTCCAGAGATCTGGAAATACTTTTCACCCTTTTCCTTGGTCCCGCGGAAGGGATTCCCGATGGTTGCCGTGTCAGAGTATTCGTGATGTTCCATGGGCACCCAAATATTCTCCGAGCCCAAAAAGGTGACCTTGTCTGAACCGTCATGTTTACTGAAAGCCGGGCCCATCCATTTCGGGGCATGGGTCCTGTCCTGCTGTGCCTTGTCCATATCGATGAGGGTCTCGTCCCAGGCCCAAACAGTACTGGTCTCAAGCTCTCCCGCGTGCCAGCCGGGGGTCTCCTCAGGGGGCCCTTCCATGATATCGTCGATCAGGGAATAGGTCCTCTCCGTGGGCGTCTTGTACCAGCAGACAAAGCACCCGGTCTCATACCTTAACTGCCTCAGGACGTCATCTATGACCTTCGTGTTACTGCCGTGGTGGCTGACAAAGATCAATTTGTTGAAACCATGGTAGATCATGGACATTCCGAGTTCATAGACGATCGCCCTATATGTTCTGCCGGAAAAGGTGAGGGTGCCCAATCCCTTCCCAACTTCTCCCATGTGGTGGGGCGAATACCCTACGGGTATTATGGGCGTGTAGATTGTCTTGGAAAGTTCCGCTGCCACCTTCACCACCCCCCATGGTGGTCATAGAATCCGTGCCCAATACAACATGGCTTCCGTGTTTTTCCGTGGAACCCATAGGCAGCATGACGACGTCGTTCTTCTTCATTTGTTCGGCTACTTCGTCGTAGCTCATCTCGAATATATCCCAGGATTTTCTTCTCGGCATAATTTCTCCTCCCTCAAAAATGGAAATTCATGGTAAACGTTTTCCGTACCATGATACATTCATGTGTTCAAGTCAAGTATTTTTTCCCTGCGAAGATCTTCTTTTAATAAGCCTGGTCTTGAATATTTTGTATCGATCAAACTCACTTTGGTTAATCAAGTCCATGAGCATTTCCATGGCAGAAAGGCCTATTTCATACATGGGAATCTCCACCGTGCTCAACGGCGGGTCAAAATAGGTGCACAGGGGGATGTTGTCAAATCCGACCACCGCAAGATCATCAGGGACCTTCAGCCCCAATTCCCTTGCCCCGCAAATGGCCCCGAAGGCCATGAGGTCGTTGCTCGTAAAAACCCCTGTGGGCCTGTTCCTCAATTGGAGGACCTCTTTTACCGCCATGTAACCGCTTTCGGGGGTCAAGTTTCCCCGTTTCACGAGTTCCCTTTCAAAGGGCAGGTTGTTTTGGGCCAGGGCATTCTTGTAGCCCCGTTGGCGGTCGATACTGGTCGTAGACATTTCAGGTCCGTTTATGAAGCTGATTCGCTCGTGGCCCAGGTCCACGAGGTGCTGTATGGCTTGGGTGGCGCCACCGATATTGTCGACCCTCACGGCCGGAAAATCCACTTCATGCCTGCCAATCACCACGACCCGGCTATTGAGCTCTCCCAGTGCCGAGAGGGTTTCGTAGCCGTGTATGATGCCGCCGCTAAAGATAATTCCATCGGCCTTCTTGTCCCTGAGTACCTGGATGCACCTGATGATCTTATCCTTTTTTCGGTCGGTGTTCTGGAGCACTATGGCGTACCCGGCCCTGTCGGCAGCATCCTGGATGCCCCTTACGATTTCGGCATAATAGGGATTCGAGATGTCCGGGATGATAATCCCGACGGTCATGGACCTCTTCATGATGAGCCCCTGCGCCAGTGCATTGGGCCTGTAGTCCAGTTCCTGTACGGCCCGGAGGACCTTCTCCCTGGTCTCGCGGCCCACCTGGTGGGGGCTATTGTTGATTACCCTGGATACGGTCGCTATGGAGACCCTGGCCTTTCTGGCAACATCTCTGATCGTGGGCAATGGGTGCCTCCTTCATGAGGAAAACGTTTACATTCACCCTACTTTTGTTTTTACCTGTTGTCAAGAGTGGTTTGAGGGTGATATCAAGAGGATGGGGACGATTTGAATCGCCCCAGACGTGTTTGCAAAAAGGGCTCACTTGTGAATATCAAAATAATTTTTGCCTTTCTCGTAGGCGTTGACCTGGGAGTCACGTTCCTCAACATCCCCCCAGGCATTGACAACCTGATGGCCTTGTACGGGGTATCCTATACGGGCATTTCCGTTCTCCTGAGTGCCTTGCTCTGGTCCCACGCCCTGATGCAGGTGCCAGCGGGGGTCGTCACGGACAAACTGGGCATAAAGCGGGCCTTCCTGCTCGGGATGAGTGCCCTTACCTTCGGGAATTTCCTTCCGGCCGCACTCCCTTCCATGGGGTTGGCCGTATTTGGCCGGGTACTCACGGGGATGGGCACGGGCATAGGATTCGTGACCAGCATGAAACTCATTGCCCTCTACGCACCTGGGGGGAGGATAGGGGCCTTTCAGTCCTTTTTTGCCGGGATCTTTTCCCTAGGGAATATCTGCGCGTACCTCGTGATACCCAGGCTCCTCCCCTTTGGGTGGCAATGGATCTACCTGACACCCGGGATCTTGTCCTTTTTACTGCTCTTGTGGTGGCTGGGCATCCCAGTGGAACATCGAGTCCAAGATTCCTCGTCTCCCGTGACTCTCCGTGGCGTTGTGAAGATCCGGGCAGGATGGATCCTCGGCTTCTATCATGCCCTGTCATGGGGAACGATGATCAACCTGGGCAACTGGATCCCGAGCCTGCTGGCGGAATACTGGACCGGTTCCACTGCAACTCAACTGGCGTGGGGAGGCATGTTCGTGATGTTCGTGAGCGGTCTGGCAAGGGTCTCAGGCGGTTTCATCCTCTTCAGGTTTTCGCCCATGCGTATAGCCAACGGCTCCATACTGATACTCGCCTTTGTCTTTGCCGGCCTCTTCTTCGTCCCCGTGCCCTCTCTCCTGTTGTTCCTGGCAGTATCGGCGGCGTGGTTTTCCTGCATAAATTTCGGGGCTTTTTTCCATCTGGCCTCTACAACGGTCAAGCAGGAGTCCCTGGGGACAATTATCGGGATGGTCAATTTCCTGGCCAATCTGGGAGCGGTCCTGTTCACCCTGACTTTTGGCCTTGCAAAGGATAGGACCGGGTCCCTGTCTTCGGGTTTCTTGGTGTTGGCCATTCTTGCCGTTCTGGCCTATGCCTTTGGAAGAGGCGTCCTCAGAAAGGAGTGCAGTGCCGACTCCTGTTATCAAGAGATCTGATCTCTCCAATGTTTTTTATGATACTATGCAAGTAAGAGCTAAGCCCGAGATCATGTGGTCCATCCACCCTAACGGTCTGGAAACAAAGGGGGAATTGCCAAGGGTCCTTGTCCTTGGGACGGGAATGTCGGGGCTGGTCGCCGCGAGGGTTCTGAGGGATACGGGGTTTCCGGTCCGGGTCCTAGAGGCACGCAGGCGCATAGGAGGGCGAATCTGGACCGATAGGAGCTTGGGAGTGCCCTGTGATCTGGGTGCTTCCTGGATCCATGGGGCCCGGAACAACCCCTTGACCAGGTGGTGCAGATCCTTGGGCATAGAGACCTCCAGGGTCCCGGGGGGGCCGCTGCGTTTCTGGAACTCAGACAGGTATCACCCGTTGTCCCACCTCCTCTGTGGGCGGGGACGTTGATTTGTAAGTAAATAACTCGCCTCTTATCTCTCGGGGAAAGGCGAGAATCAGGGAGGTTACCGAATTACCAATCAACGTGCCTGCTTTTTGCACTGAAAATTGTGCACATGCACAATTCTTTGTGCATTTCCTTGAGTAGCGAGTTGGTTTTGTTTGCTGTAGACCGCTCGCGGTTCCAACCCGGAACTCTTGAAAAGGCGACAGGATAAGGGTTCCCTGCTTTCACCCATCACTGCCTCAGAAAAGACCCAAAGAATCAGATCTTGGCACAGATATTGTACTTCTATTGAAGCCACGCAAAGCCTGTCACGTGAGCAGGCCTTATGCGGGCCCAGGCTTTTTTCTCAATATGCGGCGTTTCTTATTCTCAGGCGCAGGCTCACTGGCTCGGCGAGGCGTGTCATTCCCAGGGACTCTTCTTCAGAATGAAGGGGCATCACAGCCTCTGATCAACGAAAACAATCTTTCGAGCACATCAAGGGGGCAAGAAAATGGAAAAGGCGCGGTATCTGTTTCTGAACTCATGGTTTCTGGCTTTACTTCTGCTCTTGGGTCCTGGCGATGCATCCGGGCTAGAAGAATGCTTTGTGCCGACGGTGCCGGGGGTGGTTGAGGACCTGGACGGTTGGATGCCCGGGCCAATCCTCAAGGCAGAGAAGGAGACCATTGAGCCCGGTGGCAGCGTGAACCTGTGGGTGGAAGGTGGATGCCCGCCCTTCATCTGGTCCGTGACCGGGAACGGATATACCTTGTCCCAAACTTTTCCAGGGGAGGATTCTCGCATGATGACCTTGAATTGCTCGGGCGGGACCTGAGGTTCGGACTACGATGCGGTCGCATCTGTATCAGTTACGGACAAGTATGAGGCAACGCCTACAATAGAATTTAGAAATACCGGTGGTAGATGGGGGAATTTTCATGAAGATGGCAGTTATGTATTGAACAGCCAAAGGGTCGACCATACAACATCCTACTATGGCTTTTATGATGGTTTTGACTGTCGAATACACGAGGCTCCTTTTTATGTTGAATGTTATGACGTTGATGGTAAACATAAACAATTTCAGAGAACAGTTTATACCGCAGGGGGCGGTTGTCATGCTTGTTGCGTTCCTTATGACAATTCTCCAGATTGCGGAGACGATGGAGGCACCTGGTGTGATAATTGGGTTGGATTCTCTGGTGGATGGGCGCAAGGCATAATAAATCCTGAAACATGGCCTATTTGTTCAAGCTCCACTTGTAATACTTGTTTCATTAATGGCGTGGTGCAGTGGTGGGAATGGGTTTGTCAATAACAAAAAGAATCAATTAGGAACCAGGGACGTTGATTTGTAATTCAGTATAGCCGCTGGGCGCTCAATCGCCCGGCGGCGGCGCTGAATTACAAATCAACGTCCCCGCAGTTACACTAATCCGGGAGTCCGGGAAGAGGCCGGGCATTCAGCGATCAGGGCATCCTGTAAACCATGGAATTGACGTTCATGCCCGCGCCGACAGAGGCAAACACGGCTATGTCACCGGAATGCAATCTATGGTTATCAAGTTTTCCTGTCTGCAAGAGGTCGAATAGGGTGGGTAATGTGGCCACCGAACTGTTACCAAGCCAGGAAATGGTCATGGGCATGATGTGCGCAGGAATATTCTTGATCTTGTACAACTTGAACAGTCTTTTCAATATTGCCTCATCCATCTTTTCGTTTGCCTGGTGTATGAGGACCTTCTTCACGTCCGTTAAGGTGACCCCCGCCTTATCAAGGCTTTGTTTTACCACCTCAGGGACCGTCTTTACGGCATACTTATATATCTCGTGACCATGCATTTTGAGGAACAAGTTATCACCATTTAGATTCGGGTTGTATGACTTGTCGATCCACAGCAGATAGGCGTTTTCAAAGGTATCGGATCTTGTCACGTGGGTAAGGATTCCAGAATCCTCTTCCGTTGCTTCAACGAGGGTGGCCCCGGCTCCATCGGCATATATCATGCTGTCCATATCATGGGGATCCGAGAACTTTGATAGGGTCTCTGCGCCAATAACAAGAATCTTTTTCGCATCGCCTGACTTGATATAGTAATCGCTTAGAGTCATTCCGTGTAGCCAGCCGGGACAACCAAAAGGAACATCAAAGGCAACGGTATAAGGATTTCTTATCCTCAACTTGTGTTTTACCCGGGCGGCGATGGTTGGAACCATATCGGAACTTCTGCCGTTCACGCTCAAATCCCCTAAATTATGAGCGACTATGACGCAATCCAGAGTTTCCCGGTCCACACCATGCAGCGCCTGTTTTGCCGCCTGGAAGGCAATATCGGATGTATTTAGACCATCAGCCAAATATCTCCTTTCATTAATGCATGTGATAGCCTGGAACTGGCCGATGATATCCTGATTGGATTTCTCAAGTCTTATCCCATCAGGTCCATAGAATTCATGGCTGAGAAAATACTCATTGGGTACCTTTAGGGTTGGAATAAAGCAACCCGTGGCAGTTATAATGGAATTTGGCATATAGAAGCTCGTCTATCTCCTTTAGACCGGATACAAAAAGGTTGAACTAAACCGCTACGCGGTGGTTTCCCTTTAGGGGATTTGCTCTTTGACAATTGAATAGCGTTTTAGTCAGGGCCACTCTGATTTGATGGGGTTCCCAGAAGTGGCCTCCTTTCTGTAGAAAGTAGGGTATCGAACAATCCCAAAATCTAAGAAAGGAGGCACACATTATGGGAGCATTATATGATCAAATGAAG
>JAFDHO010000135.1 GCA_019308745.1 Deltaproteobacteria bacterium
TCTTTTCTGCGACTTATCTGCGGGGGATTTCTGCCCCCTCCCGCTGTTCCCCTCGCCTACGCTCGGGGCCAGGGGTTTCCCCCACTGATAAGTCGCAAAAAGACGGCGCCCTCCTCTGCGAGGCGTAGGCTCTCCGAGCCGGAGGCCGCCAGTCACTCTAGAGAAGACATCATTTCCCCTTTGCCCGGTCCGAGGATGGTTTCAAGTAGCTAAAGTGTTGCACAAGCAAAAAGTTTCATTTTCGTTCACTCCGGGCCTATTTCTTGCCCGGCGGCTATGCTGAATTACCAATCAACGTCCCCGTGGGGGGGGTGAGATTGGTGTTGAAATATGGAGGAAGGAGGGATAAGATTGAAATTAGCTTCCAAAGACAGGAGTGAATATGAAGAGATATTCGGTATTGGCAGGCCTCGGTATGCTGGCGGCCCTCTTTCTGTGTGGGTCCTCGCATGCGAGAACAGGGGCGCCTCACGGGGTAGGGGGCTTTGTCCTGGGGAAAAACATTGAAGACTACAGGGATAGGGTCCGAATGGACACCTCTTTGCCCATTCGATACACGGAGTATATCAGGGAGGTTCAAGTCAGGCCCCTGCGCGGTTTCAAGAGCGGGATTATCGCCTATGGGACGTGTGTTCAACCCGGGAGAATAGTCAGGATAAAACTGAAGTACGCGGATTCTTCCAAGGACTTCTACAAGAAGCTCCTGAAGATCTTGAAGGAACGGTTCGGGGAACCTTCGGAGTGGCGTGGGGATCCCTTTCACGTGGTCATTGCCTGGAAATGGTCCTTCGTGGATGAGGAGAAAAACAGGATAAGCCTTACCCTCCAGCACAACACCAAAGACGAGGAGGAGAAGATAGGGAACTCGGTGAAGATAACCATGACCAATCTACTGGAAGATGAACTCCGCTGCTACAGGGAGAAACATCCGGAATACAAGAGCCCGGCGGATGAGCAACAGGGCCAGATGAAGTGGCAGAAGGAGGATATGGAGCAATTCATACCCCGTTGAGGCCACCCATTTCCCAACCAAGGCCCTGAAGCGCTGAGACCGATCCTCCGGGAGCTCCTGCGCGCTCTGCTCCTGTATCTATCAGTGGTGAGAGGTCATGAGACCTTTGAAAATCTTCTCCAGAATTGTCAGGGTGAAACGGACGGGGTGGAACCCGTCCCTCCAGGAATCGGAGGGTCATGCTTCCGCATGACCGTGTAGGGTTGAGCCAGAAGATATCTCCATCAATGTCTTAGAAAGTCGCCTTGTACCATGGTATGGAAGGAGTGGGCCTGGGGTGGCATCCGTTTCCTGGCGCCGTCCAATTGGGACGCGGGGAAGCTGGGGCCCGGCTACATGATGCTTGAGGAGGAATCGGGCCCCGTGATGGAGGTGAGATCAGGACCGATAAGAGGGGCCTTTTCGCCCGGGGATCAGTTGAAACGCCTTGGGACGAGCCAGGACAGGCAGTTGAGGAAGGGGATAAGGGAGATCAAATTGCCCCGGGCATGGCAAGAGGCCTTGAAACCCCTCAGGACTCTCGGGTTTTCTTGGAGAGGGGAACGTGTCCGGGGCAGGGGCCTGATCCTTTATTGCCCCACTTGTGGAAAGGCCACCGTGCTCCAGTTCTTTGAGGGGCAGCAACGGGTGGACAGCAGGATCTCGCGGGCCATACTGGAATCCTTCCGGGATCATAGGAGGGACGACCAGGTATTATGGGCGGTTTTCGACATACGGGCCCTGGTGCCGAGCGCCTATAAACTGACGAGGCACCGATTTGATGCGGGGGCCTTTGAATTGGTGTTCTCCAACAGAGGGCAGAGGATCACCCTGTACAGGTGGGGCCCGGCCTCGGTGCTGATGCCCAAAGGAGATCTTCTGTCAGTCGCAGAGAGAGTGCCTGATCTCCACAAGAAAGACTTAAGGCACATCCTATTCGAGGGCATGCGTGGCCTTGAGTGGAAAGAAGAGCCTTCAAGGACCGCTCCGGGGCGCCTCTGGCAGAGGGTGAACGTCAAACCCTCCCTGAAGCTCTTTCGGCTGTGGCACATGGAAGGCAAGAATCGGATCCTCGGCGTAGGACTCGAAGGGAGAGGCAAGCCCGAGCCCGAGGAACCCCTGTTTGACCGGATCTGCAAAGATTATGAGTGTGTTTAAGAGGAAGAATCGGGCACGACCAGTCATGACCAGAACAGAGGCGCTGGACTGCGTGCCCCTGAAAAATCCCCGGATCAGGGAGAGTCGCCTGGAGAGTGGAGAGGTGCTTTTGAGCTATACCGTGAAGGTGCGGCCATGGTTTTCAGGGTTGGTCAGGCGGCTTGGCAAGGAAAGGGAGATAGTACAGAGCAAAAAGATTCAATTGGACGAATTGGGCACGACTGTGTGGGACCTTATCGACGGAGGCCGGTCCGTTCGGGCCATTGTCCGGGAGTTTTCCGAGGGCTATCAACTGGAGAACAAGGAGGCCGAGGTATCTGTCACATCCTTCTTGAGAGAACTGGGGAAAAGGGGCCTCGTGGGACTCAGGTGAGGGAGGACGAGGAGGCATCACGGGGCCCTTTTGCGGGCAGAGGGAAGGGCCTTTTGCTTTCGGGCCCAAAGGGGCTGGAAAGTTAGAGCCTCGTCAAGGCGTCATCTGTGGTGGAGACGATGGGTATGAAGGAATCAAAGCCCGCGATTTCGAAGATTTCCCGCACGTAATCCTGCATGGACGACAGGATAAGCTTCCCTTCCTTCTGCTTGAGTTGCTTGAGGGTCTTGTTTATCACCCTGAGCCCCGCACTGGATATATAGTCAAGGTCTTGAAAGTCCAGGATCATCTTCGTGGACCCACCGTTGATGGATTCGAAGATCCTCTCTTCCAATTCGGGTGACGTATTGGAATCGAGACGACCCTTGAGGAGAAAGATGGTAATGTCACTTTGTTTTTTCTCTAGGATATCCATACTATCTACCTCCGCAAACGGCTTCTGATTGCTCCATCCCTCAATAAAAGAAGGTCAATTCAAGAAAAGGTTAAGAACCCGCCGCCCTTGCGCTCAGCAGGTGCTGTCTTCTAACGGTTTTTCAGAATTGATGGACCGCTTCATCGTCAGGATGTTTCTCCCTCCCTGCCTTTCATATTTCACGTCGTCCATGCAGCACCTCATGAGATAGCAGCCCAGACCTCCGGGGGGTCTTTCCTCGATGGGGCGCTTCAGCTCCGGTGGTTTTGATTCTAGCGGGTTAAAGGGGACCCCGTCATCTTCTATACGGAAGCACAGGAAATCGTCTTCCTGAGTGATGATTATCCTTATCAGGTGTTCCTTCTCGTCCCTGAATCCGTGGGAGACGATATTGGAGAAGATCTCCTCCATGGCAAGGTTGATCTGAAAGAGGTTCTTCTTTGAAACACAGAGGGTCTCGCCGATGTCTCCAAGCACCCTGTGGAGTCTTTCGAGTTCCTTCAGGTCGTTCTTTAGTTCAATGGAAAACATATGGACTCCCTGCCGAAAAGCCGGGCCTCGTTGCCGTAAGTAGGGATCCTATCATGTTTGCTCAGGATTGGCAATGACCAGAGGATACCTTGAATATCAAAGCAAGGTTAAGCCTATTATCATCCGGGCGCAGGTCTCGCATGTCTCCTCTCGGACGCTCAGGAATCTCTCCTCCCGGTCCCCGATGGCCTTGACAACAGAGAGGATTATCTTCGGCATGAGGTCCGGAAATTGCTCAATGGCCGCATCAAAGTTTTCCTTGCTCAGGATCAGACAGGTCATATCATCCTGCGCCCTGAGTGAAAAGAGCCTCGGAATGTTCCCGAGGAGCACCATTCCGCCCAGAAAGTCCCCCGGCCCATATTCCCGAATCACGAACTCGCCCTTCTCATCCTTGCAGAGGAGGCCGGCCTTTCCCGAAATGATGTAGAAGGCCTGCCCGTCATTGTCGCCTTGACGGAAGAGGAACTCCCCCTTTTTGAAGGATTCTCTCGTGCACAGATAAGCGAATACTTTCAGGCTCTCAAGGGGAAGGCCGGAGAAGAAATACACCCCCCTCAGGAGCTCAAGGTTCTTTTGGAGTTCGCTCTGTTGGAAATTATCCCCTTTTCCCTGAGACGAGTTCATAGAATATCCCTTTCTTTTCAATAAGTTCGTCATGGTGGCCCATCTCTAGTATTTTCCCGGCCTTCATGACCGCTACCTTGTCGTAATTCCGGGTGATATCAAGCCGGTGGACCACCGCGATCACGGTCGTATTTTCCCTGAACTTGGTGTCGAGTTGATTCTGGATGCGGGCCTGGGAGGCATTGTCAAGGGCGGAGGTGGCCTCATCCATGATGAGTATCCGGGGTGCCTTGAGAAAGGCCCTGGCAATGGCGATCTTTTGGCGCTGGCCGCCTGAGAGCCTGTCACCCTTTGTTCCCACCTGAAACTCCATTCCTATTTCCACGATCCTCTCCAGGAGGTCCTCTTCAATGAGGAGCCTGATAATGCTCTGGTATATCTTCTCCTGGGCCTCCTGTTTCTGTGTCTTGGGCTTACCAAAGAGGATATTGTTGAGGATGGTTTGCGAGTATATGTATCGGGATATGTCGAAGAAGGTCACGGCACCCGGGTTGTCCCGGGTGATCCTTTCCCTGAACATGGCCCTTCCTTCCAGGATCAGTTCCTCAAGCATAGTGGGGAGCCCCACCATCTTGTGCCTGCCGGGGACAAAACGGAGGGCGAGGCCGAGGAGCCTCTCACGGTCCTGGTCCGATAACTGGTGCAACCTTCGGCCCTGTAGTCGTTCGAGGAGGTCCTTCAGGGGGTCCAACTCCTCCGGCCGGACAGGGCTCTGCTCGAAAAATGCCTTCTCCGGCGGGAGATTTCCGAGGATATCCACGGATTGTCTGGAGAGTTCGGCACCCAGGCTCAGGAGGGGCCTTGTGAGGTCTGCGTCGTCAAGGAAATCGAGGAAGTACTTGTTCCTGGGAAGCCTGGAAATGGCGAAGGACTCCTTGTTGGGGGTCCCGAAGATCAGGTTTTCCAGGATGTTCGAGAAATAGAGGTACTTGTTTTCGTCAAAGAACTCCACGTACTCTGCAAGTGATTCTCCAAACTCTCGCTGAAAGTTCTGGCGCACCCTGTTAATGATCGGGCCAAGGTCCCTGTACTGTTCCGGATCAAGGATGGTGTTCAGGCCAAACCTCAGGATATCAGGGAAGACCCCTGTCTGTTGAATCACCTCTATGAGGTCATCCAGTTGGGGCATTGAACCATCCTTTCCCTCAGCATCCTGGTCCATCATGGATGCGTAGGAGTAGAGCAGGTTCTCCCTGATTGTTCCGTCAAAGATGAAGGGTGCCTGGGCAATGATGCCGACGTTCTTGACAATATCTGATTTGGTCAGGTCGGATACCTCCTTGCGGCCAATGAGCACATGGCCCCTGGAGTATTTGTAAAGCTGCCCCACGCATTGGGCCAGGGTGCTCTTCCCGCTGCCGGAAAAGCCCACAAGGGCGAAGTGCTCGCCGGCTTTCAGGGAGAAATTCACCCCCTCTATCAGCCTTATTCCGTCCTCGGTAATGAAGGACAAATCCTTGACGTCAATGTCCCCTTTCAGTTCATAGGGTTTGCGGTCTCGTGGCCTTATCTCATGCTCCACCGGGACATCGAAGTATTCCATGCTCTTTTTGTACCCGACAGAGGCGTCCTGGTAGAGCTGGTAGAAGGATATGAGTTCCTTCCACGGCCCGTAGAGGCGTTCCTGGGCCGAGAGAAAGGCAACCAGGGCTCCCAACTCCAAGCGGCCTTTGATGGTCAGGTAGCCACCCAGCATGAAGATGAGAAAGGGGCTCAGGTTGATAAAGAAATTGTTGGTGCTCTTGACACCAAAACGCCACATGCCCCAGACTATCCGGATTTTCAGCAGGTGGTCGACCAGCTTGCCGAACTTCCTGTTTTCAAGGTCATAGGCCCCATTACCGTGGACCTCATGAATACCGGCGATGGATTCCGTAATCTTGTTCGACAGGGTCCGGGTTGCATCGACCCTTCTCTTGTTGGCCTGGTTTGCCTTTCTCTGCAGGAGGGGCACTATCAAGAGGATAAAGGGGTATATACTGAGGGAAAGGATCGCGAGCCACGGGTTCAAGATGAAAAGGTACACGGCAAAGGCAAGCAAGGTAAAGATGCTGGTTATGGGGACGCCCAGCGCCATGCCGACAAAATCCCCTGCGGCGGCGACTTCCTTGACGAGGGACGATACCACGAGACCGGAACCTGTTTTTCTGAAGAAACTCAAGGGGAGGGTGAGGATGTGGCTGTAAAGATCTTTCCTCATTTTCGCAAGGGTTCGCTGGCTGATAAAGACCTGGAGTACGTTGATGAGGTATTTGAGCATCCCCGCCAGGACGACCGCGGCCAAATAGAGGGCGCAGTAAGTGAACAGGAGGTCTATCTTCCTCAGGTTGATGGCCTCGTTAACGATCCTCTTCTGCATCTCCAGGGGGAAGACCCGGGCAAAAACGGTCACCGAGATTACGCAAACAATGGCTACTTGCAGTTTGATATTGCCGGGCAATACCCAAGAAAGAAGCGATCTCTTTACAACCGGGACGCCTTTCTTTCCCATGATCATCCGGTCCTCCTTAAAAGGGGTTGAGGGAAACGCTCGAAAAGACCGTCAGAAGGATAACATCAAACCGCGGAAGAATGCAAACCGTACCCGCTACTTATTCTTTGCACGGATTACACCCTGGTACCATCTGCTGGAGTTACTGGGCAGGCGGAGGACTCTTCTCTCCACTCGCGGCAGGGTTCAAGGCTCCCAAGAGGGGGGATCGCGGCAACATGCCGCTCCTAAAGGGAAGTTCAAGGTTCAAAGTTCAACTAAATGATTTTCTATCTCACGCCCGCTTGCCCCGCTTTGCGGGGCTTCGCTGGAGCGCACAGAGGCACAGAGAAAGACAGGAATTGTTTGGTTTCATTGCCTTCATAGGTCTGACTGGTTCAAATCTCAAGGTTCAGGGTTCAAAATCTGGTCCGTTTCACTAGTTTTATTGGTTGAATTAGTCTCATTGGTTCTATTGTTCCATCTGGTTCTGTTGCCTTCTTCGCTGTTTCTTGTCACTCGTAACTCGTCACTCGTAACTTGTCACTTCTTCTTGCTGCTCACTGCTCATTGCTTACTCTCCCTTCCTACTGTCTAGCGCCTCTTGCCTACTGCCTCTTGCCCTATCCTCCAACCTCATACCTCAAGCCCTGAATCCCTTAATTAACTCCCATAAACCACCAGTTTTACCCCGCCCGCAGAAAGCCACGACTTTAGCCGTGGATGAATGCGGTTAAGGGTGGGCGGGATGTCGTACCACTAAGTCTCGCCGATTGCGAAGCAATTCGGCGGGACTTAGTGGTGCCACGGGCTTGCCCGTGGGGCTCCACTCCCAAATCCCTCAATCTTTGGTTTTTCTGCTTACTGTCTGCTCAGTTTCCTTTCCGCGGATGAGGCCCTTTCAGGCGTGGTTATCAACTGCGCCATATCTCCACGATGGTCAAATCATCGTTGGCCTCGGCAGCGCCTCGCCATGCATCCACGGCATCCAGGAGGCCCTTCCCCCAGGGCGGGCCCTCACTCTTAGCCAGGTAGTCCCTCAACGCTCCATAACCGAAAAGGTCGTTCCGCTCGTTCTCGGCCTCCGTGACCCCGTCTGTCAAGAAAAGGACCGAGTCACCCGGTGACAGGAGGATCTCCCGTGCTTCATACTCTACGTTTGGGGTGAGGCCCAGGGAGATCCCTTTCAAAGGAGGGACCTGCTGGATTTCCTTCCCCTTGATCCAAACCGGCGGAAAATGTCCGCCGACAACATACTGTAACCTGCCAGTAATAGGCTCATATTTGCCAAAAAGGATAGTGGCAAAGAATCCCTCTTCCGACATAATATCGTACATGGCCCTGTTGACCGCTTCAAGCAGCTCGCCCACCTCCCGATGAACCAGGGCCTCACTCCTTATCCTTGCCGAGAGAGCGGCCATGATCAGGGCCGCTGGCAGACCCTTGTCCGAGACGTCTGCCACATAGACCAGCCACTGCCCGCCCGGGGCCGGGATAAAATCATAGAGGTCCCCGCCAACCATTGCCGCAGGCCTTGAAACCGCCCAGGCCCGGCTTCCTCCTTGCATTTCGGGAAGCTTGGGCCAGAACATGGCCTGGATCTTTGACGCCGCTTCGAGTTGGATTTCCAGCTTCTGCTGTTGAAGACGGCTCTCAAGCAGTCTGGAGCGGATGATAGCCACGGCGGCAAGGTCTGCAAAGCTCTCCAAGATATCCTGATCTTCCGAGTCGAAATAGGGTTTCACCTTGGAGTTGAGCACGTTGATCACGCCGAGGACCTCTTGTCCGTAAAGGAGTGGAAAACAGAGCAGGTTCCTGGTTACGAACCCTGTCTTTCGGTCTGCTTCTTTTGAGAACCTGGGATCGTTCTGGGCATCCTTGATGTTAATGGCCTTCTTACTTTGGGCGACCCAACCGGCTATCCCTTCTCCCAGTCTTAGCTCTACGGACCCGTGGAGCAATTCCTCTGCCTTCTCACCCAAGACCTCGTCTTTCACGGCTGCAAAACTCAGCACTTCACGCTCCGGGTCATATAGGAGGATGGAAGACGCCTCGGCATCCGTGATATCCCTGACGAGATCCAAGAGCACGGGTAAGAGTTCCTCCAGTGATTCTATGTGCGCCACGGATTGGTTTGCCCGGATCAGTTTCTTCAGCCTGTCGGCCACCTTTGAATCGGCCGCAATGTTGTCCCTATCTCCCATGGTCATCCTTGTATTTGCATAATGAGCGCTGGCTGATGAGACCGCCGCCCCATGAAGACGTCTCTCCTTCCCGGAACTCCGGGGGAAGGCCGCGCTACGGGCGGCGGCAGATCAACGTCCTCCCGGGTCAATAATAGCGAATTGGTGTTTTCAGGACCCTATTCGGAACGCCTTTACTTGAGGCGAGTATAGGCAAGCCGGTGAACCCTGTCAAGGACAGAGCCTCAGTCCATTACGCCGGGACACTGAGATCCCCTTGTAAAAGGGATGACTTTATTTTATCATGGATCGTCTTTTTCGCCTGTTGCCCCGGCAATTATTCACGTCAGAGACTGATGCATTCGTCACATGAAACACGTCAAGATCCTCATACAGTCTCGTTCCGATAGAGACCCCGACCCCAAGAGGCGACTCATGTGGGGAGACCATTGGGTGAAAGCCGAACTGGCCCGGGAGTTTTCCGGCTTGGGCTTCTCCCTCGTGGATCAGGACGCTGATGTGGTACTGCATCTTTTTGGTTCTCCCCCAAAAGGACCCTTGTCCGACAACACCTACAATCTGGTCTGGCTTTACAGCCACCCTGATCTCGTGACCCCGGAGAGCTTGAAACAATTCCACAGGATCTTCTGCTCCTCCCACTACTTTCTCCCTAAACTCAAGGCCATGGGATATGAGAACGTGGAAGTCATGATTCCTTCCACCTCCAAGAAGCCGCTAATATCGCCCCACCGCCATGATATCCTCTTTCTGGGCAATGCCAGGACATCCAGGCCGGACGGGAGATCCATAGTGCGGGATGTGGGAGAGACCCCTTACGATTTCAAGGTATGGGGGAATCTCTGGGAGAGCATGCTTCCGCCCAAGTATTATGGAGGGAGGTATTGGGATTACGAGAAACTGGAGCACCTGTACGCATCATCCCGCATCACCCTGACGGACCATCACCCCGACATGGCACGGGAAGGCTTTGTCTCCAACAAGGTCTTTGATGTCCTTGCCAGCGGTGGCTTTGTCATCTCAGACAGGAATCCCGGTCTCTCCAGAATATTCGGCGATGCTGTCCCCCAATATGACTCACCGCAACACTTGAAATCCCTGCTGGATCACTTCTTGGCTCATCCTGAAGAGAGGGGGCATCTCATGCTCAAAGGTCGAAAGATTGCACTGGAAAACACTTACAGGCATCGCGTCCTTCGGTTCTCGAAATGGATTCTGCAAGGCCTTGGGGAGAAGGAGAATGCCTGAGAGGCTGAAGATCTTCTATATTGATCTGTTCCGCAAGGTCAACTCCAACCCTTATTGGCTCAAGGCATTCCAAAGGCTTGGCGAGACCCGAGCCTTTGACATAAGGAAGGATATCCGTAACCTTGATCCACTACTCAGGGGCTCCGCGCCTGACCATGTCCACCTGGGAGGCAGCGTGAAAAAGGGGCTCATCCGGCCGGAGACCCTCGCCCGGGTCAAGGCAGACACGGGTTGCACCATCACCGCCTTTTACGGTGATGCCCGCTATTCCCCCTACCACTGCCGATTGGCACCGGTCGTGGACGCCATCTATATCAACAACAAGACCCACCTGAAGAAAAACAGGGCACTCGGGTACACCAAGTTCCATTACCTGCCCTGCCCGACCGATCCGGAGGTGTTCCGTCCAATTGAAAGCAGAAAAAGGTATGACCTCCTCTTCATTGGCAATAATAACAGTACGAGCCGGACAAGACAGCTGGGAGAGATCCATGCCCGCTTCCGCCTGACCGTCGTAGGGCGGGGCTGGGAAGGCTGTCCCTTCAGCGCTTTGCCGGAGGCCTACGGGGAGGATTTCAGCATGCTCGTGGGCCAGGCAAAGATCCTCCTGGGGGTCATAGACGAAGCCTGGATCGGGCTGGAGGCCTGCTTTTCCAATCGCCTCGTAAATACCCTGGCCTGCGGGGCCTTCTTCATACAGCGATACACGCCCGGCCTGGAATCCCTGTTCAAGAATCATGAACACCTTGTCTGGTACCACAAGGAGGATGAACTCTTCTCACAGATCCATCGCTACCTGGATTCGCCTTCTGAGAGGCAAAGGATAGGTGCCGCGGGGAGGTCCCTGGTCCTGGAAAACTTCACTTACGATCGTGCGGTCAGGACAATCCTCGGCGACTCCCTTTTAAAGAACAGACGACGAGAAATGAGTGCGCAATAAACAGCGAGAGGTTTGAGGCAGTAGAATGGGCATTAGGCAAAAGGCAAGAGGCGCTAGGCTAAAGGCGGGAGGCGTTAGGCAAAAGGTAAGAGGCAGTAGGCAAGAGGCGCTAGACAGTAGGAAGGGAG
>JAFDHO010000400.1 GCA_019308745.1 Deltaproteobacteria bacterium
CGTAGAATTGGCATTTTGTGGTATGCTATATAAACTTTGTTTATATAACGAGCTTTGTGGAAAGTAAAAAATTTGGGTATGGGGGTAAAAAGAGGCTGTAACGGAGGCGCAGTAAGGAGGGGTGAGGGGCGATGAATCCTGTTACAAATTTCTGCCAATCAGTGGGCGAGACTGGCCGGGAATTGCACAAAAATGGGCTTGAGTTAACGGTGAGGCCGAAGTGATTCATGAGATGGTGAATTGGTTCGTAGCCCGAAGAACCGCGTGCCCTCTTGAAGGGAGAAAAGGAAAGGACTACGGTCTTGGAGACAGAGACTGGCGTGGTAGTCTTATGCACAAACGACAAGGTGACGGTTGTGCATAATAATGAATAGCGGGGCCATCACACGATCCGCCCAAATTGTTGACGAAGATGTTCTCGATTTATCTCTCCAGCCTGGGTTTAGATTTGATAGGCTGAGAGTATTTGTTGAGCAGACCAGCGGGATTGAAGGCCGTCCGATGGTGTTCGACGAAGGACAAGCTGTCCGATCCTTTACACAAGAAGAGGCTGCCATACAATTCTGAGGCGTGGCAAGGACGTGAGGCATACTTCCTATGGATTGGAGGATTAACGGCGATTCTGAGGGATTTGAGCACAGAATCAAGCGTGGCTCTGCCAGTTGTCATTTCGATCCCAACGACGGGCGCAAAAGCCAGCCAAGGTGTTCTGCCGTGAGCAGAGCGTCACTCTGTGATTCGTTAGGCCGCAAATCCATTCCTTCAAACATACTGTTGGTGTCAAGACCGTGATGTTCTTTTCGCGTTCCAGGGTAGGGGCTCCGTTTTCAGCCTTTGAATATAGGATATCCGAATATCCGAACTCCATGTCGATGTTTAGCGGTAAACGACAGGTTGTCGTTTACCGCTAAAGGCAAGTTATCAACTACCGGGTGAGCGAGGCCAGGCTCTGCTGTCTGGACAGAAGATGGACTTATGGACCACTACCCTCCCCACAGACACAGCGGGACAGAATTGGATTTGAACAGGTGGGCAATTTTCGGTTGTCATTGCCATCGTAACACACACGAACGCTAACATTACTGGCTTTATCTCATCACCATTCCGATAACCGTTAAGTATCCTTGACAAAAAATTAGTGTTGCGCTAATATAGTTGCCAGTAAATTCAAATAATGCTCGAGAGAGCGAATTCAATCTATAGGAATCTCAAGGTATGACAATTATCAAATCCAGCTCTGAAACACCCATCGACAAGCTCGCAGAAGATGTGAAGCAAGGGGCCAAACTCATAAAGGAACTCGACAAGAAACTGAAACAGGTGGAAACAGAAGTCCGAGATGCATTCAAGGAACTGGACGAAGATCCTTGAACCCGTTGGGGATCTTCGAGCTACGCCCCTTGAACTCTGAATAGGAGTCATTAAAGAGACTGCTTCAGCCAATGTGGCATGAAGCGCCTCCTTTGGGGTTGTTAGAGACCGACTTCATAAATTACATCGCTTTGGCGCGGCCATACCCTCGGAATTGAAGCCGACTTTGACGTTTCCCTAATAGCAATCGACTTGACAAGGAGGGGCAGATCTCCTATCATGCAAACCCGTGGTGAGAAGCCTCTGAAACTGGTCATGCGCTTTAGTTGGTGTTGATTGGCTGTATTCAGTTGTATTCGATCCAATTGATTTTATTATTGCATTTCCGACGGACCAGAGGCTCGCCGGAGGTCATTTTTCGGACTTCCTGAAGAAAAGGCAGTAAAAACATCCAGTTACGCTGAAAGCTCCCCGTATTTCAGGGGTAAGATCCATCGGAAACCAAAATACATTTTATATCAATATGTTACAGAAAAAGTGTCCTGATTTCAGTACAGTCAAAAAGTTACCGGACGCCAAAATCGGGCACATCCATCGGAAACGGCTTGAAAGTACCTGAAAAAACATGAAATTATGAGGGTAGAGTCAGAAGGAATGCCCCGATTAGAGGGGATTGAGACTGCATCAGGCACAGGTTGTTCGCTGGTTTCAAAAACAGTCAGAAGGAATGCCCCGATTAGAGGGGATTGAGACA
>JAFDHO010000136.1 GCA_019308745.1 Deltaproteobacteria bacterium
ACTGACAAGTCGCGAAAAGACGGCGCCCTCCCGCCAGTCACTCCAGAAAAGGCATCATCACCCGTTCTCCCTATCTGAGGAGGCATTTCAAAAGGCTAAAGTGTTACGAAATAATCACCAAGGGGCGAGAGTGGCAAAGTGAAACTGGCGCGGCGAGAAAAACATTTCATCATTTTTGGCGCATTGGTCCTTTCCTTCTTTTTGGTCCTTCAGGCGCTCATTATCCCGTTTCTTGAAGAGAGGAAAAGGATCAGGAGGGGGATAGAGGTCAAGGAGAAGGGCCTGGAGGAGATACTGAGATTGAGCAATGAGTATCGCTCTCACAAAAGAAACAACAGGAACATGGAGCGGTTCCTTGCTCGCCGGGCCAAGAATTTCACCCTCTTTTCCTACCTGGAGAGGGCGGCCGGTGAGACGGACGTCAAGAGGCACATAAAATACATGCGGCCTTCCACTTCGAACATCGCGGGTCCTTATAGGGAATCCGTCGTAGAGATGAAACTCGAGGGCGTAACCCTCGCAAAGCTGGTTGAATACCTCTACCGCATTGAGAACCCGGACGATGTCGTCAGCGTGAAAAGGATTTCCATCAGAGAGAACAAAAAGGATTCGGGCTACCTTGACGTTGTGATGCAGGTCTTGACTTTCCTTCCGGGGGAGGCCCAGGGAGAAGCCAAGAAGAGGGTTAGTAGAGGCACATGAAGGGCATACAGCGAAGATCGGTTGGCTATTGCCTTTACGGGGTTGCCCTTACCCTTGCGCTTTTGTACTATCGCTTTCCGTCGGAAGCATCGCGGGATTTCATTTCGGCCAAGATCAGCGGCCTGAGGCCCGGTATCCACGTCTCGCTCCGGGAGGTCTCTCTATCCCTGAAGTTCGGAGTCGAATTCAAGGGCATGAAGATCGTCCAAGAGACGCAACCGCCTTCGCCGGTCCTCGAGCTAGAGAGGGTTTTCATCCGGCCGGCAGTATGGTCCATTCTTCGAGGGCAATTGGAAGGCTGTTTTGAGGGCTCTCTTTATGATGGCTCTGTCAAAGGATGCGCCGCTTTGAAGGATGGCAGCGCAGGTGAGCCCTTTTCAACGACGGTTACCCTGGAAGGTATCCGTTTGGATCCCGAAAACCCCATTGTTAAGGTTACGGGTAGAGATGTTCAGGGCATCTTAGGTGGAGAGGTGACCTACAGGGGCCGGCCGGGCTTTTTGGCCGGGGGAAGGGGTGAGGCAGAGCTCAGGCTCAAAGCGGGACGAATCGCGCTGTTAAGACCGATCCTGGGTCTTGAGTCCATAGATTTCAATGAGATCCGACTCAGGGCGACCCTCAATGATCGCAAGATCAGGCTGGCCAACCTTGATCTGAGAGGGCAACAGATGCATGGAACTTTGTCGGGGCAGGTGTCCTTGAACAGGGATTTCCTTCGGAGCGCCCTGGACCTCGCGGGGAGCCTGGAGCCCTACAGTGATATGTTCAAGGATCTGAAGACATCCCAGGAGTTTATGCGGTCGATCAAGAAGCAGTTGAAAGGGGGCAGACTCCCGTTCGTCATCAAGGGCACGATTGGAGAGCCGGTCATCAGGTTTCTCTAAATGGTAAAGATAATCACGAAATATTCCTCAGGCCTTCTTGGTATCGTTGCCATCACCCTGGTCGTCTATATCGGAGTCGATCTGTTTTACAGGATTGTGAAGGCCGAGCTCGGCCGAGTGGACTTCAAGCAAGGGATGGCAACGGAGATGCCCGAGAAAAAGCGTGCCCAAAGGCCGCCGCTGCGGGAATACAGGATAATCAAGGACAGGAATCTCTTCGGCTCCAAGGAAAAGGCCCCGGCCCCGCCGGTCAAGGTGACGGAAATAGAAAGACTGGAGCCTACGTCTCTCAGGCTGCAACTCCTGGGGACCGTGGTCGGGGACCGTGAGAGTTCCGTGGCGGTTATTGAGGAAAAGAATAAGAGGAAGCAGGGCCTCTACAAGGTGGGAGACAACATCCAGGATGCCCTGGTCAAGATGATCCTCAGGGGAAAGGTTGTCCTGAACGTCGGCGGGAAGGATCAAATCCTCACGATGGAGGATTCCTCTAAGGGAAAGGCCTCAACCAAAGGGAAACCATTGGTGCAGACATCTGGAAGGGCAGGGAAGATAACGGTGCACAGGTCGGATCTTCAGAAGGCCATGAGCAACGTTAATACCCTCTTGTCCCAGGTCAGGATTCGGCCCTATTTCAAGGATGGTAAACCCAGTGGTTTGGGGCTCTCCAGGATAAAGCCCGACTCCTTCTTTTCGAGGCTGGGGTTGCGGGACGGGGACATCGTGCAGGGCATAGATAATAAGCCCATAAGGAGCCCGGACGATATCCTTGCCCTCTATCAACAACTGAAAACAGGGTCTCGCATCTCCCTGCAGATAACCCGTGGCGGCAGGCAGAGGACCTTACACTACGAGTTGAGATGAGGCCATGTACGAGGCTTTTTTTGGATTTCGGGAGAATCCCTTTAATCTGACCCCTGATCCCAGGTATCTCTATCTCAGTCCTCACCACCGGGAAGCCCTGGATCACCTGCTTTACGGGATCCATGAGCGGAAGGGATTCATCGCCATCATAGGAGGCATCGGCACGGGCAAGACCACCCTGTGCAGGGCACTCCTGAGCCGCCTGAATCAAAGCACCAGGAGCGCCCTCATATTGAACTCCTTCATCTCTGACCTGGAACTCTTGCGCACGATCAATGAGGAGTTCGGGATCGGAGAAGTCCCGGAAGGGGGAAGCAAGAAGGATCACATCGACAGGCTCAATCGCTTCCTCCTGGAAAACTTCGGGTGGGGCGGAAATGCCGTGCTTTTGATCGATGAGGCCCAGAACCTGTCCCACGCCGTTCTTGAGCAGGTTCGGATGCTCGGTAACCTGGAGACGGAAAGGGAGAAATTATTGCAGATCGTCTTGGTCGGTCAATCCGAGTTGAAGGATCTTCTTGCGGCCCCGTCCATGAGGCAATTAAACGAGAGAATCATGGTTCGATATGACTTGAAACCCCTTGATCCAAAGGATATCAGGGGTTATGTGGAGCACCGTCTCTCAGTTGCCGGTGGCAGCGGAAATCTGAGATTTTTCTCGAACGCCTACCGAAGAATCTACCGGTATTCCCACGGGAATCCGAGGCGGATCAACGCCCTTTGCGATAGGGCCCTTCTGATCGCCTATGCACGGGAGAGCTTCTCTATAGACAAGGGTATCATCGACAGGGCCAAGTGGGAATTACATGGAGAGAGGGACGTAGAGATCAAAGGAGAGACTAGGACCTGGAGGAGGTTTGCAACGCCCCTTGTTCTCATTTTCATACTGGTACTCGTCGCGGGTTACGGGGGATGGAGCCTCAAGGACAGGCTGCCATGGCCAGGGGCCACGAAGGAGAACCAGGGTCCTTTGCAGGTGAGCGAAGCTCCGCTAGCGGAACCAGAGGTTAAGGCGGGAGATCCCCACAGGGAAAAAGGCGAGGACCCCGAAATTTTGCTGGATGACAGTTTAAGCCTGGCCTTTCTCTTCTCCCTTTTCCAAGACAGCGTGGAAGGCCAAGGGAGGGAGATGGAGAATGCCCAGCCGGCTCTGATCTCCTTTGACGTAGCGCCGGAGTACCATGTGCTCATGAAAAAACCGTTCAGGGTAAAGGGACCTCTACTTTCGTCGGGATCTCGCCTTCCGGGTTATCTCCTGGTGAAGGAAGTGAAAGAAAGGGGTGCCATTGTCATAGATGGTCAAGGGAATGAACGACTCCTTGAGAGGACATTTCTCATGGAGAATTGGGGCGGGGAAGTCTCCTTTGTTTATCCGTCGCTGCTGGGGAGCCTGTTTCTATCAAAGGGCTCCGAGGACCCCAGGGTGTTCCAGGTGCAGAAGGTGCTCAAGGAAATGGGATACATGGTGGAAACCACAGGGCAATATGATGAAAAGACGAGGCGAGCGGTGACAGAATTTCAAAGGGAGTTTGGCCTGGATGCGGATGGCATCGTCGGACTTCGTACCGGTGCCCTCTTATACCAGATGTCTGAGCCGTGAAGGGGTTATGAGTTCCATCAACGACGCATTGAGAAAGGCCCAGCAGGAGAAGGATATCCAAGGCGTCAGGTATGGTAGTATCCTGGCCCGAAGCACGGAGAAAGAAAAAACTTCGGGTCGCAGGGTGGTTTGGAGGGCCTGCTTTACTATCCTCGTCATTTTGCTTGCTTTTGCGGGGTTTTCATGGTTGGATTCGGGATTGAAGCAGGAACCCCTGCGCCGAGATACTTCAACACCGCGGGCGGTATCATACCCCCGCCAAGGGTCTTCGAGGGTAGACACAAGTTCTCTGTACGAAAGGGCCAGGGAGCATTACAAGAGCGGGGAGATCCGGGAGGCCAAGAGGCTCTATATGGAACTCCTGAAACTGGATCCAGGACACGTGGAGGCCTTGAACAATCTGGGCGTCATATATATCCAAACGGGGGACTTCTCCTCTGCCCAGAAGGTCCTGGAAAAGGCCATCAGGTTGCGTCCCCGCTTCGTCGACCCATCTTATAACATGGCATGCCTTTATGCTGCCAGGGGAGAACTCGACAAGAGCCTCTCCTACGTCGAAAGGGCTGTTTCCTTGAATCCGGCGGCAAGGGAATGGGCGAGGATTGACCGGGACCTGGAAGGCCTGCGTGGCTTGAACGCCTTCAAAAAGATTATGAAGACAACACAATCGGATCAGGGATGAGTTGATGCTTCCGTAGGAACCCAATCTGCTCTGAAAGGAGCGACTGTGCGCCGTGTCCTGGGTCTTTGCGAAAGCCTCTGATCGCGAAGCCTATTGTGACCAAGAAGATGAGTGACATGAATGCTACGCGCCCCATAGTCCTGTCTGTCTTTATGTTCCTGTTCCTTAGTTTGCTTGCCTTCCTTTCATCTGCTCAAGGTGCCAGGGTTGCCGGAGAAAAAGGTGTTACCCCTGCGGCTGAGAGCGTCAGGTCTACTGGCAAGGAGGGGGCTGGGTCCGGCACCAAGACAAGAAAGCCGCCTAAGAGAAGGACGATAGGACAAGCAGAGAAACCATCCCCAAAGGGAGTCAGTCCCCAGAGTAAAAGGCAAGGAGTGGAAAGACCTGGTACTGCCAAAAGGTATGTCTCTATTGATTTTGACGACGTGGACATCACCCTTTTTATTAAGTTCATTGCCGAACTCACGGGGAAGAACTTCGTCATTGACAAGGGGGTGAAGGGAAAGGTCACGATTATATCGCCCACCAAGATATCCGTTGAGGAGGCGTACAAGGTATTCGAATCCGTCCTGGAAGTGAACGGATATACCACGGTTCCGGCCGGCAAGATCGTCAAGGTAGTCCCTGCGGTCCAGGCACGATCCAAGGATGTGGAGACGATTAAGGAAAGAAGACCGATCAGCCCCCGGGACAAGGTCGTTACCCAACTGATCCCCCTGCGATATGCCGATCCCAACGAACTCAAGAAACTACTGGCACCTCTGGTTTCCAAGAGCAGCGTCATTGTTTCGTATCCGCCCACCGGGATGCTGATCGTGACCGACGTGCTTTCGAACGTGAAGCGCCTCCTGGAGATCATTGAGGCCATAGACGTAGAAGGCATCGGGGAAGAGATCTCCGTTATTCCCCTGGAGCATGCAACCGCCGCCACGGTAGCCAAGACATTAAACGGGATATTTCAGAGACAGGTTGCCAGGGGAAAGCGCCCGGTTCCCGGTGTTCCAGTCATCAGAATAGTGGCGGACGAAAGGACGAATTCCCTGATCACCCTGGCCTCTGAAGATGACACCAGGAGGATAAAGCAACTGGTGAGGCTCCTGGACGTGGAGACCCCCCGGGTCGAAGGGGATATCCACGTCTATTACCTGCAGCACGCCAACGCGGAAGATCTCTCGAAAGTCCTCATGGCCATCCCCACCAAACAGGAAAAGCCGGTGAAGGGAAAGGCCCCCGTTGTGTCCAAGGAGGTTCAGATCGTGGCGGACAAAGCCACCAATTCTCTCGTCATCACGGCAAAAAAGGAAGACTACCGGGTCCTGGAGGATGTGATCAGGAAACTGGATATTGCCAGGAGCATGGTCTACATAGAGGCCCTTATCATGGAGGTAAACACGGATAAGGAATTCGAGCTGGGGGTCCAGTGGCAGGCGGCCGAGACCATAGGGAGCCATGAAGGGCGAAACATCGCCGTGTTCGGGACTTCTGTCACGCCCGAAGGCCTTTCACCGCTGGCTTCGGGATTCTCTTTCGGGGTCATGGGGGATGTGATCAGGATAGGGGGCGTAGAATTTCCCAGTATATCAGCTGCGATACAGGCCCTCCAGACAAACACGGACATCAACATTCTCTCAACGCCCCAGATACTCACCACGGACAACGAAGAGGCCGAGATCAAGGTGGCCAAGGAGATCCCTTTTATCACGAGCCGGGATGAGACCGCCGCTGGGAGGGCTTTCACCAATTTTGAATACAAAGACGTGGGTGTCGTGTTAAACATTACGCCGCAGATCAACCAGGAACGCTACGTGCGGCTGAAACTCGCACAGGAAGTCTCACAGGTGGTTGAAGAGGAGTCTGCGGAGGGCCTGCCCACGACCCTGAAACGCGTTGCCAAGACCACCCTGGTTGTCCAGGATGGTCAAACGGTGGTCATCGGGGGCTTGATCGATGAAGTGTTGACCCAGGGGGAGACAAGAGTCCCGTGCCTTGGTGACATGACCGGGGTCGGCTGGCTCTTCAGATCCATCTCAAACAAACAAGCCAAAACAAACCTCTATATCTTCCTGACGCCCCATGTCATAGCAAATCCTATGGAGGCCGACGATTTCTACGAGGAGAAGAAGAAGGAGATGGACAAGATCCGCGAGGGGGCCATAAAGTTGTACAGGGGCCCGGCACGGGAGAATCCAGAAGTCAGGAGCCAGGATCCAGAATGAAAAGATCCCCCGCAAAGCAGTTTCGGGATTTGATACTTTGGCAGAAAGCCCATCAGGTCGTTCTGTCCGTGTACCGGTACAGTGAATCTTTTCCCAAGAATGAGACCTACGGGTTAACATCACAACTCATAAGATCCGTGGTCTCCGTCCCTGCGAATATTGCAGAAGGTTTCAAGAAAAAGAGCCGCCCTGACAAGGCACGATATCTGAACATTGCCCAGGGGTCGCTTGAAGAATCCCGGTATTACTTAATTCTTGCACGAGATCTGGGCTATGGGAACAATTCTGAGCTGGAAGATCAGCTGGAGGAGGTAAGCAAACTGCTTGAGGCGTATCTCTCGTCAATTCTGGCTTCTGGCTCCTGACTTCTGAATACTTCTTCCGAATGGAGAATCATGGCGCATAGGCTCGTAGGGGAGATACTACAAGAGACAAGCGGCCTTTCGGGACAGGCCCTTGAGGAAGGGCTGAGGGTCCAGCAGGAGAAAGGCGGCCGCATTGGTGAGATATTGATGAGGCATAAGGCCATTACGGAAGCAGATCTCTTGAAGGCCCTGGGGACGCAGTTCAACCTCCGGTACACACCTTCGCTTTCCCTTGATCACCTGGAGTTGGGCTTCACGGAAAGGGTGCCCATTCAGTTCCTGAAGAAGTATGGGATGGTGCCTGTCCTTACAAGCGAGACCTCCCTGATTGCCGTCAATGACCCCTTGGCCTTTCAACCCCTGGATGATCTCCGGCTCCTCCTGGGACTGGATGGATGCGAAGTGATACTGGCTCCCCTCTCCGCGATCCTCTCAACCATAAATTTTGCATACGACATGAGCCAGTCCTCCGCAGAGCAGGTTATCGAAGGGATGCATGAGGAGGACAGGGATACGATCCTCTCCGAGATCGAGGAGACAGGCGACATCCTGGATGACACGAGCGATGCGCCCATCATCAAGCTGGTGAACCTTATGCTTTCCCAGGCAGTAAAGGATCGAGCAAGCGATATCCACATAGAACCATCCCAGAGCAGGCTCAGGATACGGTACCGGGTGGATGGTATCCTCTACGATATGCTTTCCCCCCCAAAGCACATCCATGCTTCCCTGACATCGAGAATCAAGGTCATGGCCGAGATGAACATAGCAGAGAAGCGCCTCCCCCAGGACGGCAGGATCGAGCGCAGGATCGGGGACAAGAACATCGACATCAGGGTTTCAACTATCCCCACCGCCTTTGGGGAGCGCGTGGTAATGCGTTTGCTGGACAAGACGAATGTCCTTCTCAATGTCTCTGACCTGGGGATGCCCCAGGATAACCTGAAGATCTTCGATAGACTCATCCACTCGCCCCACGGAATAATCCTCGTGACCGGTCCAACCGGGAGCGGGAAGACGACGACCCTTTATGCGGCTCTGTCAAGCATAAACAACACGGACATCAATATCATCACCATCGAAGACCCGATCGAATACCAGATTGAAGGTATCGGGCAGATCCAGGTGAACCCCAAGATCAATCTCACCTTTGCCAACGGGCTTCGTTCCATCGTGCGCCAGGACCCGGATGTGATCCTGGTGGGTGAAATAAGGGATTTGGAGACCGCAGAGATCGCCATACAATCGGCCCTGACAGGACACCTTGTGTTTTCCACCCTTCACACCAATGATTCGGCAAGCGCTGTCACCCGCCTGATAGATATGGGAATCGAACCCTTCCTGGTCACCTCGTCCGTTAACGCCATCCTGGCACAACGACTTGTGCGCATCATATGCCAGGAATGCAAAGAGGCCTATACCCCCGACTCTGAAGCACTGAGGAGTATCGGCCTTGATCCCGAAAACGTGGGCGAAAGGGCGCTTTTCAGAGGAAGAGGGTGTCCGGCCTGTCTCCATACAGGGTATAGTGGCAGGACAGGCGTGTTCGAACTGATGCTCCCGGATGACCGACTGAAAAATACCATCCTCAAGACCTCTGATGCCAACGCCATCAAGAGGGAGGCCATAAAATACGGGAACATGCGCACCTTGAGGCAGGACGGTGCGGAAAAGGTTCTGAGGGGCATTACCACCATCGAAGAGGTCTTTCGCGTAACCCAGCAATAAGAAGACTCCCCGGGACGCCACCGCGGGCCTTCCCCAGGAAAAGGCCTCTGTGTAAATTATGGAAGAGGCCTTTGAAAATCTTTTAAGCAGTGTCAGGCTGAAACGGACGGGGTGGAACCCGTCCCTCCAGGAATCGGAGGGTCATGCTTCTGCATGACCTCAGCCTTTTCATTGTGTTTTTGGAGCAAGGCAACCATGTTGCCGTCCCCAACGTTGACACGCTCGTAGAAAGTCGCCCACTCGTCATGCCGGACTTGATCCGGCATCCAGAACCATTTGAAAAGACTGGGTTCCCGCCTTCACGGGAATGACGCCGAGGGACGTTTTGCGACTTTTTACGAATGCATCAAGGTTTGTTTGCCGGACCCCTGATTTCGATCTTTTTGACTTCTTGAAATATAGCGAGGAATATCCTATGATTACATTACAATGAAAAGGGCAACCAAAATTGTTGCGGCTGTGCTGGCGGGATCGTTGGTGTTTCTTAGCGCTCCGGCCTGGGGGACAGAGGTTTATGTGCCGGTAATGGAGGGCAGGGCCGGCAGTGAGATCGTTGTTCCCATCATGATCGATGAGGTCGAGAACCTGGCCGGCATAAGACTTGTGCTGCACTATGACGCCTCCTTCCTGAGATTCGTTGAAGGCACCAGGACGAAGCACGTGAATTCTCTCATGCATATCATCAACGACAAAAAGCCCGGCGTGCTGATCATCGTAATGGCAGGGGCCCGGGGCATCAAGGGGAAGAATTTTTCGATCATGGACTTGAAATTCCGGGTGAAAGAGGTCCTGCGGGGGAACCACACGACAAGCATCGTCTTCAAGGAAGTCCAGCTCATGAGCGATGAACTCAAGGAGGTAGAGGCAATGGCCACCAGCAGTACCCTTACACTCCTTCCTGCAGGTGTCCCTAAAGAGAGCCCCTGAGGCATCTGCCTTCCTGGGAGGATCAAACCCCCAGTTTTCCTCCGTTTTCCGCTTCTTCCCGCGCCACATTGAGCGGAAATTTCCGTCTTTGTGTAAGAAAAATCCAGGAGGCGTGTCTTTATGAAAAGAAATACCGTTGAGTGGAATTGTCTTTCTGCAATGGGGGTAGTTGTTTACACAATGGGCGAGGCCGTACCCCAAAAGCCGTGCCATATTTGAACATAATTATCTCAATGAAAATTTAATTAAGTTTAATTATAGCTTTGTATCGTCGTTTTTGCTCTTGGCACCCTAATTGCAGGATACACGGGTAATAAAATCCTCTTGACATATGATTTAAAGTGCATTCTCATAGTTTTCGTCGCTGGAGAAAAAGAGGCCTTTGAAGAATTGCGTGGCCCGATCAAGCTTTGGACCGAGGCAACCGTGTTGCCGTGCAAAATTTGCTAAGGCCTCCATAGCGCGTTGCGTGAAAAGAAAAAGAGTTTGTGAGTTGCAACCATCCAACCTAACCACATTATTTTCTCTTAGGGTTTTCTCTTCTTTCGGTCGGCAGGCGGTCCAATGGGGCGCGGGTTTCCTGGTTCACTGAAAGTGGGGAATGGTGGATCTCCCAAAAACAAAATCATCAGGTCACCATCAGGGACGGCGCAGGCCACTTTCCGTCAGAGGGACCGTCACGAGCACGAAAGAGGAGAGGGTTTTCCGTTTCCGCGTGAAGAAGGAGGGGGTGCGATGAGAGAACGGTGGTGGAGAAGTGGATCTTTCCCGTGTACGGTTTTCTTTGTTGTCCTCTTTATGGCCTTATCCTGCCCATTTTCCGGGGACTCCCAGGCCCAGACCTCTGCCGATGAGTACATAAGCAGTGGGGAAGATGCCCTGTTCTCGAAGACCGTGGATAGCATCTTGCAGGCACATTCCACGTTCGAGGCAGCCCACACGGCCTATCCCAATGACCCGGTCATCAATGCCTACCTTGCCTTGACACGGCTCCTTGACCTTGCCCT
>JAFDHO010000137.1 GCA_019308745.1 Deltaproteobacteria bacterium
TAATATGGGATTGTTCTCTTGGACAGAGAAGTAATGCAATGAAACGCCCACGGTTGGAGGATTGACCTCGATTTCTCGGTTTTCTCCAAGAGGGGTAGTAAGTGAAGAAATTGACTATCAAGGAATGGGAAGAGAAATATATAGCCGGACCTGTTAGCCGGTTTGACCAGAAGTATTTTGTCAGTAACCGGTATGCATGGGATAAAGATCTGGTAGAAGCCTCTAAGGGTTCTACTTTGATAGGAACGGGCAAAGTAAAGGATCGCCCCGGTTATACTATAGACGAGCTAGCGCTACACTGGGCAAGCAGAAGGGGTACCATATTGGAACTTCTGAATACTTCGAAGCCAAACCCGAAAAAAATAGTCAAGGAAATAGATATTGTTGTCAAAAACTCCGACCCGCGAATGTTGCCTGTCAATTTTAGACCTCCTGACGGCGTAAAAGCAGATACGACTGACCCTAAGAGGCTAAGCAGGAATATCAAGAAAGTCGCCCGATTTTTTGGGGCCGATCTGGTCGGAATTTGCAGACTGGACAGAAGGTGGGTTTATTCCCACACCTATGAGGGTGAAAGCACGTACTACGCAGGAGGTTCAAATGGAAATGAAGGTATTTCCACACCCTTAGAGTTGCCCGAAGAATTCAACTATGCCGTGGTCGTGTGCTTTGAGGAAGAATATGATATGATAAAATTCTACCCTTCTTACATTGATAATGCGGCTGCCAGTATGGGTTATAGTAGAATGGCCTTTACAAATCTTCTGCTATCTTCCTACATACGCAATCTCGGATTTCAGGCAATTGATTGTACTACAAACGATGTAGCCATAAACATTCCTCTTGCCATTCAGGCAGGGTTAGGAGAGCTAGGTCGAAATGGTCTTTTGATCACACCCGAGTTTGGCCCAAGGGTGAGGATTAGCAAAGTGATTACGGATCTGCCACTTGCAGCGGATTTACCCGTAGAATTTGGTGTTAGGGAATTCTGCAGTGTTTGCAAGAAATGTGCTAGGATGTGTCCTTCACAGTCTATCCTTCATGGTGAAAGAACTTCTGAACCACGAAATCCATCCAATTCGAGTGGTGTCTTGAAATGGCCTATTAATCCTGAAACATGCCGTATGTATTGGGCAAGAAAGGGAAAGTCATGCACAATTTGCATCGCATCTTGTCCATACAATAAACCTAGTACACGTTTCCATGGATTTGTCAGGTGGCTTACAGATCATGTAAGGTGGGCCGATCTCTTTTACGCTAAGATGGATGACTTGTTTGGTTACGGCAAGCCGAAAAGCCCTGATAATTTTTGGGAAGAATGGCAGCCAAAGCGGCATGTGAAATCTTGAGGAAAGCCGAAAGGCACGAAGCATAGGGCTCAGAGGATCTAACCCAATCATTGAATCCACCGCCACTAAGGTCGAAGTCATCATCCTGTTTCTCAATATGTCAAGATACATCATTTCGGTATGGCCGGCATTGTAGCTCCTGCCATATCCCTTCTTTTGGGTTTATTCTCCAGTCTTTCCTACCTCAACGTCCCCTTATTTAGGGCGCTTAGAACAAAAGGCAGTTGCTATGTCCTGCTTTTCAATTCAGACCTTTCACTGAACATCCAAATTTTAGTTGACACCAAAGATAAGATACTATATACAAAATATGATATCTTATCCAAGAACCCCAAATAGCCCGTCGGCTTTAACCATCAAATATTTCAACAATTTTCGGGAGGAGCGTTTGTTTGAAATCGCAAAATAAGCCTTACAAACAAATCTGGGAGGCCATCGCAGAGGGGATAAAAGAAGATATCATTAGTGGCTATTATAAGCTAGGGGAGCCATTAAAGGAGAATGAGCTTGCCACTAAGTACGACTCCAGCAAAACCCCTGTGAAGGAGGCCTTGCGTTACCTGGAAGGTATCGGTTTCGTAGAAATTGTTCCTTACAAGGGGGCCAGGGTAAAGAATATGGATAAAGAAGAAGTCATGAGCCTTTACAACATCCTTGGTGCCCTGGAAGGATTGGCGGCCTTGAAAGCAACCCCAAATCTCAACGGGAAACATCACGAAAAATTGGAGAAATATGCAGGTTTACTGAAGAAGCATTTTCGAGAGAACTCACCGATCAAATATGAAAAAACCAATCTCATCTTCCATGGCATTATCTTTGAAGACCTCAAGGATAGCAAACTGACCGAGATGTTTAGCCATATCCGAGAGCAGCTTCAGAGGTATAGAATTGTAACGAGGCGCAACTTGGAAAAATTCAAGCACATTGTTTCTGACCATCGTGAAATCGTTGAAGCCCTTGTGAAAAGGGATGGGGGAAAGGCAGAAAAATTGATTAGAGAACACTATGAAAAGAGCGGCAACATCATTGTGCGGCTCCTGGACAAGGAAGCCCCTTTCTAAGTCAGGTGAGGACGACCGTCATCCCGTAAAGGGGGAAGAGATAGGTGGGATCGTTCTTGTCAGAAGAAGAGGCGATTGGTTTTTCTGTGCTTTCTTTGTTTTGAATTGTAAAGGGGAGTGAGCCCATTGTTGAAGGCCGGAGGCTCAGAGTCGGTAACTAACAGCATTTGAAAAGGAGGTATATCTATGAAAAGGTATGATTTCTTGAAAATGGCGTTAGCTTTTACATTCACTTTTGCCCTTGTTTGCGCACCCGTCCTGCTGCCTATGGCTCAAGCAAAGGAGCCGGTTGTCTTAAAGGGATGGTCCCTTAGCTGGATTGAGCCTGTCCAAATTTGGCGCATACTTGGGGAAGATTTGAAGAAACTGGGCATAGAAGTGAAAATGAGAACAGGCTCGATTGGGGAATGGGTCGGCGATGTCATTCGAAAAGAAAACCCCTATCACCTGGTCACCATGACATGGACCGGGTCACCGGAGCGCATAGAGCCTTCCTATTTCATGATAGAATTCTTCCATTCCAACAGGGCCGTGAAGGGCGGCCGGAATTATGGCAACTACATCAACCCGGAATATGACAAACTAATGGATGCTCAATTGAGGGAAATGAATCCGGAGAAAAGGAAGCAGTTGTTCTGGAAAGCCCAGGAGATTCTCTACAATGATGATGCCTTTCTACCTATCTACTACAAAGATATGGTCCAGGCATATAATTCAGATAGGATTGAAGGGGTCGTCCCAACACAGGGGTCCTGCATTGGCTGGCCGTACAATCCCTGGACTTACTTCAAAGCAAGAACAAAGGGTAAGATAAAAGAGCCTAGGGTCGTCAACAGAAAGGATCTCATGTCTACAAATCCCTTTACTGCTAATGAAGGGCAAACTATGGGTTGGATGAGGCTCCTATATGATACCTATGTAAAGAGGGACAAAGATAACAAGATTATTCCATGGGCAGCCAAATCCTGGAAGATGCTGGATTATACGACCTTTGATATCGTCTTACGAGAAGGAATGGAATTTCACGATGGCAGGCCCGTGACCGTTGAAGACGTAAAATTTACCTTTGATTTCATTATGAAATGGAAATTCCCAATGTATGCGGAGGCCTGGAGAAATATTGAGAGCGTGGAGGTTCGGGATAACCGTAGTGTCAGGTTTCATTTGAAGCAACCCTATGCACCTTTTGTGGCTAATGTCCTTTTGGTCTCTATTGTCGCGCCCAAGCATATATGGGAAAACATTCCCGGATCGGTGGGTGTGAAGAATCCCATGGATTGGCCAAATCCCCACCCCATAGGAAGTGGCCCATACAAATTTGTCGAATGGAGAAAGAAGGAATATTTCCATTTCAGGGCGAACAAGGAGCATTTCATGGCTCCTAATTTTGAAGGAACTTGTTGACGAAGTTCATTGTATATTTCGATCAATTGCTCGGCTTTGGCAGTCAAAGTAAAGCCCCATTATTTGGTGCCATGACAGATCCATCGGTCATAGACGTCAGTTCACCCAATGGAAGATAGATTGGGCTCAAGAGATGCTACGGAATACCCTTTAGTGAACTGCGGTCTAGCTAATGCGCTGTAAGAACTTATTGATGTAAAGAGAAACCTTGTATCAATCAACGCATGACGCTCCAGTGCTTCATATAGGATATCTGTATTAGAGGCTGAAAAAGGAGAAGAATCAATGAATGAAAAAACCATTCTGTTAAAAGATGCCGACTTCGTGATAAGAGACAGTGAAACCGTTGAACACTCTTCCTCTGTGGTAATTAGGGGGAACCTTATTGTTGATGTTGGTAATAGGGGAAATTTTGAGAACAAATATACCTTTGATGAAGTTCATGACTGCCACGGCCGGATTGTTTTGCCAGGGCTGATAGACAGCCATACCCATTGCAATGAAACCATTATGAGGGGGCTTGGGCATCAATTGAAATTTCATAATTGGGTTGATAACATAATTCTACCCATTGGGGCGGCCATGGAAGCTATGGAGGAAAGGGATGAATTGTATTACTGCCTTGCCCAGCTTACAGCCATGGAGTTGGTTGCAAGCGGCTCCACGTCCCTCTTGGAGCACAGCGTCAATTTTGGCAAATATCATGTTATCACCATTGCAAGAGGTCTAAGTGATTTTGGTATCAGGGGGGCGGTGGCTAAGGGTGCGGAAGATTTCTCGGACCTGGATCGAGGGCATGTGGGTGGTCTTGAAAGGGAGATTAAAGAGACGCAAGATTATCTTGAAAAGTGGCAGGCAGAGAAAGATGAATTGATCCAGGCATGGGTCGGCCCTTCTGGTATTGAGGGAAAGACTACTGGCGGATGCACTGGTCCCCTGCTGACCGAGCTCAAAAAGCTCGCTAAGGCCTATGGAACCCATTTTCATACACATCTTGCCGGGAACATATGGGAGGCAGAAAATATAAGAAAACAAAGGGGTTTGGCAGGAAGTGTCGCCTTTGGGGAGCGGATAGGAATTCTGGATGAAAAGACCTCTCTTGCCCATTGCATTGTTATTGGTCACGGCGAGGATAGAATCCTTCAAGACACTGGTGCCAAAATCAGCCATTGCCCAAGTTGTAACCAGATATGCGCTCTCGGCGTTATCCCTCTGGTACGTCTCAGGGAACAGGGCACAATCTGTGGCATTGGGACGGATGGCGCCCCCCAGAATGATTCCCTGGATATGATCAGGGAGATGAGACAGGCTGTTCTTCTTCAGAAAATCCATTTCTTAGATCCGGATATCATGAGTCACGTGGATGCCTTCAGGATGGCCACCGAATCAGGAGCAAAGATTTTGGGGATTGAAAACCTCGGGAAAATTCAGCCAGGATATTTGGCGGATATTACCATTGTCCAGGTCGAAGGGAACCTTTTTTTGACTCCCATGTATGATCCGCTTGATACGTTGGTATATGCAGGCTCAGGTGGCAGGGACGTGGCCATGACCATGGTAAATGGACGGATACTTTACAAGGATGGTGAATTTAAGACGGTTGATGCTGAGAAGGTGATTTCCAAGGTCGAAGACGCTGCCCTCAAGATCAGGGAGCAGCTTGGCTTCTAGTCAAAAGTGCACGGCGACTACCTCTGCGTGTTCTTCTGCTTAAAGGGACGGGGGTGAGAGGGCTGAGATGAATTCCACTTCCGTATCGCCAATGTTCTCCCACCTGTGGGGTATGGTGCTGTCGAAATATATGCTGTCCCCTTCCTCAAGGATAAACTCCCGGCCTCCGATTATGGCCTTGAATCTGCCCTTCAGTACCATGCCGCATTCTTCTCCTTCATGGAAAAAGGGCTCTTTGACTCTGGCACCAACCGGGTAGCGAAAAAAGATGAATTCCATCCGGTGATTGTAGACCGGGGCCAGGAGTTCCATAAATCCTCCGAAGGGCATCAGAAGCTTATTCCGTTTGTCGCGCCTTACCACAGACACGGAATTCGGCTTGAGATGATCAGCGTGGGCGTGGCTAGTCCCATTGTCCGGACCATCCTCTTCAAACAGGGTGGTAAATCCTATGCCCAGGGCCTTTACGATCTTTTGAATGTTGTTGATGGAGGAGGAGGAAACCCCCCGTTCGATCTGGCTCAAGAGCCCGACCGATACCCCTGACTTTCGGGAGAGGTCTTTGAGGGTCAGTTCTTGTCTCAGGCGATGCTCCTTTATTTTGCTGCCGATGGCAATCATGGAAACCCCTTCAATCCTGGCTTGCAGAGTTCATATTTTCATAAATGATTTCAAAAAATCAATAGAAATTTTGGGATTGTGAAAATACGGGTTGACAATCCCCTTTGTTTTCTATAGAGGTAAATCTGTTAGAAAACCAACTCATTCACCCCATTACAGGGCCATGTTGATCGGGCCTTCTTTTGGAATCCAAACACAAAAGGTGACGAGGAAGGGCATAGGAGAAAGATGTTCTCCATCATACTCAAACCACAGACTTTATGAACGATCGTTTGGTCCCTCAACCATTTAAACCCCAACAACCAAGAAGGAGGAGGCCTATGAAAAAGAGACATTTGTTGAGCATCGGATTTGTTTTCGTGTGTGTTTTTGCCCTAACCATCTCCACATCCTTGGCGGAGAAAGAACCGTACAGAGTCGGGGCAATCCTGGAGGTGACGGGCGGCCTGTCTTTTTTGGGGCAGCCTGCGAAGAACACCCTTGAGATGATAGAAGAGGAGGTCAACCGGGCCGGCGGCATAAACGGGCACCCACTCAAGGTCACTATCTATGACACAGAGGGGAAGCCGACCCGCGCCGTAACCCTTGCCCAAAAACTTATCAAGAGAGACAAGGTTTGTGCGATCGTAGGACCCATGTCGAGCGGGTCCGCACTTGCGGTCATCCCCATAACCCAGAAGGCCAAAATCCCTCACATAGCACTCGGTGCCAGCAGGAAGATCGTGGAGCCTCCCAAGAAATGGGTATTCAACACCGTGCAGACAGATACGAACGCGGTCTCCCGAATCTATGCCTACATGAAAAGTGTGGGAATAGGAAAGGTCGGAATCATAACCGTGTCAAACGGGTTTGGTGACAGTGGCCGAGAGCAACTCCTGGCGGTCGCGCCCAGGTACGGGATCGAGGTCAAGGCGGATGAGAAGTTCGGGGCCAAGGATTCGGATATGACGGCACAGCTTACAAGTATTCAGAGGACAGAGGCCGAGGGGGTCGTTTGCTGGACGGTCGGGCCGACTCAAGCCGTTGTAACAAAGAACTGGAAACAGCTTGCCATGAAAATTCCCCTCTACCAGAGTCATGGGGCCGCGTCAAAGCAGTTTTTGCAGATGACTGGCAGGGCCGGGGAAGGGATCATTTTCCCGGCACCAAAGCTGATCGTCCTGGATCAGATTCCTGATTCAGATCCCCAGAAGCGTATCCTGAAGAAGTATCGTGACACCTATGAGGCCAAATTCAAAGAGGACGTCAGCAAGTTCGGCGGAAATGCACATGATGCGTTGCGCATTGTCATGTCTGCTCTGAAGGCGGTCGGAACGGACCGAGCAAACATCAGAGATTACGTGGAGAACTTGAAAGACTGGCTCGGTGTGGTGGGAAAATACAGCTATTCGCCATCTAATCACAACGGACTTACGAAAGACTACTTTGTCATGGTGCAGGTCGTAAATGGCGACTGGAAGTTGCTCCAATAATAGAGCAACCTTCTTCCTTTTGACGGAGGGACTCTCTCGCTTCATTGTCAAGAGGCGAGAGAGTCGTCTTTGATGCAGGACTTGATGACCCATGCGATACGTCACGGAACCGACCTATAAGAGATACATCACCAGGGGACTGAAGAGGTTTGACGAACGCAATACCGGATTCAGCAGGGGAGCGGTTGAAGGGGACAAGTATACCCTCATGCACGAAAGGAGCATAGCCAACATCGAAAGACTTGTCCCCGGCAAGACGATCCTTGAACATGCCACGTGGGTTGCCGGGAGGACAACGGATTATGTACTGCGGAAGAGCAAGCTGGCCCGGGAAGCGGCGCCCATATATAACGACAGGTACAGGCTCAAATCCCCTGATCCCGCTGCTATGACAAGGATAATTAAGAGCGTTGCCCGGTGGATCGGGGCCGATCTTGTGGGCATTGCAAGGCTGAATCCCCTGTGGATATATACCAACTGGGGGCTCCACAATGTCACATACACGGAGGCTGCAGAGGAAGGTGACCCCATAGAGGTCCCCGGGGAGTATAACATGGTCATTGTGATGGCCCATGAAATGGACTACCAGGTGGTCAGGAATACGCCGAATGTGGAGCCTGAAACCGATATCGGTTATTCCAAGTGCGCATGGAGTGCGGCCTCCCTGGCGACTTTCATTTCAGAACTCGGTTACAGGGCCATCCCGGCGGTCAACGAGATTGGCCTGAGTATCCCTATGGCCGTGGATGCCGGACTGGGTGAAATGGGACGGCACGGGCAATTGATAACCAGGGAGTTCGGTCCGCGGGTCCGGATCAGCAAGGTGTTGACAGACCTCCCCCTGGTACCAGACCCACCGGTGGATATGGGGGTGCAGAAATTCTGTGAAACGTGCAAGCTCTGCGCCAAGTACTGCCCGAGTCGGGCCCTCATGTTGGAGGAGAGAACGGATGAGGCCTGGGACAGCTCCAACTCCCCAGGGATGCTGAAGTGGCCCATCAGGGCCATGAGGTGTTTTGACTGGTGGGTGAAGAACGGGACCCACTGCACGGTTTGTATCCGGGTGTGCCCCTGGAACAAGCCGAACAATATCCTTCACAGGCTGGTGAGGGCATTTGCAGAGCGGAATATCCTGACTCGCCTCATAGTTCGTATGGACCAGCTCCTGGGCTACGGAAGGCAGGCTAAACCGGAGGATACAGGCCAAGACCCGTCAGTGATGACTCGCGACGGGAGATGAGGCCAAGGTAGAGGGGAACACTCGCTTTGACGCTTTTTGATCAGTGCTTGCAGTTGCTTATCACGGGCATAACTGTTGGAAGCATATACGCGCTCGTAGCCATCGGGTTCAACATCATATACAACGCTACTGATGTCTTGAACTTTGCCCAGGGCGAGTTCGTGATGCTTGGCGGCATGTCAATGATAATGTTTCACGAGAGCTTCGGAATCAGCATGCCCCTTTCCTTCGTCCTGGCCGTGGGATTGGTTACCGTGGTTGGTATCCTCTTTGAGAGGTTGACCATAAGTCCCCTGAAAAAGCCCCCCCTTGTCACCATGATCCTGATCACCATTGCCGTATCAATACTTCTGAAGGGATTCGCCATGATAAGTTGGGGCAAGGACTCCTATCCCCTCGAACCCTTCTCAGGTGCAAACCCCATCAGGATCGGCGGTGCAGTCATAATTCCGCAGATATTGTGGGTGATTGGCATCACCCTGGTCGTTGTCCTCCTGCTGACCTATTTCTACAGGTTTACCATGCACGGCAAGGCCCTCAGGGCCTGTGCCATCAACCGCGAGGCGGCGAGCTGTATGGGTATCAACGTAAAGGCGATGATAACCCTCAGCTTCGCAATGAGCGCTGCCATAGGGGCCATTGCGGGCACCTTGATCACCCCCATAACCCTGATGGAGTATGACAGGGGAGCTATGTTGGGGATAAAGGGTTTTTCTTCGGCGATCGTGGGTGGCGTGGGCAACTCTTTGGGGGCTGTTGTGGCTGGCCTTACCATAGGAATTGCTGAGGCCTTTGCCGCGGGCTTTATCTCGTCCGGTTATAAAGATGCCTTTGCCTTCTTGATCCTGCTCCTGGTCCTCTTTGTGAGGCCGGGGGGGTTGCTTGGAAAGTACGAAGTGGAGTAAATGAATAGGGCAAACCTGTCGTTATTGATATCCCTGGCTGCTGGGCTTTTTCTTTTCCCGTTTGTCCTGAGGGATGCATATCTTCTCACCCTGATGATATTTGTAGGGATCCACGTCCTGGTGGCCCTGGGTCTGACTATGCTGATCGGTTTTGCAGGTCAGCTTTCCCTGTGCCAGGCAGCCTTCTATGGGATAGGTGCATACACGACCGCGGTCCTATCGGTAAAGACCGGCATGAACCCCTTCCTCACATCGATTGTGGCAGTGCTTTTGGCCTGTCTTATCGCATTTATCCTGGGAATACCTGCCCTGAAACTGAGGGGGCACTACCTGGCCATGGCTACCCTCGGGTTTGGGGAGATCGTGAATATCGTATTCAAGGAGTGGGGCACCATGACAGGGGGGCCGTCGGGACTAGTGGGGATTCCTCAGATGGATCTAGGGGCATTCTCACTGGATAGCGATCTCCGCTATTTCTATTTTGTCTGGATCATAGTCCTCCTGGTTATTGCCTTCCTCATCAACCTGGCAAACTCGAGGGTGGGGAGAGGACTTCAGGCATTGAAGCGAAGCGAAGACGCGGCGGCGACCATGGGGATTCCGGTCGCCAGGTACAAGATAAAGGTCTTTGTGCTATCCGCTGCCCTGGCCGCCCTCGGAGGGACCCTCTATGCCCATTATGTGACAGTAATCAGCCCTGAGAGCTTTGATGTGTTCTTTTCAGTGGTCCTGGTAACAATGGTCGTGGCAGGGGGTCTCGTCTCGGTCTGGGGGGGGGTCATCGGGGCCTCCCTGTTCACTATCCTGCCCGACACCCTTCAGGTCTTCGAAGACTACAATGTCATCATATACGGATTCATCCTTTTGTTCATATTGATGTTTATGCCGAAAGGGCTGGCAGGCCTCATATCCCTGGGTGCAGACCGATCAAAGAGGCTTCTTGTTCGGAGTGGATAGGTGAAAGATACGGCCTTATCAGGGGCAACCTTGCTTGAAATAGAAGGCCTCAGCAAGAACTTCGGGGGTGTGAGGGCCGTTGATGAGCTGTCTTTTTTCGTGCAGCAGGGACTGATAAAGGCCATAATAGGGCCCAACGGAGCAGGCAAGACAACGGTCTTCAACCTGCTCTCGGGGTTGCTGGAACCAACCAGGGGGACAAAAAGATTCAAAGGCAAATCCTGCGATGGTCTAAAGCCCCATGAGATCGCCGCCCTCTCTTTCAAAATGTCATGGTGGGGAGACACACCAGGTCGAGGGGAGAGTTCCTCAGGTCTGGTATGGGCATGAAAGGGGCGAGGGCAGAGGAGAGAAAGATCAGGCAAGAAGCACTCGGCTCCCTGGAGATGACGGGCCTTGCCCACAAGAAAGATGAAATGGCCGGTAACCTGCCTTACGGGGAGCAAAAACTGCTGGAGATTGCCAGGGCCCTGGCTACAGAGCCCCAACTGCTTATGCTGGATGAACC
>JAFDHO010000138.1 GCA_019308745.1 Deltaproteobacteria bacterium
TTCAGTTCCCTCTTCATCGGGACAATTACTGCAACGCGGGCACAGATGCTGCAGATGTTCAACTCTATGAGCTTTCAGTTCCCTCTTCATCGGGACAATTACTGCAACATATTGATACAAGTGACCTGATACAGAGTCTTATCGCTTTCAGTTCCCTCTTCATCGGGACAATTACTGCAACAGCCAGCTAAATGGGTGGAAAAATTTGGAAAAAATTGATGTTAAAATGAGTAAAGTTCGCAAAGTCATTTTCTGCCAATTCCAGGGGGTGTTTTGCGAAATCCCACAACAATGACACAACCCACGCTCCACAAAAGGTCTTGATGCGGCAATTACCATGTGTGCCAAGGTATTCCCTCTCACCAGATATCCCGACAGTAATTCTGGTACTCACAGTCCTCACACTTATTTCTCTGTGCCGGTGGATCCGGAAACTTTTCCTCGAGGACCATCCTCCTGATCTCATTCATTGTCGCAAGGCATTCGTTTTTGAGTTCAAGGCTCATTGCATAAACAACAGCATCTTCTTGCGGGAGCAGATAGACAAAAGCTGCGTTCACAGGCTTCTTTTTTTGATCTTCCAAAATCAGGGCGTAGCCAGCCAACTGAAACAAATGATTCTTGAACGGTCTACCTCTCGTAAACTTGAAATCCACCGGATACAGCTCTTCCTCGGTTTCAATCAATAGATCCAGCTTCCCAGACAAACCCAACGTTCTTGATGAAAGCCAGACATTAAAGGCTCTGTGTCCTTCCTGCAACCCAAACCTTCTCAGCTTTCTTCGTGCCTCCAACCGTTCAATCTGCTCCTGGGCTGCTTTTCCCTTTTCCATTTTGTAAGTGACCTTACGGTCCACGGGGAGCACGTATTGATAAAATACCACGCGCGGGCAATAGTGGAACTGCTTGAGGTCACTGACCCGTAAATGCATGGCTGTATGCTTTCCTGATCCCAGCTGCCATAAAGGGCTCGCAGCCCGAGTCACTCGTCAGCCGCTTCAGCGCCTGCTTCCTCATAACTGATGAATTCCCGGTACAAACGAAAATCCTTCTCACACACCGGCTGAATCAAGATCTTGCCATTGCTCTCCCCAAGGGTATCACGAAGCTTTACTGCCAACTCTTCCCTTCTATTCTTTGACAAATAGCCAATAAAACCACTGAATTGAATACGTTCCAACCCATAGTCCTTGCAAATATTGCCGACCCTGGCACGAACTCTGTCCACCTGGATATCGTAAAACACGTACGTTAGAGTGTCTCCGGGCTTCCCCAGCAGGTCCAGGGCCTCGATACCAGTCTTGATCAGTTCTTCTCTTTTTACAATCCTCCCCATTCGGACTTCACCATTTGAAAGCGAAAGTTCTGTACTTACGGTCACCGCGCAAGAAAGCTGCAAGATTTCTGGCCTGGATCTGGATGATGGAACGGATCTGATACTTCTTGCCTCTGTAGGTTTCCCGGGATTCCAGCCTTTCAAGGATTTTCTGACTGATAGCCTTTCTAGTCTCTGCTTTCAGCAAGCCGCCTTCCATGCGGACTGGCTCTCCCCTGTTAACATGGGTAATTACTGTCCGATCAACTACAGGTTGTCGAAACTCTTCCACCAGATCCAGAACCAAAGACGGTTTACCAGGCCGGTCAACATGGAGAAAACCGGCAAATGGCTCGAGACCTGCGGTAACCACCGCCCCCCATACCTGGGCATAGAGAATTCCGTAGCCATAGTTCAGCATTGAATTTACTTCATCTGTGGCACCTCGACGAATTCTGCCAAAAAAAGCCACCTTTTCAGCAATGATCTCTTGCACGCCCTCCCAGTAAGCTCTGCTTGCACTTCCTTCAACCCCCATGAGTTCCTGCCTGACCTCACCGATCGAGACCCCTTTCACTCTTTTGGCCTGTTTTTCTAGTCCTTTTAGAATGCCAGCAGCCTTGGCAACCACCTCATAACGCTCGGGCGTTGCTGCCTTCATGTATTTTCCGAAATAGAGAAGCAGTTTCCTCTGATTCGCCAGCTTTCCTGCCACAACGGTTCGCGAAAATTCTATAGCCCGCTCGTCATCGAGGGCTCGAAACTGCTCCCTTCTAGCCTGGATGGTGGCAGACAGACTCGGGGCAGTAATCTTCGCATACGGTCTGCCAGTACCATGGAGAAAGTTGATCTGTATGCCGCGTTCACAAAGCTCCATGATGAGGTCAGAGGAAAGTGTAATGCCTCTGGAGGCCACAGTAACTTCGCTGAGGCGGTAGAAAGGAAATTCATAGAGCAGATCCTTTCTTTTCTTCACCAGAAGGCGCTCCCCTTTCTTGCTCAGAAACAGTCCAAAACCAGACAAGACCAACTGGGAAGCGTCTGCCGTCCGGGCCAAAACAATATCTTCACTGACACGAAGTTCTTCCTCGCCCTCGTGATCTACTAGTACTGGCAAGACATCCGGCTTCTCAGAAAACAGGTTGTATTGAGCTGGAGGGAGTGGATGCGCCACCTCGATTCCATTGCGGATAGGAACAACCTTGCTCCCATTACCCTCAGTTTGCATGGTCTTTCATCCCCTTTCACTACTCTGGTAGGAATAAAAGATCCTGCACGAAATGTGCCTGTCCTCCAGCTACCATTCTGAGGTAAGTCCTCACTTCTAAAGTCCATCCTGGCTGATCTGATACCACCCCTGACCGAAAGCCGCCGCCTTACCCACGTGCACGTGCTGGCCGAGCCACAAGAAAGGCCAGAACTCCGTCAGATCTCCCCGGTAGACAACCTCACCTACCCAGCCTTTCAGCTTGTGGGTAAGGTCCCGATGTTTGGAGTAACGCCTCTCCTCCACCCAATGCAGATCCTGGCGAACCACACGCACTTTCTCGGCTCTCTCGCCGAATCCACGAAAGTCCATCTGTAACGGCGTTCCGCAGTAAAAGTAAGTAAGGGCATGAATCCTATCCCTCAGTCTTTTCATGAGAGCACCGAACGAAGGGCGCGACCATCGGCCCCTTTCTTTCAGGAGTACGGGCGTTAGGAATCTCACCCGGACCAGCTCCTGACTCAGTTCCGGTGCCTGTCTTAAGGTTATTTCCAATTGTGGGCTATGAACCAGGTTATCGCCAGCCTTCATTACCATCTGGCTGACACCCGATCCGTCCAGACATTCGACCTGGCCGATCTTGAACCGACCGCGGCCAACACCGATCCCTTTGCCGCCAAGCTCGTTGATCGAGACGATCACGTAAGGAAATAGGTTGCGGCAGTTTCCAACCAGGATGAGATCGAAGCAAATGGGTTGGCCAGGCTTGTAAGTGTCTTTTCCGTCCAGCGGAGGCTTGAGTACAAAGGGCCTTGGAATATTGCGGTTGAGCCGGAGCCGCTCTGCCTCCTTTGGGACTCTTGGGGCAAAGACCACACCGTAGGGGCAGGCCTCATGAATCTGACACGATTCACAAGAGGCTTTTTTGTCTGCACAGACCAGGTTCCTCAGGGAGCTGCCAAAAGCCCCTCGCAGGGTGATCCCCTTATTCATCCTTGGAAGCCTCACCACCTCCGTGGGCTCCAATGTGAACCTCAGGTGCCAGAGGGGGCAGATAGGGTTGCCATGCGTAAGGGGGGATCGCATTTTCTGCGTTCAACACTATGCTCAAACGTTTTTTTCAATGGCCATGAACGGATGACGGCTTCCGAAATTGAGTTACCGTCTATGCTCACGTCGAAATATTCAACATTCGGGAAGGCCCAAACAATCTCCTTGGGCAACGTGATCTGGTTCTTGGATGTCTTCTTGGCAAGTATACTTCCTTACCTTCTTTTTTTTAAGATAGCCGGGAATCCGCTCTCCTGTCAACTTCCTTCTCGGCCCTAAAGCCGAACCTCCCCGCAAGGTGGTCCCTTCTACATCCTCAGGAGGAGGATGGGTTCCCCCCTCCCGATCATACGGCTTATCCGCCTCTGTACACCCTACATCGTCCTTGACAAACCCTCACTCTACGAGTTAAATTATTATTTAGTAAAACTGATTTGCCGAGGTAAAACGCAATGCCAATCGTAAAAATTTCCTCCAAAGGCCAAATAGTCATCCCCATAGAGATAAGGAAGAAGCTGGGCATAAAACCGGGCCAGCGAGTGAATCTTACTGTCGTGGACGACAAGGCCTTCATCACCCCCCTTCCCGAGGATCCGATCAAGGCACTGAGAGGCATTCTCAAGGGCAAGCCCTCCATGGCCCAGGCCCTGGTGAAGGAGCGAAAGCAGGAGGTCGAACGTGAAGAGGAAATCACTGCTCGATTCCTTCGCCGTTCTGGCCTGGATCCAAGATGAAGAGGGGGCCCAGGTCGTCGAAGATCTCCTGTACGGGGCGCAGCGCGGTGAGGGACAGATCATCATGAACATCATCAACCTCGGCGAGGTCTTCTACCGCTGCGCACGGCTCCAGGACCTCCAATTCGCCCGCGACATCCTGGAGAGGTTCAGGCTGTTGCCCATCAGGATAGTTCCCTGCCCCAACGATCTGGTCCTCCAGGCTGCGGAGATCAAGGCCGAATACCCCATCGCCTATGCCGATGCCTTCCTAGCCGCGACCGCGCTGCGCGAGGACGCACAAGTGGTGACCGGAGACCCCGATTTCAAGAAGCTCGAACATCTCATCCAGGTTCATTGGCTCTCCTGACGCCAGCGAAGCCAGGCAAAACACTCCCGGACGCCCAAAGAATCAGCCTTTGCAACCCTCACTCGCATGTACAGCACATCCACCACAATGGGGCCGCGCGCTCAGCGCAATGTGCTCCCGCCAAGTCTCTGTTGCAGCTCCGCCATGGCGGCCGCCGCATGTTCAGTCACCCCATCCCGCACCCCCAAACGAAAAAAAGGCACAGTCGCAAAAAGATAGAATAGGCGAAAGACAATTACATGGCCTGCCCCATGATCCGGCATGAGTCACAGGATGCCTGCCTGTCCGCGCAAACCAGGTTCCTGACCGATGGCCCAAACGCCCCGCGCACGGTGATCCCCTTGTTCATCCCGGGAAGCCTTATCACCTCCGTGGGCTCCAAGATAAATCTCAGGTGCCAGAGGGGGCACAAGGTGTCTACGGGTATCACTTCAGACGTTCTCCTGTTGGTTTTTCGTAAAGTCCAATCCAACCTCTGGATCATAATGGCCGTCCACCACCGAGGGCATTTTACCTTGACATGGCCTAATCCGCCCTCTTTTGGTCAAAAGGTGATATTGTCCCCATCTTATTGGTATGAGCAGCTGTGTCGCTCCGATAGGATCTCGATCATTGAGTTCCAGATATTCCTTCACCAACGCTGCGGGAAGTACCTCGACCCCGTCGAACAAGCGGTCAAAAGCTTCCTCCAGCTCAGGGTCAGACACAAATGGAATCAGGGTTTTCAAAAAGGCGGTACGGAATTCAGTAGCGGTACTTTCATAGGAGGCTTCCCAGTCTGCGAGGATCTTTCCAGTATAGATTCCGTCCAGCCAGTCTTGCACTCCCATCTCGTCAAGCGGGCGGTCGCTGTTGCAATTGAGCACTTGCAACGCTTCCTTTATCAAGGCAGGGTCATAAATTCCCTGCCCGTCGGCCGGCTCTTCGAACACATATGCGGGAGCCACGGGCATCCTGCGGTTCCTGTTGACGCGGCCGAATCGCTGAATCAGTGCCTCAAGCGGCGCAGGATCAGAGTAAATGGTGTCCATATCTACATTCAAACTCACTTCAATCACCTGGGTGGACACCACCATTACGGGACGTTCGCTTTTGTGTTCAGATCCAACCCTCCCCAAAGCCAAATTAGACAAAATGCAGTGCTCTTTTCTGAAGCGGTCCCTTGCGTTGAAGCGGCTGTGCAATAGGATCAGCTCTCCCCCTGGGGGTTTAAGCGGACTTTTCATAATCGCCCTATACACCGCCTGAGCCCTCGCCACCGTGTTACACGTCACAAGTACACTCTTGCCCCCATGCCAGTCTCGAACAGCCCTTTCCAGATTAGCTGCCTCCAAGAGGTCGCCAGGGACAACACTCACCTGGTGCCTAGAGAACGCCTTATATAAGGGTAGAGCGGCGGTTATCACATCCGGGTTTTCAAGGGCCTGTTTTACCCGATTTCTTATAGGTGCTGGAAGGGTTGCCGACATCACCAGAAAACGAGCACCCCATTCCTCCCGTAAATACTTCACGGTCTCCAGGATCATGGCAAGGCGCCTCGGTTCGTAAGCGTGGATTTCATCGAACACGAAGACCCCCTGGGCATAGTCGGCAAGCATGGCCTCGTAGCCCTTCAGGCGGTATACAATCTTGAGCATCTGATAGGGGCTGAAAATAACCATCGGCTGGACGTGGAGCCTTGCCAAGGCCTTCATCCATTGCGCTTGTCGACCGGCTTCCTTGACTGAATATTTCTGATCCATGAAACGTTGATACAATGCCGCGAGGGACCTGCTGTGGACGAGACCAACCTTGCCTGAAAATGCACCGTTGAGGCGGTCAAACATCGCATTCATGCTGGCCTGATAGGGCAGGGTGTAAAAGAGACGAGGTATGCCCGTCTGACATCGGTTCTGACATGAGGCCCAAAGGAGCGCCGCCTCGGTCTTCCCACTACCTGTTGGAGCAATAAGAATGGTGTTTCCCTCGGTTCTGGCTGCAGCAGCCTGGTGTTCATAGAGAGAAGCCTGATTCAAGGAGAACGCTTTCAGAATGCGTCCATCTTCAAGGCGAGGCCTTTCTCCTTGAGCGACATGAGCTGAGGCCGTGTAATCTGCCTGGAGCATGAATCCCCGCAGAAGGAACCCCAGAGTTGGAGAAAGTGATTCATTTCCTGATTCAAACCCGGCAACCAAACGACGAAATCGATCCAGCCAGAACCTGATTCTCTCCACCCCTTCTCTTCTTACACGAGCCACGGCCTCCTCCCATGGGGGAGGGAGCGGTGCACCGGGTACTTCGCCCTCCGGCTGATTAGGTGTCCAGCTAGTCATCGCCTGCTGTCGTTGCCATTCCCACAAGATTCTACAGGTGTCAACGTCAACTTCGGATACCAGGTCTCCGACAGGATCATCTTCCTCTGCAAGACCAAAGGGATACAACTCGAAGATATCACGAGCTTCCTTGTGGTGCGATACGACGATCGAGGCAACCCAGGTGGCCTCTGTTGACTCCAGGTCATGACAGCACCAATCGACCCAGAGAAGAGACAGTACCTCGTGGCGGTGGTGCCAGGTCGGACCGCCTCTCAGCATGAGTTGGAAAGAAGGGGCTGCCTTACCCCAGTCGTGAAGCCAGGCTGCGCGCTGGAGTATGAGCCAAAGCCTCGGCAAGTTGAACTCCTCCTGGAGCTTGGGCCTTAGCCTCGCCAAACCATCCAGACGCACCATTAAATTATAAGTGTGTTCCCGAAGGCTCTCGCCTTTATCGCTCCCCAGTACAGGGCTCTTGGCCCAGATCTCCGCAAGGGTCTCATGCCAATCGAAAGACACTGTCATCTTCTCCAACCCAAGTGTGCAAGATCACCCCTTGAGCATCCCCATCGACAACAGGACCCGTAGGGTCCGTCCAGTACCGAGGCTCCGGATCCTCTGAAAAAAGCAGGAAATCGCGCGTGTGCACCCGTCTTTCCAGTATTACGTATCGTCCGAAAAAAGGCTCCCTGCCTCGCAGGTAGTCCACGAAACGGGGCATGGTAACAACCCTGCCTGCGCCCGTACGCTTTGCTAACCCATACGGAGCAAGTGTAGCTTCGAAATAGGCACTTTCTCTCGGCTCCAGGGAAACCACTTCAACCTTCTGGTAAGTAAACAGATCCTGAGAGCGGCCTAACACCACCGCATACCTTGGGTGGCGGAAGGCATCAAGCCATTGAGGCCGGCTGATGTACAAGGTCAGACTGGGATGCGCCAGTATCTCCCTCCGAAACGGATTGACCTTCCCTTCCAACGCCTTCAGCACCTTGGTTCCTGGCAATCGCCCGGTGGACGGGCTTACAATGTGCACATGCTCCATGTCCTCGAACACGCCCTTATAGTAGAATTGGACGCCAAACATAATACCTGTCGGATCGAACCATTCCCCTAAGGCGCTGCAAACATGCCCATATATGGTTGCGGGAGGGGGCATTCTGAACGTGGGCTGAATACCTTGCATGAAGTGAGGATACCGGAAAGAGGTGGTTACCCCTTCCGCCACAATCTTCAAAACCTCCATGCCTTACTCCTGTTCGTCTAAGTCTCCCTGTAAGAGAAGCTGGCCTTTCTATTAAGAAAACCACCCACTGTTCTGTTCATTCTGAAACGTAGCCGCAATCGCCTGAAAGGCCTGTCGTGGATGTGAGACCTTTATGCGCTCCTTGAAATCCGCAAGTATACCTCCTTCGGACAGTGCCTCTGTAAAACGGGCTCGCTCCCCATCCAGATACCCCTTGGTCCAGCCTACGTACACCTGAGAGAGGATGTCATCGGCAAACACGTCCAGCGATTCGCGAAGGGCCTCTATCTTCATTACTGGACGGTGTCGCACATCCGCGTCCACTACATGCCCGAACACGTGGTTGCCCCCTTTAGTGACGGCCATGATCACCAGCCTAGGGCTCACGTCAGTGTAGTGAATTGTTTGCTTGGCTCCGCCATCCAGATGCGCCAGCCCCTCGAAGAGTGCAGTTATGCGGCTGATTCTCTCGCTCAAAGGAACCCTGAATGCCTTTTCCTCCACCAGGTGCTCAAGCTCCTTCTCTTTTGCCTCCTTTTCTCTTTCCTCATCGAGGTTAAGATACCCGGTCTTCTGCCTGTAGGTGAAGGTACCCACGGCATGAAGGTCCAGAGAAAAGAGCCCCTTAAGGGTTGTCCTGTAGAACTGATGCTCATGGGGCACAGGGTCTCCCTCTTGGCGGCTCATGACCCCGAAGTCATCTACCACTCCGGTGGGAGCCAATGATACCAGGGTACTCACCCTGAAGGGAGAGATCCGGGTCACCGTTTCCTTGGTGGGGGTCTCGCCAGCACGAGACTCATCCGCCTCCCTTGCCGCCCTTGCTGATTCACGTTTGGACGGCGCTCGCATGTAACCAAACAGGTCGTCGTCCCAGTACTTCAATGGGTTGGCGTCCGTGTAAGCCACTTTCGCTTCTCTGTAGACCGGTGCGGCCACCCATCCCCACTCTCCGTGTTCCAGTGTCTTGCGCAGCCAGTAACGGAACGCCTGGGCTGAAACGTAAGGGTACCCTCCCTCCCTTGTGGGAATTATCTTTACTCCTACCGTATTGTCCGTTCGGGAACCTGGTATCTGCCCCAGGTTGTTCAAAGCCGAAGCAGGTGCATCAATAAGAAACATTCCAGTAACAAAAGCCATTACCCTAACCTCCTCTGCAAATAGTTTTATGCCTTCATCTAGCTATTGATAGCTTCAGCGCTATCTTCAACCTCTCCCAGTTCATCTGCATGCTCCTTGACCCAGCCGCTCTGGTATAATTGTTCGATCATACGAATGAGCACAAGGTCGCGGGCAAACCTCCAATCCTGTTGCGGCAAGTTTTCGCCTTGTTCGAATACGGCTATAAATTGATCAAAAGTGATAAGCGGCGCCTGGCCCTTACGGACTCTTGCATGCCCTGCTTTAATAAGGGCCAGCCGTAGATCCGTATACCGGTTCGTGGTCAAAAAGGTGTGGAAGAAACGCCGATCGTTCTCCTCCTTTACATAATGGGCAAGCCTATCCCCCAACGTCCTGATATGATTGATTCTAACCTGATCCATAAGCACCACCTTTCTTAGGAATTGTTCTGTCAGGGGCCACGATATCAAGTCCGTCTCACCCCGGATGGAGTATTCGGCTCGTGGATCACCCGGTCTTCGTGTTCGCTGCGGTGTTCTCAAGAAATAGGTGCGGATAAATACAGAAGTATTGTCTGGCAACCGGAGCAGATCTTCATACAGCGTGTTATAGCTGGGCGGTTCAGGCTCCGCCGATCCCTTCTTCGCCTTCTTGCGGGCTGCCACTATTTCCCACCCTCGCTGCCTGATCTTATCCCATTGCTGCCGATATCGAGGAGTCAAAGCCAGCCGTAGAAAGCCTCCCACCTCCAGGGGTAGGTGATAGATAGAGAGATCCACACCCTGGCCGCTGTTGCTCAGATGATATGCTGTGACAGAGGCCGGGATTTCAGGGTCACGGCCGGTGGCAAGGCGTTCGTCTTCGATTTCCAAGAGGCTTCCCACTAGCAAGGTCCCTACCCTATGAGTGGGTTCTGGAAGTTTTTTCAACTCCGCTGCCTGGGCTGCAAGAATGTGCTTGCGGTTGGCTTGAAGAAACCGTTTGGCGAAACATACCATCAGGTCTTCGTCATCACTGTGCACTGCCAGCAGTTTCCCTGCCACCTTGGAGCAGCCAAGCGGGAATGCCTGGATCGCCAGGAGGGCTATCCCTGAGACCGGGATACCTGCATCGCCGTAAGGGTGAAAATTGATGACGTCTTCCCCTGTAACCATGGGAATGTGTTGCCTGAAGGCCCTTCCGGGCGGCAGTTTATTCTTGTCATCGAGTGCCAAGCCTATCGGTGGGAGTCCTGTGAATACGCACCGCTCGCCGGAAAGAGCAGGAGTCCTTCTTCTGTAGCCCCTCAAAACCCGCTCAGCATAGGCTTCCCGCCTTTCAGGAGTCTTCTCAAAGGCTGGCTGAGTAAACCCGCTGTTGGGAAAAGCCACGGTCAGAAACGACTTCAGTGGATTTACCACGTAGTTCTGGGCCATGTAGTCTGCTATGGCGTCATAGTCTTGTTCGCTCAGATCCTCGGGTCTCGTCTTGCCAGCAAAGGCCGTAATCGTGGCAAGGCCCACATCCACCAGGGGATGACCGGTAAAAGACGGCATTTCATCACCTCCTTTGGGTCAATGAACTAATGAGCCTCAGAAAAGCCGGGCCGGAAAAGGCTAGACTCATCGGCTGCCCGGTGCTCAGTGCCTCTCTGGCAACTGCTTGTCCGGCTTGGACTTCCTTCCAGGTATATGGAAAGACATCAACATCCAACGGAAAACTTGCCGGTTGATATAACGGGAGGCGGTGCAGGAATGGTAACGGGCTGTCCTCCAAACCAATTCCCCGCAAAGGAGCCAAAAAGTACCACGGCCAATACTTCCGGCCGCTGCCGGCAGGCGGCCACAAACCCGTTTAGTGCCTGGGTGACCAGCTCCTTATCCACCGAGTAGATGGTCACTGAACCGTAGGATTTTTTGCGAATAGCTGATGGCATCCTCGGCTTCCTTTCTGGTGTAGAACTCGGTGGGTGCGCCCTGTTCAAGACCGTTAGGATAGCGGGTGGGGATGTAATGTTTATCCAGGGTCCTGGCGGCATCCAAAAGGTCATCGCCAACAGTAACACCCTCTTCCTGCAATACCTGCAACATACGGGTCACGGAGTGGCCCCACACCTTTTGCTGGCGTTGTTCAAAAATGGCCTTCAAGGCCTTTTCCGCCGCCTGGTGGGCAGCAAAGCAGGCCCAGTCGTAATCGCCATCTTCCAGGGCGTTTTGGGCATGGCGCAAATCCGCCTGGGCCTGAATCCACCAGTCACGAGAACGGTTCATTACATTTTCCTTTCATGATTGATTACACTGGTCCAGCCCCTCTCTCTTCAGCGTCATGGTCGCCACCTGTTTTGCCGCGCAGCCTCGCGCAACGCCTGCAAATCCAATATTTCTGCCACTTCATACCGAGGTGGCATGGCGCCCGACACCGGCCTCAATCGCAAATGGGCAGGAAAGTATCCACACCTCCCATGAAGTTCCGCCAATAGGGCCACGGCCACAAAGTTCAGTGACGGTGGATTCACCAACAGGGGAAGAGTCTGCCACTCAGCAGGTGAAAGAGCACACTCATCGGCCATCCTGACCACCTGAGGTAAAATATCCCCCTGGGGGTGTATGTGGCTATTGATTTCGATCACCTGCTCCACCTCCTGGCCGGTGAGGGTTTCCACCTGCTGTAGCTGGTCTGGGGTGAGGGGGTGGGAGAAGTTGAGAATAATCATAGACATCTACCTCCGGTAAAGATCTTCGCTAGAATAGGTGATGACAATGTGTTCCCTCTTGTTTAGGTCAGAGGAAGCTTTTCTTTCTCGAGCCAAGGTTGCTGTTTTGCCAATTGCTCGATAGGCACAGGGTTTTCGAGAGCCTTTTTCAGAACCTCCTGATAAGGCTGGATCACCTCCCACTGGGGGCCGACGACATAGCCATCGGGGGTTTCAGCAATGAGGCCCTGTTTCCAGATCGGAGAGAGGTATTCCTCCCGCAGTACCTCCTCTGATGTGAGCCCCCGGCTCAGGTCCCAGTAGTCGTTCTTCAGGAGGCTGTACAGGTTCTTCAGGTCGAGCGCACCCTGATTTGCCAGCAGATTAATGATGGCCTGGCTCAGTCGGCCCAATGCCAGCGGCATCACCGGCAACTCCACCCAATAGCCGTTCTCGGCGGTGTAGCGCACGCATTTTTCGGCCTCGGGGTTCTCGGCCTGGACGTAGTAAATCCGGGCCACGTCGCCTGAGAGTATGGCGGCCAGTTCCAGGGCGGCGTTGATGACGTTGTTGCCGCCGGTCAGGTTG
>JAFDHO010000401.1 GCA_019308745.1 Deltaproteobacteria bacterium
AGAGCGCTGGGTTACTACGTTGATGACAATGGGGTCTTACAGACCTTGAACCGCTAATACCGCGCCCATGGCGCTATTGAGAGGCCTGAGCCATTTTATCTCTGAAACTCCTGTCAAAGTAAGGCTAAATACGCCGCGTCCGCCCTGATTCAGCCAAATGAATTGGTTTTGAAGCCTGGTAGGCACTGGACCTACACCCTTTTTGGCATGGTCTTCGAGTGGAGCTTTCCATCCAGGATGAGGAAAATGACGATAAAGGCCACAAGGGCGATCATGTCAAGGGCTACCGGGAGGTGTCCATGGTTTTGTATGGAGTGGCGGGTGATATCCGTGAAATAGGTAAGTGGTGAAATATATGCCACGGCCCGGCCCCAGGCAGGAAGCTCACCGAGGGGGATAAAGACACCGCTGATAAACACCACCGGGAACTTGATCAAAGAAGAGAGCATCATGGTCGTGCTGGGCAAAGTAGTCGGGGCTGCGGAGAACAGGAGTCCCAGGGCAGAGAAGCTCAATCCGGCAAGTATAATAGCCACGGAGAGGACAAAGGGCCGGAAAATACTCACCCCGAGAACCAAACCGATTAGAATCGGAATTATTGAAATGACAATACCGAAGATAAAAGAAGCCAGAAGATCTCCAAATATGATGGTATGGATCTTCACCGGGCACGACATGAGCCTTTCAAGGGTCCTCGCCTGTGCCTCCCAGGGCACGACTGCCGGCGATATGGCCGTAGCTGTGAAAAAGAGGATCATCCCCAGAAGCCCCGGCAGCACGTAATCTACTGTCAGGTTGCGGCCTATTATGAAGGAGAGGAAGAGAAAGGCAGGGAACAGGATCCCGAAAATCACCACGGGGCCCTTTGAGTAATAGATTCGCAAATCCTTTCGGGCGATGACCCAGATATTCCTTAACTGTCCGAGGACGAGATCGAAGCCTTTTCTCATTGGGACTCCCCGCCTGTAAGCGCCAAAAAGGCATCTTCGAGTGAAGGAGCCAGCGTGCTGAGCGATATTATTTGCACATTACGACCTGAACAGTGATTAACAAGATTAACCACGAGATTGCCTGGGTCATCCGTATAGAGCTGATATTTGTCCCCATGATTCTTGAGCCCATTGACTCCCGGCAACCTTTCGAGCTCTTCATCCGGGATACAGCCATCGAGGCACACCAGCACAGAGTGGAGGTTGCTCGTGGCCAGCCGGATTTTTTCCGGAGAATCAATGGCAACAACCTTTCCCTTCCGGATAATCGCAACCCTTTGGCACAAATCATTTGCCTCGTCCATGTCGTGGGTGGTGAGAAAGATGGTCTTCCCGTTCCTGTTCAGTTCCTGTAACATGCGCCTGATAAGTCTTGTGCTCTGCACATCGAGTCCTGAAGTCGGCTCATCCAGGAACAGCACCCGGGGATCGCTGATAAGAGCCATGCAAAGAATAAGTCGCTGCTTCATCCCTTTTGAATAGGTCCTTACAAGGCCGTCTTTGCGCGGGAAAAGCTCCAGTTGGCGCAGAAGGCCTGAGGCCCTTTCCTGCCTTTCACCGGATGATACCCCATAAAGTTCCCCCATTAGCATGAGATTCTCCCAGGCCGTGAGATCCAGGTAGGCATTGGCCATCTCGGGGACGACGCCCATAACCTGTTTGGCTTCCAGGCTGCCCGCCTCGTGCCCCATGACTCTGGCGCTGCCCCCATCGGGGCCAATGATACCGGTGAGCACCCGGACAGTGGTTGTCTTGCCCGCTCCATTGGGGCCAAGGAACCCGAAGAATTCTCCCTTGTCTATTTCAAAGGATATGCCGTCAATGGCTCGAACATCCCCATAATGCTTGGCCAGGTCCTTCACTTCGATTGCGGCATCCGCTTGATAATTATTATGCGCAATATCCTGCTTCAAAATAGATCCGCCTTATTTTTTAAACTATGGCCGAAAATGACGGTTGGCATGAACCTTGCTATGCGGCAAATAGCAGCCCCATCATTTGCGGGAACCCCGGTTCTCTGATGATTGTCTTCAGCACCACAGGAATCCTGC
>JAFDHO010000020.1 GCA_019308745.1 Deltaproteobacteria bacterium
GAGGCGATGACTATGAGGCTCATGGGGGCGTAAAAAGGCTCAGGACGAATATTGAGCCTCTGGAAAAGACCTTCCAGGGGCCACGGGCCTCATGTTCTTGATCAAGCCTTTGGCGCGTGTCTGCTTTTGCAAAATCCTAACCGGACACCAATGCCACTGTCTTCGAAAAGCGCAAGCTTGACAAAAAATACATTGCAATATATTTCCGAAGGCCTTAAGATTTCAAGCTTGATCAATTCCGCCTATTCACGGAATAGGAACCTCTTACAAATCCGGCCTCGGTCGGACCCTGGAGATAAGAAAATGAGAAATAAGATAATCCTTGGAGCACTGGGCCTACTTCTCATCGTTGTCATTGGCACGGTAATATCCGTCTACCCTGAGTGGCTCTGGTTTAAGAACCTAAACTTTGAGCCGGTCTTTTGGACCATCCTCCTGACCAAGTTCAGCTTCGGCGTCATCATTTGGCTCTTGCTCATCCTCATTTTGGCCCTGAATGTGTACGTGGCACATCGTAATAGCCCCCCTTACAGCCCCGAACAGGGGGCAAAGGGTGAGCAGGGTTATTTTTCCCAGATTGGCATATCAAGTAACACCCTCAACATCTTTCTAATGGCATTTGTCCTCATTGCCAGCTTCTATATCGCCTCAAAGGGCTCGGCCCAGTGGGACATGGTCCTCAGGTATCTGCACCAGAAACCCTTCGGCGAGACAGACCCCATCTTTAATAAAGATATTGGATTTTATGTGTTTTCCCTGCCATTCTATGTCTTTATAAGGAACGGCTTGATGCTGTTGTTCCTCTTTGCCGGGCTGCTGACCATTGTATGGTATCTGAAAGACGGGGCCATGCAGGTCATTGATGAGCTGGTGCAGGCAGAGGGGAGACCGCCGTCATTCCCAAAGGTCTCCATTTCGAGCAGCGCAAAGAAACACCTCCTGTTTCTCGCCGGGATACTTGTTGTCCTCATGGCGTGGGGATATTACCTGAAGGCCTATGGCATTTTGTACTCGACCCAGGGACCTGCCTTTGGAGCCAGCTATACGGATGTCAAGGTGAAGTTGCCCGCATACAGGGTTCTTGTCTTCTTTTGCCTCGGCTTTGCCGTGGTCCTCTTTATGAATGCCGTCAGGTTCAGATGGAAACGGCTCTGGTTGAGCGGGGCCATCTGGCTTGGAGGGATCATCGTCCTATCAAACCTCCTCCCCCTCATGATTCAGAAGTTTATCGTGAAGCCCAATGAGATGGCAAAGGAAAGCCCTTATATTGCCTACAACATTGAATATACCAGGAAGGCCTATGGTCTGGACAAGGTGGTTACGGTGGATTTTCCAGTCAAGGACACCCTCAGTGCGGAAGACCTGGTTGGCCAGGACGTGACCATAGAGAACATCAGGGTCTGGGACGAAAGACCCCTTTTGCAGACCTATAGGCAGATCCAGTCCATACGGCTCTATTATGATTTCAACAACGTGGACGTGGACAGGTACAGGCTCAACGGCCGCTACAGACAGGTCATGCTGGCTGCAAGGGAGCTTATTGTGAATCAGTTGCCCCCGCAGGCAAAGACATGGGTCAACAGACACCTCACTTATACCCACGGATACGGCTTGGCCATGAGCCCGGTCAATGAGGTGACCAAGGAAGGGTTACCAAGATTGATCGTAAGGGATCTTCCTCCCATAAGTGAAGTCGATCTGGAGATCGAGAGGCCGGAGATCTACTACGGCGAAAGAACGGAACAGTATGTCCTCGTGAAGACCAAGGCCAAGGAGTTTGACTACCCCAAGGGAGATGAGAATGTTTACACCACCTACGAGGGGAAGGGAGGGGTAACCATCCGGTCGTTTTTCAGGAGGCTGCTGTTTGCGGTGGAGTTCATGGATCCCCAGATCCTGTTTACGAGCTACATCACTCCCGAGAGCCGGATGATGTTCAATCGCAGGATCGACACGAGGGTGAAGCTCATCGCCCCGACCCTGGACTATGACGGCGATCCCTATCCCGTCATTTCCGATGGGAAGATCTACTGGATTCAGGACGCCTACACGACTTCGGATATGTATCCCTATTCCAAGAGGGCCAAAAAACGATTCAAGGGAAAGGTCGTCAACTACATAAGGAATTCGGTGAAGGTCATTATCGACGCTTACAACGGCACGGCTTCGTTCTATGTGGTCGATGACACCGATCCCCTGATACGGGCCTACATGGACATCTTCCCGGCCCTCTTCAAGCCTTTTGAGGAGATGCCGGACGGACTGAAAGCGCACGTCAGGTACCCCAGGGACCTGTTCTCCATCCAGGCGGACACGTACAGGACCTATCACATGGAGGACCCCCAGGTGTTTTACAACCAGGAGGACCTGTGGCAGATCCCCGATGAGCTCTATGGTGATCGCCGGCAAGAGATGGAGCCTTACTATATCATCATAAAACTCCCCGACCAGCCAAAAGAGGAGTTCCTCCTCATGCTCCCCTTCAGTCCTTCCACAAAGGATAATATGATCGGCTGGCTCGCGGCCAGGAGTGATTTGCCCGAATACGGCAAACTCATCGTCTACAAACTGCCCAAGGAAAAGCTCATCTACGGGCCCATGCAGATAGAGGCCAGGGTGGACCAGCAGACCGAGATTTCCCGAGAGCTCAGCCTCTGGGATCAGAGGGGGTCCAGGGTGATCAGGGGGAACCTCCTCGCCATTCCCATAAGCGATTCTTTCATTTACGTGGAACCGGTCTACCTGGAGGCTAAGCAGGAAGAGAAGGTTGAGCCGGCGGCCGGGACGACTCGAACGGGGCCCTTTGGAAAGGGGAGGAAAAGCAGTACCCCTGCCCGTAGGGGCATTGACCGGTCGAGGGCGGCCTCGCTTCCCGAGTTGAAAAGGGTGATCGTGGCCCTGGGGAATCGGGTCCTCATGGAAGAGACCCTTGACAGGGCCATTAGAGGGGTCCTGGGCGAGGAGAGGGGACTGGTAAGGCCTGCAAGCATCCCTGGCCCAAGGCCGGAAGAATATGATGCGCGAGATCTGGGCGCATCGGCCTTGGAACACTATAGGAGGGCCAAGGAGTTCATCCGGGAAGGGAACTGGGCGGCCTATGGGAAGGAGCTTGAGGAGCTGGAACGGATCCTGAAACAGATCGCCGAGGCAAAGAAGTAAGCCCCGGCTACTCCTTGATTCTTTTCCAGATGTATTTTCTCTGGTTCTTTAGGGTGATGATCCCGCCATCTGAGGGGTCAAAGTAAAAGGAGAACTTGTAATCCCCGGAATCCTCTGTCTTGTAATGAATAATATATAGGTTGGGCTCCTCTTTGTCTTTCTCGATTCTCGAAATGGGGTAGATTTCAAAGGGATCCTCGGCGTTCTTGTCTATAAAGACAAGGGATTTGTCGGATATTTCAAAGGAAAACCCCTCGAACTTGGGTGCCGAAGTTCCCCATTCCCCCTTCATCTCAGGAGGGACCGCTTCGAGCGAGCCCGAACCGCAGTGATAGGAAAGGACAACAATCCCCATGAGCAGAACCAGGAGAACGGTCTTTTTGAGTCCGTCAATCATGACTCCTCCTTCATTTAATCCTTTGAGGCGAGCAGCAACCTTTCAATTCCCACGAGGGTGTCGGAACCGTTGGGAGCCTGATCAGCCTCCGAAGGGATGAGTGGTCCCTCCTCTTCTATGACCTCAAACAAGGCCGATACCACTTGGGGATCAAAATGCCTCCCTGCACCCTTGTTGAATACCTCAAGGACCTCCTCGGGCCTCTTTGCATTTCTGTAAGGTCTTTTTGAAGAAAGGGCATCGTAGACGTCGGCCACAGTCAGGATCCGAGCGCCCCGGGAGATCCTGTTGCCGGCAATTCCGCTGGGGTATCCCGTGCCATCGAAATGTTCGTGGTGCTGCAGGACGAGAGGGACGACAGATCTGTATGCCGCAATGGGTTCAAGGATGCGTGATCCGGCCTCAGGGTGGGACCGGATTGTCTCCAGTTCCTCTTGGCTCAATGCCCCGTTCTTATCCAGGATATGGGCCGGTATGGCAAGCTTGCCGATGTCATGGAGCAGGCCGCCGCGGGCCAAATCATCCAGCTCCTTTTGGTTCAGGCCCATGGCCTTACCGATCTTCAAGGCTATTTCAGTGACCCTTTCGGAGTGGTTGGCTGTCCAGGGGGACTTGGCGTCCACTGCCCGCGCGAGGGCATAAAGGGTCCCCCAGTTCAACTCATCAAGCTCCTTCAACAGCCGCGCATTGGAAAGGGCGATGGCCACCTGGTCCGCTATCTGACGTGCATAGGCAATTTCTTGTTTATCAAAGCCACTTGGGTCTTTTGAGCCAAGAACTATGATCCCTGCAAGGGCCTTTTTTGTGAGAAGTGGAAGCAGGACAATGAACTCGATATCTTTCTCCCGGAAGAGCTCTAGATACCCTGGGAGGTCTTCATTGCCGCGAAAAACCAAAGCATCCTTCTGCCCCATCAATTTCTGTAATCTCTTAACAGGAACCTTGAAAATCTGGGTTGTGGTGACCATGGGAGAATGCCCAATACTCCTGTATTGCCAGGTGGGGGTTTTCCCTTCCTGGTCAAAGAGAGAGACGCTGACGAGGTCATAATCGAAGAAGCCTTTCATCCCGGAGATCAAGGCCTCGATGATCTCTTCGGTCCTCAAGGAGGATAGTATGGCCCTGTCGATATCCGCCATTGCGGTCAGGGTGTGGAATTGTTTGCCCAGTCTCTTTGCCATGTTATTGAAGGCATCGCCAAGCTCCTCGAATTCATCCCCGCTTCGGACGTTCACCCGACTTTCAAAGTCTTGCTTGGCAATGCGATTTGAGGACTCTTTCAATTCGAGGAGGGGCCGTGTGGTCTTGCTTATCTGAAAAGCACTCAAGAGTATGACAATCCAAAGGGCCAAAAGGATGACAAGGGGGAATATTTTTCTGAAATAGGCGATCGGTGCGAATACGTACTCCTTGGGAGAACTCAACACGACCGTGAGCTTGGGATAGAACCAGTGATATCTCATGAATACCGACCAATACCCTGACTGGTATCTCTGGCCCCCATGTTCCCATTCGAAGCGGGAGATGGTGGAACGGGTTCGGTGAAACTCCGGATAAAGATAGAACTGCGGAGGGGACGGATGCGTGGAAAAGATCACTTTTGCAGTGCTGTCCAGTACTGCCAGCTCAGTGGATGCGGGAAGTGTGTTGTATTCACTCAACCCCCATAGATACAGGCCGTCTATTTCACCGTAGAGGAGGCCCTTTCCTGGTTCTGTAGAATCGACCTGCTTCGCCATAAAAAGACGGGCACGTCCTCTCCAATCGGGTTGCACCAGGACCAGGGCCTTGCCCAGCCGGAGATGCCCCGTTTCCTTCGGTGATAATCTGGGCAACTCCGGGAGTTTTCCGAAAAGGGTCCTTATTGAGCCGGTCTTGTCCTGGATCGCCAGGGCCTTGAACCTCTTCCTCAGGGGGGCCAGGCGCTCTTGGTTTGCGGCATCACGGGAGAAACCCCGGGCAGAAAGGTGCACCAGCGAGAGGACATTGAGGTCATTTTCGAGCAGTGTCAGGCGATCATAGACAGCCGTGCCCAGAGATCTACTGGCTTGATGGAGTCGCCTCCGGCCCTGGTTCTCCAGTTCTCCCTTGACCTGGGTAAAGGAGATGACCGCAAGGGCTGCAATGGGCACAAGAGAGCACAGGACAAATTGCAGGAATATGCGGCGTGCCACCTTGCCCTTCATGATAGTGAAGTCCATTTTCATAAGAGATTCACCTCTTTCACACTTCGCCGTCAGTATTCGGAGGCCAATCCGATATAGCCTCCATCGTCGGCCCTTACGATGTCGTCCCTGCTCTGCTTTGCGGTCAAGGGGGCTTTGGATTTCCCATCCTTGCCCATGCTATACAGGTCATAATCATAATTCAACGGGACCGTCCCGTGAAACTTGCGTCGCTTTCCGGGTTTTATGTAATCGTGATTGGCGTATTTATAGGGATTACCCCATGGGTCCTTGAGATCCTTCCTTCCTATTTCCTCGAGTTTCTCAGGGAGCTCGTTATCCAGTTTGTAGACGTCAAGCTCGGTCTGAAGGATCTTGATGTCGGATATCGCCTTAAAGATCTTGGCCTTTTCAATCTGATTTGAATACACCGGTATTGCTATGCCCGCCAGGGTACCTATTATGGCAATGACAATCATAAGTTCAATAAGCGTAAAGCCCGATGAGTGTCCGGCAGCATGGCCGGCATCCCGTGACCCTTGCCCTTTCTGAAAGCAAGGGCTGTTCTTGATCAGGATCTTAAAGGCAAACATGGCTAAATTCTATCCGCGTTCCAGTTTGAAGAATTTCAAGGCATCGGACAACGCCCGCAAACTATGACCATGGGTCTTGATGTAACTCTGCAATTTCCGGTCAAGGTCGTTCCCCTCACTCGTGTCGACAAGGGATCTCTCTATCCTTTCAAAGGATCTCAGGGCCGTGTTGCTAAACTCCTGAGCCGCCAAAACCCGGTTTGAGAGGGACTCAAGCATCTCATTGAGAGAGTCCTCCTCCGGGTGGAGGTAGTCCTTTTCCCTTATTCTTACTCGGAAACCCAGATTCCCGTCCCTGATCTGTTCAAATGTCCTCCTAAACCGATACAGCGGACCGGCTACGCGATGAACCATTAGGAAAGAATGCGCGGCCATCAGGCAGACAAGGAATATGACCGCGGGCCACACCCATATGTGCTTTGAAAGTATCCTCTCGGCCGCGGCACCGCGTACCGCCATGCTGAGGCTTTCGTCATGCATTTCCCTGATCTCGGGCAAAAAGAGCGTGATCCCGAAAAACATCAGGAATATGAAACCATAGACCAGAATCAATGCAAGAAACCTATATTGCAATGATCTGTTCACCACGCTGGAGCGTTTCCGTCGATTTTGTCCCTCTTCCAAACCTTGACCTCGATAACCTGCTTCCGACACGTAGATTAAGTCTTTGTGAATATAAGACCCTGATATTATAAATAATTGAGTTAGAATAGTCAAGGATTAAGCTCAGGAAGGTTACGGGTTTCCTTGACAAAATGGGCCATTTATAATAAGTTATATTAAGAAATTTTGAGCAGACCCCCTAGGCCACGGATTGGGGGTCTTTGACCCTTTGGGGTGCCCAACGGCCCGATAACCCCTTCTCAGGCAAAGCAGGACCTCCAGAGACAGGATATGAAACAAGAAGTAAGACTCATGATGATCGTGGTGATTACCCTGCTGGTGATCGTCGTAGTCTCAATAAACGTTGCCATGCCCGGCTTGCTATCGGCGGGAGGCCTCATCTTTAGTGTGATGATAGCCCTCCTGGGGATCTATGCCCTCAGGGTGGAAAACGTTGGAGCCCGCAAGAGCCAAATACCCCGTGTGTCCTCAAATACCTCCACGTGGCCAGAGCGGGACCAGGACCCGGAAAGGGTCATGGATCGGCTCGTTGCCGTTGTGGAGGATATCCTGTCCAAGAACGGCACCTCCGGAGAATCTCCTGACAGCCTCTCCTTGCGAAGGGACCTGCAGAGGGGACTCGGGAACATGTCCGGGCCATCCACAACTTCTTTACCGGGCGGGCAAATCAGAGAGGTGACGATCCTTTTTTCAGACTTGAGGGGGTTTACCTCTGTGGCGGAAGACCTCACCGCAGGAGAGGTCGTAGAGATGCTGAACCGGTATTTTACGCACATGTGCGAGATCATCTACCGTCATGGCGGCATCGTGGACAAGTTTATGGGGGATTCCATCATGGCCCTCTTCGGGGTTCCAACCAGTCGCACCAATGACGTCGAACACGCGGTCTGCTGTGCAGCGGAGATGCAGATCAGGATGGATCGTTTCAACGAAGAAAACAGAAGGGTGCGCCTGCCCGACCTCCATATGGGCATCGGCCTGAATACCGGCGAAGTCATAGCAGGAAAGATCGGATCCGACCTCCATTCTGAGTACACGGTCATTGGCGACGAGGTCAACCTTACTTCGCGCATAGAGGCTCATACCCTTATGGGGCAGATCCTCATGAGCGAGAGCACCTATGCCAGAGTAAAGGACCTGGTGACCGTTTCAGATCCCATCCATGTCTCCTTCAAGGGAAGAAAGGGACCCGTGGCCCTTTATGAATTGCTCTCCGTTGGAAAGCCCTATGACCTGGTGGTCCCGGATAAGGAAATAAGACGGAGCAGGAGGGTCGAGGTCAACATCCCCTTCCAATTCAAGATACTGGAGGGCAAAGCAGCATGTCCTGGCAATTGCAAGGGTTCCATCATAAACATAGGCACGGGCGGCGTCTTGGCAAGGACCGATGCGGAAGTGGAGCCCTACCTCAACCTTGTTTTCAGCCTGGAGATAGACCTTCTCAATGTCCGCACGGGCGAGATATGTGGTAAGGTAATTGACGTCAAGCCCCGGGGAGGCCTCAAGGAAATGCATATAGGCTTCACTTCCTTGGATCCCGAAGACCGGGAGATCATTCAGAGTTTCCTCAACCGGTTGGATCATTACTTTCCCTCGTCGTGACCTCCCAGAACTGTCCGCTTCCCCGGTATTTCCCCCGGAACTCGATAATCCTTGGATTGCAGGGTCAAGTTGACCAGCCTCGCTGTCCCTCGTTAACAGGCCGTTGCCAACGCCTCGGAGGAATTCAATTGAGCCTTTTGAAAAGACCCCCCAAGGGGCTATCCATCAGTCTTGTCGCGTTTTGGGCAACAGCCTGTAAAAGTGCTTCAGGGGCCCTATTCGATCTTTGCTATGGGCCGTATAAGCAAGACGGGGCACGGAGATTCCCTGGCCACCCGATCGGCCGTTGAGCCGACGAAGAGTGTCTCCATGAGGCTCTGTCCTCGGAGTCCCAAGACGAGCAACTCGATGTCGTGGACGACCGCGTACTTGACGAGCTCCTCGTAAGGTTGCCCGGCGAGAAGGGTGATATGCAACACGCACCAATTGTGGGCCTCTTCAGGCACCAACTCGTTGAGCCTCTCCTTGAGCATGACCCGCAGGTCTTCCTGGTATTCCCTTTCAGGCCCCGTGGAGCGTTTGGTGAGGTCTTCGTAGATAGGCGGGGCAATGACGTGAGCCAGGTGCAGCTCAGATTGAAACTCCTGGGCAAGACTGAGCCCGTATTGAAGCGCTATACCCGAGTCGGGGGAGAAATCACATCCAACAAGAATCCTCTTGAGGCTGATTTCGCGGGTGGGTGGTTTGGTGGCCTGGTCAGAGCTGCGAACCAGCAACAGGGGGCAGGGGAGGGCACGCATTAGGCGTCCGGTCACGGAACCCAGGAGAAAACGTTTCCATCCTGATCGGCCGTGGGTGGCAGAGATGACGAGATCGATGCGTTTTGACTTGGCCAGGCGAACGATCTCAGTGGGAGGGTGCCCGATGGTAATGACAGGCTCCCAGTCAGCGTCCCAATCAGCCATGAGTTGATTGAGATGCTGGTGCGTGTAACTCACCACCCTGTCCTGTTGGCCCACAGGGTAGGAAATGGCATCTCCGTAGATACCCGTACTGGGAAGATCAATGACGTGGCAGAGGAAGAGCTTTGACCCGTATTCACGGGCAAGGGCAACCCCATAGGCAATGGCAACCTTGGAGGATTCCGAAAGATCACTCGTCAAAAGAATGTTTTCTATCCTAATTCTCATACCCCAGCCCCCCGGATAAAGGTTTTTCAGATGGCTTTGCCATAGCTCCTCCGGGCTCCTGCCGGAGGAGCTTGCCGATTAGGAGACCTTTGTGCCTCAATGCCCTTTGCCGTCGGAGGTCCCGGAAGGAAGGGCGAAGCACTTACATCATCTTGCGAACCCTAACCTCGATGCCCCTTTCGTCCCTGAGCAATTGCACTATCTTTGATGGGTCAGTTTTTCCATAGTGATAAGGGTAGAGGACCTTCGGCCTGAAGGCCGTGACCGCATCAGCAACCATCTCCGGGGTCATGGTGTAGGGAAGGTTCATGGGCAAGAAGGCGATGTCAATGCCCTTGAGGGCCTTCATCTCAGGGGTGTTTTCGGTATCGCCCGCAACATAGATCCTCTTGTCTCCAAAGGAGATGATGTAGCCGTTGCCCTTTCCCTTGGGGTGGTAAGGTTGTCCCGGGCTGCGCATATGGACAAGGTTATAGGCAGGAACGGCCTCAATCAAAAGGCCTTCGATCCTTCTGGTGTCACCGTTTTTCATCACCACATCGCCCTTGCCAAGGCTCTTCGCACAGGTTTCCGTCAGCACGAGGGTGGTATTTTCCTTGGAGATTGCCTTTATGGCCTTCGGGTCCAGGTGATCGCGGTGGTGGTGGGTGAGGAGGATGACGTCCGCCTTGGGGAGCTTGGAATAATCAGCCAGCCTGCTCCAGGGGTCAACATGGATTACCTTTCCGGCAAATTCAAACATAAGGGTCCCGTGGCCTATAAAGGTGATGGTGAGGTTTCCTTGAGACGTGGAGATGACATCAGTCTGGAGATCCTGCTGGGCCACGGAAGTCAGCGGGCAAATGAAGACCATAAGGGTAATCAAAAACAATGGTTTTTTCATCTCTGCCCTCCTTCCCTTGATAGCAAAGAGATAAACAGGGAAACCCCCCGCCCAAAACTTTTCGTAATTATGGAAGGATAATCTCCCGCTCAGGGCGCGGGGACCTTTCGACCCTATCCCAAAAGAGACTTGTCCTGGGCCACAATCACATGTTCCAGAAATGGTATCGAAAGAACCTCTCCGGAACATTACCGAGTCTAAATGGTATTTTGGGTTTGTCAAACAAAAAAAATCTCGAGACACAACTCCCTTGACGAACAAAAACGGGGGACCGGCTCTTCAAACCATGTTAACTGGTCCTTGACTTTTTCAGCACAATCATGGAAAAAGGCCCGGAGAGATCCTTTGAAGGATGAGAGGAAACCTGAGAGAGATGGATAGAAGCCCCCCTTCTGTCACGGACCTCCCCGAGAATTCCGTTACGCCCGGAGGAGGACCCTTTGGAACAGCTCTCGCTCCCGCCAGGTCAAAAGGGCCATCCCTGGGCGAGATGCCCGCTAAGAGGAGCGATGCCTTTTGGTATGCCTGTTGGGCGTGCCTGATCCTTGCCTCGCTCGGACTTCTGTCCTGCGGCACCCTCTCAACGGCCTACAAGGTGTCAAAGGGGACGGTCAAGGGGACATACAAGATCACAAAGTGGACGGTTAAAGGGACAATCGGAACGGGCAAGGTCATTTACAGGGTCGGCGAATTCACCTTTACGGTGATGACGGCCCCTTTGAACTGGCCCCTTATTCGCGGGGAGATAGAGACGATAGACGGATTGCCCCCCAAGGAGGCCATTAAGAGAGGGAGGGTCAAGAATTCACCCTACGTGGTTCGCGGGAAGCGGTACGTGCCCATGTCCGTCAAGGCGGCACGAAATTACAGAGAAAAGGGGATTGCCTCCTGGTATGGGTACGAGACGCTCAAGAAAAAGGGGGGGCATATGACCGCAAATGGAGAAGTATTTGATCCGCTGGGCCTCAACGCGGCACACAAGTACCTGCCTTTGCCCAGCCATGTCAAGGTCACAAACCTGGAGAACGGGCGATCCATCCTTCTCAGGGTCAATGATCGCGGCCCTTTTGTAAAGGGACGGATCATAGATCTGAGTGCGGGTGCTGCCAAGAAGCTTGGGTTCTACGAGAAGGGAACCGCGCGGGTACTGGTGGAGATGATCGAAGTCGCCATGTAGTCAAGGGAGCCACATGAAAGAGGCAGTTCCGATCCACTATCAAATCCACCTCGAGCCGGATCTGGAGACATTTCAGTTCCGGGGAAAGGTTCGGATCTTGATGCACGCCCATTCGCCCATAAGGGAGATCCGCCTCAATGCCCTGGATCTGGCCATCTGGAGCTGTAAGTTGAGATTGGACGAAACCTTCAAGGCCCTGCCCTTCAGTCTCGACCCGGCCCGGGAAGAGCTGAAGATCCTCTTGCAGAAGGAAATGGACGGAGAACTCGACCTTCAGATCGATTTTGTGGGATGCATCAACGACAGGATGATAGGGTTCTACAGGAGTAAGTACAAGAGGAAGGATGAAGAAAGAACACTGGCGGCCACCCAATTCGAGGAGAGCGACGCCCGGAGGGCCTTCCCCTGCTTCGATCATCCTGCCTTCAAGGCGACCTTTGACATAGAGATGGTGATCAAGGGAGGACACATCGCCGTCTCGAACTGCCCGGTGTCGGCGGAGACCCCCCTGGATGGGAATAGGAAGCTCGTCCAATTCAAAACCACTCCCAGGATGTCCACGTACCTGGTCTTTTTCGCTGTTGGTGATTTCGAGATCCTGGAAGACAAGTGGAAAGACATATCCATAAGGGTGATTGCCCCCCATGGGTCATCCAAGTACGGGGGGTTCGGCATGGAGTTCGCCAAGAAGTCCTTGGAATTTTCAGAGGAGTATTTCGGTGTCAAGTATCCCCTCCCGAAGCTGGATTTGATCGCCCTCCCGGATTTTGCCGCGGGTGCCATGGAGAACTGGGGGGCGATCACCTTCAGAGAAAATCTCCTCCTCCATTATCCTCATGTTACCTCAAAGGAGGGAGAGCAAAGGATATGCGAAGTTATTGCCCACGAGATCGTGCACCAATGGTTCGGCGACCTGGTCACGCCCTCTGATTGGCGTTACCTATGGCTCAACGAAAGCTTTGCCACCTATCTGGCCTACGGCATCGTGGACCACTTCTGCCCTGACTGGACCCCTTGGGATATGTTTCTGCTCGGGCAGACTCAGAGTGCCCTTGTTCGAGATGCCCTCAGGGATTCGATTCCTATTGAGATCCCGGGCGGAGAGCATGTGGTGATAAACACCAGTACGGCCCCGATAATCTACAACAAGGGAGGGTCCGTCCTTCGACAAGTGGAAGCCTATACGGGCGGCAAGGATTTCGATGAGGGTGTGAGGGGCTTTCTCAGAAAGCATCGGTATTCCTGCGCTGCAAGTCATGACCTGTGGGAGGCCTTGGACGAGAACTCCAGAAAGCCTGTCGCGGAGATGATGAAGAACTGGGTGGAGCAGCCCGGATATCCCATTGTTGAAGCACAGAGGGACGGGGAAAGATTGAGGCTTTCCCAGAAGAGGTTTACCTATCTCCCAAACAGGTCGCGACGGTCGTGGATCATTCCCCTGTCCGTAAAGGTGTTCTTTGAAAGGGGGCGTACGGAGACCATTGAGGAGGTCTTTGAAGGAAAGGAGAAGGTCATAGAGATCGGAAGAGAACCCCGGGCCTACAAGATAAATGCCGGTCAAAAGGGGTTCTACAGGGTCAGGTATCTGGACGACAACCTTACCGAATTGGGCAGCATGGCGGCCAGCAAGGTCCTTGCGCCTGAAGACAGGTGGGGGGTGCAGAATGATCTCTACGCCCTGGTCAAGAGTTGCGAGGTCGACCTCGATGTTTATCTGGATTTCGTCGCCCATTACGCCGGGGAGGACGCCTTCTTGCCGTCAATGGGAGTCGCGAACAACCTTCTGGACGCCACCTTGATAGTGGAGGGGCCAAAGAGGGGACGGGTCGCCTCCATGGCCAGGGAGCTACTTGAAGGGTATCTGGCAGGGCTGGGAACGGAACCAGGACCCGGAGAGCCCCATTCCAGGGCGTTGCTGCGTGAGACATTGATGTGGTATGCGGTGATTTTTGGTTCAGGGCAGACCATGTCCTTCGCCCAGGATAGATTCGAGACACTTATGGGGGGCGGGAGGGTCCACCCTGACATCTCGAGGACCATCATGAGGGTCGGTGCATGGAACGGGGATAGAAAGGTATTTCAATGGCTTGAAGGGAGACTCAGGTCCTCCGAGAGCGAGCATGAAAGACACAATATCATTACGGCCATGGGGTGCTTCAGGGATCCGGAACTGATCCGCACCGTGGAGGAATATATCCTCAAAGCTATACCCGGTCGGAACAAGTTCGTGCCCATAGCCCAGCTGGCTGCCAATCCCTTTGCAATTTCAGGTCTCTGGGAGTGGTACGCTGGAAACTTGAAGGAGTTTGAGCAGTTCCACCCGGTCCACTATGAAAGGGTGGTCTCGAGTATCGTTCCTGTAGGAGGTCTCGGAAAGGAGACGGAAGTCAAGGAATTCTTTCGACACTATGAGCACAGGGAATTAACCGTCAAAGATGTCATCAGGATGTCCTTGGAGAGGTTGGATATCAATTCCAGATTGAGGACCAGAAACGCTCCCAAAAGCCGACAATAGGGCGCAAAGGGCGTTTAGGGGGAAGAGGATTTTGAACGAAGGTAGGCTAAGAGATCTCCTGGAGGGGCTGCTCAAAGGCAAGATATCCCTCGAGGAAGGCCTGGAAAGGCTGAAGCTCCTCCCCTTTGAGGAGATCGAGGTAGCATGCGTTGATCACCACAGGAGCCTCAGGAGGGGCGCTCCTGAAATCATCTTCGGAGAGGGTAAGGAGGTCTCCGACATCCTGGCAATCATGGAGAGGATAGATGGTCAGGACGAGAATATCTTGATCACGCGTCTGTCAGAGGACAAGGCCGAGGAGGTTCTGAAGCGTTTCCCGGAGGCAGTCTATCACGAGAGGGCCCGGGCCTTAACCTACACTCCCAACGAGACAGAAGACAGGGGCCGCGGGTTGATCCTGGTGGTCTGTGCGGGCACCTCGGATATCCCGGTCGCGGAGGAGGCCGCGGTGACGGCCCAATTCATGGGGAATCAGGTGCATCGAATCTATGATGTGGGTGTGGCTGGACTTCACAGGCTTCTGTCTCACAGGGAGAGGCTCGCAGAGGCCTCCGTCATAATCGTCGTTGCAGGGATGGAGGGCGCCCTACCGAGTGTGGTTGGGGGGCTGGTGGATAAGCCGATCATTGCGGTGCCCACGAGCGTGGGCTACGGGGCAAGTTTCGGGGGAATTGCGGCGCTCTTGGGGATGCTCAATTCATGCTCGTCAGGTGTTACGGTCGTAAACATCGATAACGGTTTTGGCGCAGGATATGCCGCCAGCCTGATAACGCGGGTAAAAGGAGGCTAGGGGAGGTCCGCTCGCATTTCTCTCACCATCCTCCTCAATTCGGGGACCATGCGCCTTTGCCCTTCCTGCCAGCAGGGCACGAGGGTATTGTTGTGGAACAGGGGTTCTCCGGCCAGATCGTATTCCGAGGATTCCAGCGCGTTTTCCCAGAGGGGAGTCTTGGGGATGGGCGAGTATTCCGCCAGATAGGGCATGGCCCCCAGCCTTCCCACTGCCTTGACGGTACGCGACACGGATTCAACTCCCTGGCCGGGAAGACCCAAGAGGATGTAAGCACCGATCTGTTTCTTTTCGAAACCCGCCCTGTGCAGGCTCGCGATGGCCCTTTCGAAGTCCCCTTCGGAGACCTTTCTATCCAGTTCACGATGGAGACGGCTGTCCGTGGTCTCCAAGCCGAGGCGGATGGTCTTAAAACCGGACCGGTATAGGAGCCGTGCCAGGGCGAAGCTCATTTCCCTGAGATGAAGGGCGTTCGGTGTGTGAAACCGGAGGTCGAGGTTCAGGCGAAGGAGTCCCTCCAGGATAACGCCCAGGTGATCCTCCCAGCCTATCAGTAGGGCGTCGTCGTAAAAGGCAAAGTCACGGATACCATACTCCCTGCGCCAATATTCTATCTCAGATACCACCTGGTCCGGGTCCCTCTGAAGGAACCGGGGGCTCAGCAGTGGGCTGGCGCAATAGGCACACTTGTAAGGGCATCCCCTGGAGGTCAGAACGCAGACGTAATCAATCTTTCCTAACAAATCAAAGGCTGGATAGGAAACCCGGCCGACACTCGGCGGAGATTTCTGGCCTCGGATTCCCAGTTGGGCGAGGGTCTCCGTGAGGGAACCCAAGGAGTCAAATCCTGAGCCAGGGAATACCAGGTCTGCGCCCGTGTGCCCTTCTGCATGATCCCTGCAAAGGGAGGCGTAGATGCCCCCCAGTATGACAGGGGTATTCGGATGGACTTCCCTGGCAATGGTGATGGTCTCTCTCACCCCGGGATACCAATAGGTCATCAAGGAGGTAACAAGGATGGCTGCCGGGTTTGGCACCCGGTTCAAGGCCTCATGGAACAGGGATTTTGAGATTCCGTAACGGTAGTAATTCCTGGGCACATCCTTTAGAGGCGGGGGTTTGGGGATCTGTTTTCGCCAGAACTTCCCGGTCCCGAAGGCACGGCGCACGGGCCCTGAGGGGCGCGGATACTTCTTCATGCCCGGGTGATGGACGTCAAGGCAGTCTATGAGGTGGACCTGAAATCCCGAATCCCTGAGGTAGGAAGCCACGTACAGCAGCCCCAGGGGCTTGGACCACAGATCGTAGGCCGCAAAATCATGTATCCACGGATTGATGAGGATCAACGGGGTTTTCATCATGGGGCTTCACCGTTCTGTCATGGTAACCGGACACCTGAGAATGATAGCTTAAGATGGATCTGGGTCAAGCAAGACTTTGACTTTTTTCAATCAAGGTGTTATCAATCCGGGGTAAGCCGTTTCGCTTTTGCAAGAAGTATCCTAGCTTTGAAGAGAGGTTGGGGAAGAGGAGCGGTTTTCGATCCGTGAAAGGGGCAACAGGTGAGGTCAGGGTCGGAATGAACGCCTTTCACCTCCGTGGGAGACCTTGAAATGAGAGCCGTGGTGCAGAGGGTGAAGCAGGCAAGGGTTGAAGTGGACGGGCGCACGGTGGGAGAAATCGAGGTGGGGCTCTTGATATTCCTGGGGGTCGGAGGGGATGACACGGAAAGGGACTGTGAGTACCTGAGCAAGAAGATCGCCGCCCTGCGGGTCTTCCCTGATGAGCGCGGTCTGATGAATAGATCCCTCCTGGATATAGGGGGGGAGGCCCTTGTGGTTTCACAGTTTACCCTGTGGGGAGATTGCAGAAAAGGGAGAAGGCCCTCCTTTGTCCGGGCAGCGGGGCCGGAAAGGGCCCGTGACCTTTACCTCTGTTTTGTGGGCAGGTTGAGAGAGGAGGGTGTCCCGGTTGAGACGGGCAGGTTTCAGGAGATGATGGATGTCCATTTGATAAATGACGGACCCGTCACCCTCCTTCTGGACTCCTCAAAGACCTTTTGAACCGGAATGTTCACTTCATGCCTATACTGAAGACCCCGTCCCAATCGGCGGGTGGTGGGTTCCTTTTCAGGTCTAGACAACGGTCAACGTACAGTTCAGAGGCATATATGTCCGGGGACACGTCGATGACCCTGCGGAATAGCTCTATGGCCTCGTCCCAGCGTCTTTGTTTGTAAAACTGGAGAGCCCTCTCAAAGGTTCGGATGATCTCCGGATCGATGGAAGGGGATCCCTTTCTCCCGATCAAATGATAGATCTTCACGGGTTCGGCCTTGCCCTTGACCCGCGCACTGTCCAGTTCCATACATTCAAAATGGTCTTTCACCCTTCGGAAAGTGTATTCGCTAATAAGGATAGCGGTCCTGTAAGTCTTGTTTGCGCCTTCGAGCCGTGATGCAAGGTTCACCGCATCCCCGATGACCGTATAGTCGAACCTTTGCTCAGAACCCATATTGCCGACCATCATGACTCCGGTGTTTATGCCTATGCCGATCTGAAGAGGCCTTTTCCCTTCCCGGGACCACCTCTCATTGAGTCCCTTCAACCCCTCGATCATATCAAGGGCGGACTCGCAGGCCCTGATGGGGTGGTCCGGTTGTTCCAAGGGCGCGCCGTATATGGCCATGAGGGCATCGCCCATATATTTATCGAGTGTCCCTTCATACTTGAAGACGATCCCTGTCATGGAAGTGAGATATTCGTTCAGCATCTGGATAAGGGTTTCCGGCGGCATGGTCTCGGATATGGAGGTGAATCCCCTAATGTCTGAGAAGAGCACGGAGAGTTCCTTCTTGTCCCCCCCCAATTTGAGTTTTTCAGGGCTCTTGAGCATTTCGTTTACCACATGCCTCGAAACGTAATGGTTGAAGGCGCCCCTGATCTTTCTCCGTTCCCGTTCCTCGGTGAAGTAGCGAAACACGGTAAGGCAGACATACACGAGGGTTATGGTAAGGAGAGGGTAGACCAGGTTCAGCCACAACCCGGAGCTTACAAAGAGCCACCTGTTCACAAGGGCGTAGGCGATGAAGAGACCGGTGGCAAAAAGGAATCCTTTGAGGGCGCTCAGCCGAGAGATGATCGCGCCTGAGATGAGCCCAAGAAAGAGGATCACCAGGGCGTCGTATGCCTTGGCCCATTCTGGTTTGTGGAGAAACTCTTGCCCAAGGATGTTGTTGATGATAGTGGCGTGAACCTCCAACCCGGGGTATTCACCGGATGAGGATACGGGCGTGTTCCTGGTGTCATAGAGTCCTATGGCCGTTGTGCCAACCAGGACCACCTTGTCCCTAAAGGTCCCCTTCTTGAACGTCTCCGCGAGTATGTCGCTGATAGAGTATCTGGGAAAGGTCCCCTCAGGACCCAGATAGTTGATGAGCAGTCGTCCCTTTTCATCGGTCGGTACGACCCGCTCTCCGATTTGAATCCCCTCGATCCCGTACTCGGCGACCCTGAGCACAAGTGTCGGCCTGTCCAGGAAGTTCCACAGGGCCTGTATGGAAAGGGGGGCATACAAGTCCTGGCCGCACTTGATCACCAAGCTCATCCTTCTCAAGACACCGTCTTCGGGGTCGGAGATCATGTTGAAATAACCAGAGGAGTCGGTTGCCGAACTCAAAATCTCGATATTGGTCTCCGGGGCATAGGCGGGGATGAAAAGGTCAGAGAAATCCGCCTCCTTTGGGTACAGGACAATCGGGTACTTGGACCCCTCAATCCTCCCAAGGCGCTCCTCTATCTCCTCGGGGCTGATTTTGTAGTCAAGAAACTCAGGAGACATATAGAAGAAGTGCCCCAGGACCACCTTCGCTTTGGATTCCTTTATGGCCTTGGCAAGGGCCAGATCGTTGTCTGCGAGGAGCCTGCGTTCCTTGACGAATTCCATCAGAAGCGGGTGTTCTATGCCATAGGATCCTATCTTTTCCTCCAACTGCCGGATCAATTCCAGGGAATTGTTCTTGTCCGGCTCTACAAAGCATATGTCAAAGCCGATCACCTTGGCCCCGTCCTTTGAAAGGACGTTGATCAGGTGGGCGATCTTGGCCCTTGGCCAGGGCCATTGACCTTCCACATCCAAGCTCTTTTCATCGATCACGGCTAAGGCGATACGGGGCGACGGCCTTCTGGTGTCCCTTGACCGAAAACGGAGGTCGTAGGTCTTGAGTTCAACCAAATCGAAGATGGGGACCCCAAGGACGAAAAGAATCAAGACCAAGATGCTCAGGCACGATGTGAGGAGAGTCGGTCCCTTGAAGATGAAAGATTTGAGAAAACCTCCCATGGAAAGATACTCCCGCCCTGGGTCTGTGAGGGCATCACTGATTCAGTAGTGTTCAGCCCCTTAACTCGACGAGAAAGGGCGGCCTCGAATTCATCCCCCTCCGCCTTGAGTGGGAACAAGAACCAGGACTCTGGCATGCATCCAAGAGCGCGGCCGTTCCGGGTGTCCCCGCCGGTCAAAGAAAGGCGACTATTTTGGTTGACAACGGATATGGCGGTGTTTAATCTAATTCAGTTAAGGAACGAACGAACAAAGCCCTCCATGCGGTGCAGGATAACACATCAATAGACAGGAGGGCAACAACTGAAAGCACTTCAAAGGACAAAAGGCAGGTACAAGGACACGGAAATGACACAATTAGCAAAGGCAAGATCAGGGACAACAACCCCTGAGATGGAGCAGGTGGCCGAAAGAGAGCAGGTGGATATCTCCTGGCTCAGGGAAAAGATTGCGGAAGGCAGGATCGTCCTGCCGTCAAACATGAATCATAGAAATGCCCGGCCCTGTGGCGTAGGGGAGGGGCTGACAATCAAGGTCAATGCAAACATTGGTACATCTTCCGACCGGGCGGTCCTAGAGGAGGAGATCCAGAAATTGAAGGTTGCCGTCGGGGCCGGTGCGGATACCGTGATGGACCTTTCCACAGGGGGCGATATCGACCTATGCAGGAGAAAGATAGTTGAAGCATCGCCTGTACCCGTCGGCACGGTCCCCATTTATCAGGCGGTTATCGAGGCGATCAATGAAAAGGGCGGCCTGATAAACCTGACAGTGGAGAAGATTTTCGACGTCATAGAAAGGCACGCAGAAGACGGCGTGGACTTCATCACTGTCCACTGCGGCTTGACAAGGTCCGCCCTCGAGGTATTGAAGAAGAACCCCAGGGTTACCGATATCGTGAGCCGTGGAGGGGCCTTCTTGACCACGTGGATGCTCCACCATGACAGGGAGAATCCCCTCTATGAACATTATGATAGGCTTCTTTCCATAGCGAAGAAATATGACCTGACCCTGAGTCTCGGGGACGGGCTCAGACCGGGTTGCCTGGCGGATGCCACGGACGGTGCCCAAGTTCATGAGCTCATGACCCTGGGGAATCTGACCAAGCGGGCCTGGGAAGAGGGTGTTCAGGTCATGATTGAGGGGCCGGGACACGTTCCCCTGAACCAGATAAAGGCCAACGTATTGTTGGAGAAACAACTCTGTCACCATGCCCCCTTTTATGTCCTGGGTCCCTTGGTCACGGATATCGCGGCAGGATACGACCACGTGGCCTGTGCCATAGGAGGGGCAGTGGCAGGAGAGGCAGGCGCCGATTTCCTGTGCTACGTAACGCCTGCGGAACACCTCTGCCTGCCCAAGGTGGAAGACGTGAGGGAGGGGGTAATCGTTACCAAGATAGCCGCCCATGCAGGGGATATTGCCCGCGGGAACAAGATGGCCCTAGAAAGGGATTTAAAGATGTCTGAGGCCAGAAAGAGACTTGACTGGAGGACCCAGATGGATCTGGCCATAGATCCTCTCAAGGCCCGCAAGCTGAGGGAAGAAGATCCTCCCAGCGAGGATGATGTCTGCACCATGTGCGGCAAGTATTGCGCAATCAAGCAGGTGAAGGAGTATTTCAAGGGACCCTAGTCAACCTGTAGACAGGCTGTTGCCCAAAGCGCAACGATGATGGTGGATAGTTCCTTGATAGTGTCTATTCGGGGGCAAAGCACAAAAAGGGATTTGGGCAACAGCCAGTTGAGAATTGACGCTGAGATTACCCCACCCAGGGAGGCCCCTATTTTCCGAGGCAGAACTGGCTGAAGATCCTGTCAAGGATCTCTTCGCTTGTCGTTTCCCCTGTAACCTCCCCCAGGGCGTCCAGGCCGCTGTGGAGTTCCATGGCCGTGACCTCATAGGGTAGATCTTCTCGGATACTTGCCACCGCCCTTTTGAATGCATTCGAGGCCTCGAGAAGGACCTGCTTGTGCCTGAGATTGGGAACGAAAGGGGAGGTGCCTCCATCAACGGTCCCAGCCAATGTGGCTTCCTTGATTTTTTCCTTCAGTTGGGAAATCCCCGCCCCCGTGAGGGCCGATATCCTGACTATGGGGCGGCACTCTGCGAGGGGGGTGAGCTTTGTTTCATCAAGACGGGGTGAGAGGTCGATCTTATTTATGACCAGGATACACTTGTCCCTGTTCGCCTGCCGGATTATGCGGATGTCCTCTTGGTTGAGTGGACGGCTTTGATCAATGACCAGGAGGGACAGGTCTGCCTTGGCCATCTCCTCTTGCGCCAAGTGAACGCCAATCTTTTCAATCTCCCCCCTCGCCTTCCTGATTCCGGCCGTATCCGCAATACGAAAAGGGAGACCATGGATGTGGATCGTGGACTCGATCACATCCCGTGTCGTACCCGGATAAGGAGTGACAATAGCCCTTTCTTCATTGAGCAGACGATTGAGCAGGCTCGATTTTCCCACATTGACGCGGCCCACGATGACCAACCTCACTCCCTCCAGCCACAGTTTTCTCTGATCGTGGCTCGCAATTATCCTCTCTATTGGAGAGACCAGGTCTTCCTCCATTTGTGAAATGGTGGGTTCTTTGTGCAGGGTGGCAAAATCCTCTTCGGGGAAATCAATGGCCGCTTCCAGGTGGGCAAGCATGTCCAGGGCCCTTTGTCTCAATTCCTCTATGGTTTTTCTGAGCGCCCCCTTGATTTGCTCCGCAGCCAATTGGAGACCCCTTTCAGACCTTGAGTTTATGAGGTCTACAACGCCTTCTGCCTGCGTGAGGTCTATCCTGCCATTCATGAAGGCCCTGAATGTGAACTCGCCGGGCCTCGCAAGTCTGATTCCCTCCCCGAGGAGGACTTGAAGGATCTTTGCAAGGAGAAAATGGCCGCTGTGGGAGTTGATCTCGATCACGTCCTCTCTCGTGTATGAGCGGGGGCTCTTCATGTAGGTGAGAAGGACTTCGTCAATGGACTCCCCGGTGGCGGGGTCAATGAAATGCCCCAGATAGAGTCGGTGGCTCTCAAAGTCCTGGGTGGGGGTGTTGGGTCTGAATACCCTACGCGCCACGTCTTTGGCCTTATCCCCACTGATCCGAACAATACCAATGCCCGCCTGGCCAATGGGGGTGGCAATTGCCGCTATGGTATCCTCGCCAGACCCTTTGTTTTCCATGGATAGTACGAAAGGCAAGGGGGGCTATTTCTTAGGGATTATGACGACCTTTTTCAAAAGCCCTTCGCCCCTGCTCCTGGTTTCCAATTTGTCATCGTCCTTCAAGGTCAAGTGAACTATTCTCCTATCATGGGGATTGAGCAAATCGGTCGTAACAGGTTTCTTTGTCCTCTTGGCGCGCTCCCCCATCTTGAGCGCCATCTGGTTCAAGGCTTCCCTTCTCCTCTTTCGATAGTTTTCAGAATCCACCACGACCTGGACCTTCTTGTCCAGGGCCTTGTTCACGATCTTGTTAACAATGAACTGGAGTGCATCGAGTGTCTTGCCCCTCCTTCCTATCAAGAGCCCTGACGTGTCACCTTCGATGTTGAGCGAGATACTACCGTCCTCTTGAACTGCGTGAACCTTGGCCTCCAAGGGTATGAGGGTGAGTATCCTCTCGAGGGTCTCACGGGCGACCATGAGGCCATTTTCCTCTTGTTTGGTCTCGATCCCTTCGAGGGTGACCTTTATCTTGGCCTTCTTGCCTCCAACCAGGCCAAAGATGCCTGCAGAACCAGGCTCAATGATCTCAAAATTCAAATCCTCGGCAGGGACATCCAGCTCTCTGGCCGCATTCTCAATGGCCTCCTCCGTGGTCTTTCCTTCAAATTCGTATTCTGCCATATCCTAATCCTCCGATTCTTAGGCTGAGCTTTTTCTTATCCGGTACTGCTGCCCTATGGAGATGAGGTTATTCACGAGCCAGTACAGGACCAGGCCGGAAGGGAAGTTGATAAAGAAGAGCGTGAAGATGAGTGGCAGGAACATCATGACCTTGGCCTGGGTCGGATCCCCGGGAGTGGGTGTCATCTTCTGCTGGATAAACATGGAAGCCCCCATAAAAAGGGTCAGCACAGGGATCCCGTAGGGTGGCGACATAAAGGGTATCTGGAAGGGAAAACGAAAGAGGCGGTCAGGGGCCGAGAGATCGTTTATCCACAACGTGAAAGGGGCATGCCTCAGTTCGATGGAACTGCCCAAGATCCGGAAAAGGGCAAAGAAGACCGGAATCTGTATGATCATGGGCAAACACCCGCCCATGGGGTTGACCTTGTAAGTCTTGTACAGGCCCATCAGTTCTCTGTTCATCTGTTCCCTGTTGTTCTTGTATTTTTCCCTAATCTTGGCCATCAATGGTTGAAGCTTTTGCATCTCCTTCATGGACTTGTAACTCTTATGGGTCAGGGGCCAAAAGAGGATCTTGATCAAGACGGTGAGGAGGATGATGGCCACTCCGTAGTTCTTTGTGTACTTGTAGAAGAACCGGAGCACATGAAGAAGCGGTTTTGCGATGATATCGGTCCATCCGAAGTTGATGGCCAAGTCCAATTTCTTCCCGAGGGATTTCAGGTAGCTCAAGTCTCGAGGTCCAAAATAAAGGGTGAAACGGGAAGAAACGGAACTTCCCTGGGGTACGGAGAAGAGGTGTGTCCTGTAAGCGGTCTCGAGTATACCCGAAGATAGGAATTGGGCCTGGAGATTGGCCTTTTCTCGGTCTTCAGGGATCACGGCGGACATGAAATAGTCATTCTCGAGGGCTACCCAGTCGATCGTGCCTGAAAGGGCCTTGACATCCTTGAGTTTCTTGGGCTGAAGCTTCTGAAGTTCTTCGTTCAGGAGCAAAGAGACCCCGACAAAGGAGTAATAGCTCTTCTTCTTCTCCGGCGGCTTGGTCCTGAGTATGATGTCTAGGTTTCCCTCGACCCTATTATTGCCTCTGTTCAACACGTTCACATCCCAGTCGATGGGATACCTGTCCGGATAGAACCTGTAGACCTGCTCAATGGAGATTCCGTCCCGGGTGGTGGTATGGAAACGGAGTTCTTGGGGGCCTGATTCGGCACTCACCGACAGGCGCTCCTTGTCCGCCCTGTAAGTCAGTCCCGGTGCTTTCCCTGACGGGCCCCCCGAGAGTCCGAGGCTGAGAAGTCCGGCCTCCCCCTCCACCTTGACCATCTCCACAAGGGGCGAATTCGGGTCTGCTTCGACATGATACCCTTTGAGCTTGAAACTCCTGAAGGTCGCCCCCCTGTTGGTAAAGACAGCGACATAAAGGGGCGTTTCAACGGTTATTTCCCGTTCTTCTTCGGACAGCTGAGGGATGATGGGCTCCCGGGCTCCAAGGGGGGCAGCTGATCGACCTCCGGATTCTTTGACCGACCTCGTGCCAAGATCCTCCCGCTGTGTGCTTTCCCCTTTCTCTTCTTTCACCTGCGACGGGGGTCTCTGCTGCTTGGGTGTTGAGATAAGTGACCAAAACACCCATACGAAGAGTATCAAAATAAGCGCTATTATCGTGTTCTTGTCCATCTTTGTGAAATCCTATCCTTTGCTGTCATACCACGAATCCAATCGGCTTCTGGTGGCCCGTTTTGAATCTTCAAGGAACAGGGTCGTATCCCCCCGGATGCCACGGGTGGCACTTACAGATCCTCACGAGGGACAACATGCCTCCTTTGACTATACCGTGCCTGCTAATGGCACGCCTGGCATAAGCCGAGCACGAGGGGTAGAAACGGCACGAGGGAAGGACAAGGGGCGAGACGAATCTTTGATATATATCTATAACAAGAATGGGTATGTATTTGATATATCTAAAAAGATGAACAAAGCCTTTCATCCAGTAAAAACTCACTCAGTTCTCTTTCGACGTCCCGAAAGCCCAGATCAGCGGCCCCTCTTTTCGCGGTTACAATGAGGTCGTAGCCCTTGGGAAAACCGGCCTTGTGTAATCGAAAGACCTCTCGAACGAGCCGCTTGATCCTGTTTCGCCTTACAGCATTCCCTACCCTTCTGCCCACTGTAATTCCCAGCCTCGTGACATCCAGGCCATTCTCCATGAAAGAAATCTTGAAGTGGGCCGTATGGTAGATACTCCCCTTCCTGTATAGTCGGATGAAGTCCCTTCTCCTCAGTATCCTCTCGCGCTTTGAAAATGAAAAAGAGCCCATTAAAGTGACAGGAGCTTCTTTTCTCCGGATTTTCGACTCCGGCCTAGACGGCCAGACGTTTCCTTCCCTTAGCCCTTCTTCTCTTTAAGACCTTCATCCCCCCGTTCGTGCGCATTCTGGCCCTAAAGCCATGAGTTCGAGCCCGCTTAATATTGCTTGGTTGATATGTCCTTTTCATGGTATCATCTGTTCGCTTTCCAAGTCTGAATAATAGAAGCCATCTCACTTTTAGACAAAGAAATATAACATTGTCAAGTTGATAAATCAAGGAGTCCCCATTTTCTATTTGATAAGTTTACCAAATTAGGGTTAAATATCACGTATCAACTTTGAAAGGAGTAAATTATGCTTCTTGATCCCATCCTGGGACTTTTTTCGAATGATCTGGCGATCGATTTGGGTACAGCCAATACCTGCGTCTATGTCAAGGGTAAAGGCATCGTCTTGAACGAGCCTTCGGTCGTGGCGGTCAGGAAGGATACCAAGGGCGGCAGCAAGGTGTTGGCCGTTGGCAAAGAGGCGAAGATGATGCTGGGAAGGACCCCGGGAAACATCGTGGCCATCCGGCCCATGAAGGACGGGGTGATCGCCGATTTCGAGATTACGGAGGCGATGCTGCGACACTTCATCAGAAAGGTCCACAACCGAACCACACTTGTTAGGCCCAGGATAATCATATGCGTGCCCTCTGGGATCACCCAGGTGGAGAAGAGGGCTGTTCGGGAGTCGGCCGAATCCGCCGGTGCCAGGGAAGTCTATCTCATTGAAGAGCCCATGGCCGCAGCAATCGGTGCGGATTTGCCCATCACCGAACCCACGAGCAACATGGTCGTCGATATTGGGGGCGGGACGACTGAGGTGGCGGTGATATCCCTGGCAGGCATAGTCTACAGTAAGTCTGTCAGGGTAGGTGGGGACAAGATGGATGAGGCCATCCTGCAGCACATAAAGAGGAAATACAACCTGCTCATAGGCCTGAGCACAGCGGAGATAATCAAGACGACCATCGGAAACGCCTATCCCAGCGACCAGATCGAGACCATAGAGGTCAAGGGTCGCGATTTGGTCACAGGTATCCCCAAGATATTGACCATAGATTCTGACGAAGTAAGAAAGGCCATTTCCGAGCAGGTGGAGACCATAGTGGAAACGGTTCGTATCGCCCTTGAGCAGACGCCACCGGAACTGGCAGCCGATATAGTGGACAGGGGGATTGTCCTGGCAGGGGGTGGCTCCTTGCTGAAAAACCTGGACATCCTCCTGCGGGAAGAAACGAAGCTGCCCATTACAATAACCAATGATCCCTTGTCAACGGTGGTTCTCGGCTCTGGCAAGGCCCTTGACAACATAGAAATCCTCAGAGAAGTCACCATAAAATGAAAGGCTTGGGACGAAGAATGAACCCCTGGAAAAGACGTCCCTGGAGCCATCTTAGAGTGGTTGGCCGAGCACTTAGCAGTGGCCCGGGGCTTGTCCAAAAGCGCCTGTTCGCAAAGTCCGGGGCAGAAGTCAATGCGGCACACTGACAGGTACCGCAATGAATAGACCCAAAATCCCCAATCCCTCAGGCGGGAGCTGGGAAATCGATTGGTTCGGTAATTGTCTTCGCTAACAAGGATTAGAAAATCTTGGTTATGGATCATCCTATTTGTGCTGACACTCTTTCTGCTCTCCTCGGATCTGGGCAGGAAAAAGGCCTGGTCCCCTGCTGAAAAGTTCCTTGTAGAAATCACCGCCCCCTTTCAAAAGATCATAAGCAGGACCGTGGAATTCACCGAAGGAATATGGCTCCAGTATTTCTACCTGGTTGATCTCCAGCAAGAGAACGCTGTGCTCAAAGAGGAGATCAGAAAGCTGCGCCTGGAGAAGACCCAATACCTTGACCTCCTCGCCACAAACAGACGGCTCCAAAGACTCCTGAAATTCAAAGAGACGATAAATCATCCGGTCCTTGCGGTGCAGGTCATCGGTCGGGACCCCTCGGGATGGTTCAAATCAGTGATCATAGATAAGGGGAGCAACTCAGGACTCAAGGTCAATATGCCCGTGGTCAATGCCAACGGTGTGGTGGGAAGGCTGGTCTCGGTGTCTCCCAACTATGCAAAGGTGCTGCTGATCATCGATCAAAACAGTGCCGTGGACGGAATCATCCAACGTTCAAGGGAGAGGGGCATAGTTAAGGGGGCGTCTTCAGAACTTTGCAGGTTCGATTATGTCATCAAGACCGGGGACGTTGTACCGGGGGACAAGGTCATGACATCCGGGCTCGGGGGAGTCTTTCCGAAGGGGATTCCCGTGGGGGAAGTCGTCACCGTCAGGAGCAGGCCGGGTGAGCTCTTCAAGGATATCGTGGTAAGACCCTATGTCGATTTTTCGAAGTTAGAAGAACTACTACTGATCTTGAGGGAGGGGTCCTTATTAGGCAATCAGGGCTAAAGGGAGCTGGATTCTATTGCTTGATGTGGCTCATCTGCATCTTGTTTGTCCTCGTCAAGGGAGACGTGGCCGGTAGGGGCGTCCTCGGATTTCTGGATGTGGACCTGGTGGCGATCATTGTGGCCTATCTCCTCTTGTACTGCGGAGCCACGATTGCGGGAGTCTTTGCCTTCACTCAGGGCCTGTTGATGGATACCTATTCTGCGGGCCTGTTCGGGCTCTTTTCTCTCCTTTACCTCCTGGTCTTTTGGGGTGTCGCTGCCGGGAGCAGGTTCTTTGATTTCAATACTGCCAGGGGTCTGTTTCTCCTCGTTCTTGTCGTAACATTGGCGAAGTCTTTCCTTTTTGTGGTTGTCTTGGGAACCTTTCAATTGGGCAGTGACCTTTCCCTCAACACCCTTTTCAAGATGGCTACCTCTGCGGTGGTCTCGGCCCTGGTGGCGCCCTTGATTTTCCGCTTCTTGGGCCCCTTCAGGCATCTCTTCATAAAAGGAGAGAGCAATGACGTCTTTGTCAAGGGGGGACCGTCTTGAGGGATTCCGGCTTTGATTCAGTATCGGTCGAGATCTTCAGCAGACGGCTGAAGATTGTCACGCTTTTTGTCATGGCAGTGTTCTCCATCCTGACCCTGAGGCTTTGGTCCTTACAGGTATTGAATGGTCCGAACTACCGAGTCCAGTCCGAGAATAATCGTATCCACCTCCAGGACATACCGCCTGTAAGAGGGATGATCTTTGACCGTCGCGGCAAGCTCCTCGTGGACAATCGACCCTCCTATGATCTCTACATAACCCCCGAGGAAGCGAGGAACGTGAAAGAGGTGATGGGAAGGCTTTTATCCCTGATAGATGTAAATCCGGAACAGATCGATAATACCCTGAACAGCAACGCAAAAATGCCGCCATTCAAACCTTTCCTCATCAAGGAGAACATGTCCAGAGACGAACTGGCTGTCATAGAGACCAATCTCTTCAACCTGAACGGGGTTTCCATCCAAATCAAGCCCCGGCGGCATTATATGTTCGGGAAGTTTGCCTCCCATGTGATCGGCTATTTGGGAGAGATCAGCCCAAAGGAATTGAGGAGCGGCGGGTTTCAGAATACCAAGCCCGGGGATCTTGTCGGCAAATACGGGGTGGAAGGGAAATGGCAGAGATACCTCCACGGGATTAGGGGAGGGGAGCAAGTGGAAGTGGATGCAGCGGGGAGGAAGCTAAGGGTAATATCCAGAAAACCCTCCGTCCCCGGGCAAAATATCCTGCTAACGATAGATCATGAACTGCAACTTCTCGCAGAAAGCAAACTGGAAGGCAACACAGGGGCCGTGGTCGCCATGAATCCCAAGAATGGAGAGATCTTGGCACTCGCCAGCAGCCCTGCCTATGATCCCAATCTGTTTATAAGCGGCATTGACAGTGAAGCGTGGAGCAGGATTATTAGGAGCAGCAATTATCCTTTGCAGAACCGGGCGATTGCAGGGCAATATCCGCCTGGATCCGTTTTCAAAATAGTGGTAGCCCTGGCCGGATTGGAAGAGGGCGTCATAGACCCGGAAGAGGAGATCCTTTGTACCGGGCAGTTTCCCTTTGGAAACCGGGTTTATCGCTGCTGGAAGAAGCAGGGGCACGGAAATATCTCGTTGCACAGGGCCATTGTGGAATCCTGCGATATCTATTTCTACAAGATGGGGTACAGGCTCGGGGTCGAGAAGATCGCCCACTATGCAAAGATGTTTGGTCTCGGGGAGAGTACGGGATTTGACCTCGGGGGAGAGAAACCGGGGCTGGTTCCTACCAGGAAGTGGAAGTTGAAGAGGTTGGGGATACCCTGGCAGGCGGGTGAGACCATCTCCCTTTCTATCGGACAGAGTTTCCTTTTGGTGACCCCTCTGCAAATGGCGAGTTTGATTTCAACGGTCTTCAACGGGGGGCACCTGTACCGGCCAAAGGTCGTGAAATGGATAGGGAAGGGCAAGGAAAAGGTCTACGAGTTCCGTCGCACCAGCGATCGAAGGGTCGACATCAGCCCTGACAATATGGCCTTGATAAAAGAGGCATTGGTGGGTGTTGTCAACGAGGAAAGAGGCACGGGGAAGAGGGCGCGGATAAGGGGCGTGCGGGTCGCAGGAAAAACGGGTACCGCCCAGGTCGTGAAGCTTGACCTGGATAAGAAGTATGAGAGCGAAGAGGACATACCGGTGGAATTCAGGGATCACTCCTGGTTCGTTGCGATAGCACCGGCGGAAGACCCCAGGATTGCGGTTGCCGTGTTGATCGAGCACGGGGGGCATGGGGGGGCTACCGCGGCTCCCATCGCCAAGGATTTGATAGAGGCCTTTTTGCTGAGGGGTCACAAGACCTAACCGGGCGGTTGCCGAAAGCGCGACAACCATGGGGCTACAGAATTATGGCAGATGCCCTGTTATTCATGGATATGGCCAAAGCAATGATGCGGGCATCGGCCAGTCAGAGGATACGGTCATGTTTGACAGACGCTTGATTCAGAATTTTGATTGGGTACTCCTGATCCTTCTTGTCCTGATAGGCATAATAAGTGTCGTGAACCTTTACAGTGCGACCTACCCCTTAAAGGGTTCAAGCCATACTCCCATATTCTTGAAGCAGGTATACTGGTATCTGATGGGCTTTGCAGCCCTATTGCTGATGACGACCTTTGACTATCACCTATTGGAGAGGCTCGCCTATCCCATCTATGTCTTCTCGGTGGTTTTGCTCGTCCTGGTCTTGATCGTAGGTGATATCCGTTCGGGGTCCCAGCGCTGGCTCAGCCTTGGAGGAATATCCTTCCAACCCTCGGAGCTTGCAAAAATCGCCCTGGTGATAACCCTGGCGAAGTTTTTTCACGGGCAGGGCCAGTTGAATGAATACAGACTGAGAGACCTATGGCAACCCTTTGTCTTTATCGCGGTGCCCTGCCTCCTCATTATCAAGGAACCGGACCTGGGCACGGCTTTGAGTCTGGTGGTGATTTCCTTTTCCATCATCCTCTTCGTGAAGATCAGGTGGACATCCCTTGTCATTCTGATCATGACTTCTGTCTCAGCCGTGCCTTTTGTCTGGCTCACACTCAAGGAATATCAGCAGAGGCGCATTTTGACCTTTCTCAGGCCGGAGATGGATCCCCTCGGGGCGGGGTATCATATCAATCAATCGAAGATTGCCATTGGGTCAGGACTCCTTTGGGGTAAGGGCTTCTTGAAGGGCACCCAGACCAGGTTGCACTTCTTACCGGAACAACATACGGATTTTGCCTTTTCAGTGCTGGCCGAGGAGTGGGGTTTTATTGGATCCGTAACCCTGTTGGTTCTCTATCTCCTGCTTATTATGTGGGGCATCAACATAGCAAAGAATTCCAAAGAAAAATTCGGGGCGCTCCTGGCCCTTGGGATAGTCTCCATCGTCTTTTGGCAATTCGCCATCAACGTGAGCATGGTCACCGGCCTGTTGCCCGTGGTGGGGATACCCCTCGTGATGTTCAGCTATGGGGGCTCTTCTGTGCTGGCAAGCATGGCCGGTATGGGATTGCTTATGAATATAAGCATGAGGCGATTCATGTTTCAATGATTTTTCTTGCATTGGGTAGGCCTTTGTGTTAACAAGCGGCGACAAAAGAAAGACAGATACATTATGAAAAAGAGAGATGAAATTAATGCCTTCTTGGGGAGGGGGACCACCTTTGAAGGAAAAGTCACCTTTGATGGTGCCGTTCGCATTGACGGTCATTTCAAGGGAGAAATATTCACCGAAGGCATACTCATAGTTGGTGAGAGCGCCCGGATTGAATCAGATATCAGGGTTTCTCAGATAATCGTTAGCGGGGAGGTGCACGGGAACATAACCGCTGAAAAGCGGGTTGAAATCCACTCGCCGGGAAAGGTTATCGGTAATATCCGGGCGCCTGTAGTGGTCATCGAGGAGGGGGTCGTCTTTGACGGAAACTGCAGGATGAGTGAATGAGAAGCTCGGCCAACGCTAAAAAGTTTCACCTAATACCCCGATAACATTAATTAAATCAAAAAGCCAGGAGAGCTCTCACAAAAAGTTTTGACAATGGTCAAAAATTTTTGTAAAAGGCAGTACCCTTGAAACATTTTTCACAAATAAGAGGTGTGACGGTAACATGCTGAAAATAGACTATTCTTTCTTGATTCAGGTCGCCAATTTCCTCTTCCTTTTGTTTGTCCTAAATATCATCCTCTACAAACCTATTCGGAAAATAATCGGCCGACGCAGGGCCAAGGTGACCACATATGCGGATTCCATTGAGGAACTCCGAAAGGGGGCCTCAGACTACGAAAAGGAACTGCATGAAAACACGGAGAGCGTGAGAAGGGAGGGATTCCAGGTCAAGGAAGGCCTTAAGAACGAAGGCCTCAATCGGGAAAAGGAACTGGTCCAGGAGGCGACCCATGAAGCGAACGATAGGATGGAAAAGGCACGGAGGGAGATGGAGCAGACCCTGCTGGACGTGCGCGCTTCTTTGGAAAAGGAAATGACCAACTTCTCAAAAGAACTGGCTGAAAAAATACTGGGGAGGAGCATATAATGTGTCGCACGGATATCACGAGGACGAGGACATTTGTCCTCATAGCCCTTATCCTCATTGTTTTTTCCGTCCTCCTGTGGGACCAGGCCTTTGCTAGTGAGGGCAGCGGTGGCGGGGGCCACGGGGAGGCGACGGAAACAGTGAGCGCCGGTGGCACAGGGGGTGCAGGGGAAACCGGCCATGGCGCCGACCGCACAGGAGATCTCTTGGATCTCTTGTACAGATTCATAAACTTTGCCCTGTTGGTGGTTATCCTGGGCTGGGCCTTGAAAAAGGCCGATATCAAGGGCCTGCTTTCCAAACGTACCGAGGAGATCCGAGAAACGTTGGAGGGCCTTAAGAGGGACAAGGAAGAGGCCGAAAGAAAGTGCAAGGAAGTTGAAGCCAGGCTCAGGGAATTCGAAAGAGAGAGGGAGAGAATCATCCAGGACTATCAAAGGGAAGGCCATGCCGAGAGGGATCGGATCATTGAGGAGGCCCGGAGGAAGGTCCAAAAGATCATGGAGCAGGCTGAATTTACTATTCGACAAGAGATACAGTCCGCCAGGGATCGGCTCAGGGAAGACGTCGTGGATTTGGCAGCTCAGCAGGCCCAGGAGATCATATCCAAAAGGATCACAGAAGAAGACCAAGTTCACCTTGTCAATGATTTCATAGAAAGGGTGGGGAAGATACATTGATAAGCTCAAAGGTGTCGAAGAGATACGCCAGGGCCCTTTTCAGTCTCGGGCAGCAGGATGGAAATCTTGAAAGATATGGAAAGGACCTCCGGGAATTCTCCGGGTTTTGCCGGGAACACGGGGAATTCAGGAATGCCATCACAAATCGGGTCTTCCCTTTGGATGAGCGGAGGCATCTGCTGCACCTTGTTCTTGAAAAGAATTCCTATTCTGAGGTGGTAAAGAATTTCCTAAATCTCCTCCTTGAAAAGGACAGGATAGGGGCCATCGAGGGGATAACGAGCTATTATGAAAGGCTCATGGACGATTTTTCGAACATTGCGCGGGCCGAAGTCCTGATCCCCAGGCCCTTGGAGGAAGACCTCCAGGAAGGCCTCGTAAAGGCCCTTGAAAGTCTGACCTCGAAGGTCATCAAGCTCGAAGTGAAGGAAGATAAGGAGTTGGTCGGAGGGGTGGTCGTGAGAATCGGCGACCTAGTATTGGACGGGAGTGTAAAGGCCCAGTTGGAGGGGCTCAAAGAATCATTGAAAAGGGGTGAATAGAGCAGATGGAAATAAGAGCAGAAGAGATTAGTCAAATCATACGGGACCAGATTAAGGATTATGACAAAAAGGTCGAGATGAGTGAGACCGGCACCGTTCTGTCGGTTGGTGACGGTATAGCTCGGGTCTATGGTGTCGAAAACGCCATGGCCATGGAAATGCTCGAATTCCCCGGCGGAGTCTACGGCCTTTGCCTTAACCTGGAGGAGGACAATGTTGGCGTCGCAATCATGGGTGATGATACCGGGATCAAGGAAGGGGATACGGTAAAGAGGACCGGAAGGATCGCACAGATCCCTGTTGGAGAAGCCGTCCTCGGCAGAGTCATTGATGCCGTTGGCCAACCTTTGGACGGAAAGGGGCCGATAAATGCCGCGGAGTACAGAAGGATCGAGATGGTTGCTCCCGGCGTTATTGCGAGGCAGCCCGTGAAGGAGCCCATGTATACGGGTGTCAAGGCGATCGATGCAATGACGCCCATTGGTCGGGGCCAGAGGGAACTGATCATCGGGGACAGGCAGATCGGCAAAACCGCCCTCTGTGTCGATGCCATCATAAACCAGAAAGAGACGGATGTCTATTGCATCTATGTGGCCATCGGGCAGAAGAAATCGACCGTGGCGCAGGTGGTGGATACGTTGCAGAGGCACGGGGCAATGGAATACACAACCGTGGTGTCTGCCTGCGCGAGCGATCCGGCAACCCAGCAGTTCATAGCGCCATACTCAGGATGTGCAATTGGTGAATATTACCGGGATAACGGAAAGCATGCCCTCATTATCTATGACGACCTTTCCAAACAGGCAGCCGCTTACCGGCAGGTTTCCCTCCTGCTGAGGCGCCCCCCAGGCCGTGAGGCCTTTCCGGGTGACATCTTCTACAACCACTCCCGGCTGCTGGAGAGGGCCGCCAAATTGAATGATGAATTGGGAGGGGGGTCTCTCACCGCATTGCCCATTATCGAAACCCAGGCTGGTGACGTATCGGCCTATATTCCGACGAACGTCATTTCCATCACGGACGGGCAGGTCTACCTGGAACCGGGCTTGTTCTTCTCTGGTATCAGGCCAGCCATCAATGTGGGGCTGTCTGTTTCAAGGGTTGGAGGCGCGGCCCAGACAAAGGCCATGAGAAAGGTCGGGGGAAGCCTCAGGCTGGATATGGCGCAATACAGGGAGTTGGAGGCCTTTGCCCAGTTCGGAAGTGATCTGGACAAGGCGACCCAGAGGCAACTCGAACGGGGAAGGAGGCTGGTCGAGGTCTTGAAACAACCCCAATACCAGCCAATGTCAGCGGAGAGCCAGGTCATGATCCTGTTCGCGGGCACCTATGGTTACTTGGATGAATGGCCCGTGGAGGCCGTGAGCGAGTATGAAAGCCAGATGCTGGAGTTCATGGAGAGCAAACACCCTGACCTGCTCAAAGAGATCAAGGAAAGGAACGACATCAGCGGGGAATTGGAGGAAAAATTGAGGAAAGCCCTCGATGATTTCAAGGCCCTGTTCCAGCCGAAGGGCACACTGTGACAGAGGAGGGCCTATCAAAGGGAGTTGTTGTGGGAAGTGACTCCTGAAGAGAGGGGTTGGAGAAGGAATAAATGGCGACGTTAAGGGATATCCTGAGGAAAATAGGTGCCGTCAAGAAGACGAGGCAGATCACCAGGGCCATGAACATGGTAGCCGCTGCCAAGCTGCGTTCTACCCAGGGGAAAATGGAGAACTTTGAGCCCTATGCCCGCAAGTTTTCAGAGGTGCTGTCGAACCTAGCCAGCCGCATGGACCCCGATATTCACCCCCTGCTCATGAAGAGAGAGGAGGCGACCAGGGTCGAACTGGTTCATTTCACCGCGGACCGGGGCCTATGTGGAAGCTTCAATATGAACCTCATTACAAAGGCGGAGAAATGGATAGGGGAGCAAAGGGCCGCGGGGAAGGAATGTAGCCTCACCCTCGTAGGGAAGAAGGGCCGAGACTATTTTAGGAAGAGGGACTACCCCGTCACGGCAAGCCACGTAAACATATACGGTGCCGTGGACATCGCCTTTGTCAACCAAATGGCCAGGGATCTGATCCATCGCTACATGGAAGAGGAGATCGACGAGGCCTACATGATCTATGCCCGTTTTGTAAGCATGGTCAAGCAGGAACCCACCCTCGTCAAGCTCATACCTATTGAGCCGCCCAAGGTCGAAGAGGGAGTGCCCGGTATGGCCGAGTACCTGTGTGAGCCGGGTGCGGAGGGACTCCTGATCGATTTATTGCCAAAGCACATTGCAGTGCAGATTCTCAATGCATTCTTCCAGAACGAGACCAGTGAACACGCGGCGCGCATGGCTGCCATGGATAATGCCACAAAGAATTGCTCCGAAATGATCGACAACCTTACCCTTGTCTACAACAAGGCACGGCAGGCCGCAATTACCGCAGAACTCATGGACATCGTGGGCGGGGCAGAGGCACTGAGGTAGCAGCGTATTCGTTCGGAACCACAGTCAGAAAGAGTCAGAAGGAGGTCTTGATTTGATATGAATGAGGGTAAAATCGCTCAGGTTATCGGCCCGGTGGTGGACGTGGAATTCCCGGAAGGGGAGTTACCCCCTATCTACACGGCACTCCACATTACCAACCCGGCTATCGACGAAACAGAAGACAACCTCGTGGTGGAGGTTGCCCAACACTTGGGAGACAACGTTGTCAGGTGCATCGCCATGGATATCACGGACGGCCTGGTTCGGGGGATGAAGGTCAAGAACACGGGCCAACCCATCCTTATGCCGGCGGGAGACCCCGTCCTGGGTAGAGTGCTCAACGTGGTCGGCCGGCCGGTTGACGGGCTTGGACCCGTCGAAGCCAAGGAATTCCGGCCTATTCACAGGCATGCGCCGGAGTTTACGGACCAGGATACCTCGGTGAAGGTCCTTGAGACCGGCGTGAAGGTCATTGACCTCCTCGTGCCCTTTCCGAGGGGTGGCAAGATGGGAATGTTCGGAGGGGCAGGGGTAGGTAAGACGGTCGTCATGATGGAAATGATCCATAACATAGCCATGGAACACGGCGGGATAAGCGTGTTCGCCGGGGTTGGTGAAAGGACCAGGGAAGGAAATGACCTTTACCTGGAGATGAAGGAATCGGGCGTCCTCCCCAAGGCAGCATTGATCTACGGTCAAATGACGGAACCTCCTGGTGCCAGGGCCAGGGTGGCCCTCTCGGCACTGACCGCCGCCGAGTACTACAGGGATGAAAAGGGGCAGGATGTGCTCCTCTTCATCGACAACATATTCCGTTTCACGCAGGCGGGCTCAGAGGTTTCAGCCCTTTTGGGGCGGATACCCTCGGCAGTTGGTTATCAACCTACCCTGGGAACAGACCTTGGAGAGTTGCAGGAGCGAATCACGTCTACAAAGAAAGGCTCTATCACGTCCGTGCAGTGTGTTTACGTGCCGGCCGATGACCTGACTGACCCGGCACCTGCCACCACCTTTGCCCACCTTGATGGGACCGTGGTCCTGTCCCGGCCCATTGCCGAGTTGGGGATCTATCCGGCCGTGGATCCCCTGGATTCTACCTCTCGCATCCTCGACCCGAATACTCTGGGAGAGGAGCACTACCGGGTGGCGAGACAGACGCAACAAATCCTGCAGAAATACAAGGACCTACAAGACATCATAGCCATCCTGGGAATGGATGAGCTCTCTGATGAGGATAAATTGATAGTGGCAAGGGCACGGCGGATCCAGAGGTTCCTCTCTCAGCCCTTCCATGTGGCGGAGGCCTTCACCGGCAGGAAGGGCAAATACGTCCCTGTGGAAGAGACCGTGAGGGGGTTCAAGGAGATCATAGAGGGAAAGCATGATGATCTCCCGGAATCGGCATTCTACATGGTGGGCGGCATAGATGAAGCCCGGGAGGCGGCAGAGAAGATGGCTTCAGGGCAATAGATTGGAGAGAATAGGGGAGCCATGGACAAGTTGTTTTTGGAAGTAGTCACTCCCGAAAGGGTTCTGGTCAGCGAAGAGGTGGATATGGTGGTGGCACCTGGTATTGAGGGAGAATTCGGCGTGTTGCCAGGCCATGTCCTCTTTTTGTCAGGGATAGTCCCGGGGGAGCTCAGATACACAACAGGTTCGGAAACGGAGTCATTCGCCGTTACCACGGGATTCGCAGAGGTGTCACAGAACAGGGTCTCAATCCTCGTCGACGCCGCGGAGAGGGCCACGGAAATAGACGTGGAAAGGGCCCAACGTGCCATCCAGAGGGCCCAAGAGAGGTTGGCCAGGGATCGTGGCAGCAAAGACGTTGACTTCCATAGGGCCGAGGCCGCTCTCAAGAGGGCTACTGCCAGGTTGAAGGTGGCTCAAAAGGTCGGCTAGATCCCTGAGCACGCATACCAAAGACATGGAAAGGCAAGCAGAAGCTTGCCTTTTTTATTGATTTTTTGGGCATCAAAATATACTATTTGACAGGCTGTTGCCCAAAACACAACAATGATGGTGGCTAGCCCCTTGGGAGGTCTTTTCAAAAGGCTCAATCAAATTCCTCCCAGACACGGGCAACGGCACCAAACATTTAATAGAAGGCCTCAATAGCC
>JAFDHO010000402.1 GCA_019308745.1 Deltaproteobacteria bacterium
ACGTATCTACAGCTCAGGCCAGGGTAGCTGTTTGGCGGGCCTTACTGGAGAGATGGGTTTTTGGAACGGTGGCTGCGGTGAGGGGGCAAAGCCTTAACCCCATTAAATACCTTGCAGCATACACCTATGATCCAGAAACAGGGGAACTAGAGGTGTATGACAGGAAAAAGATGGGGGGCCAGCCTATGTAAGATTAGACCAGCTCAAGGAGTATTTCGCCACGCAAATAAGCCCAGGCCTCCCTATGCCAAAGCTCTTAAGTGATGTGCAATTGGAGGATTTGATTGAATCTGATCTTTCTGAAGCGGCAAAACATGAAAATGCATTCACCCGGAAAGGCGAGGCCTGGTTTGTAAAATATGCTGGAAAATCAGTCATATTAAAGCACTCGCAGGGAATGACTTACATCGCTTTCCTGCTTGCTAACAAGGGCAAGGATTTTTATCCTCAGGAACTGAATGCCGAGGTTAACCCAGCCCTACCCGCAGAACAGGATATTTTGAACGACCCAGCGGCGAGGATACAGCATGGGCTTGACGGGTATGAAGATGTTTATGAAGAGTCAGAACTTAGCAAGGAATTCATAGAAAGTTGTCTGACTTTCTGCTTCCCTCTCGTATCTATCCAGCATCGCCTCTATCTCTGTCCTGATTTCCTCCCTTAACGATTCCGGCTCAAGCACCAGGGCATGTGCTCCCCAGCTCATGACCTAGAATTTTATCTCTTGTGTTCCCGCTACCTGAGCAGAGAACCAGATCTGGAGAGAACATCGTTTAAAAATATTGCATGGTTAAACGAAAACTAACAAATTTATCAATAAAATTTATGTCATGGGCATCATATTTTTTCATGATCCAAGAAGATTTTTTTGAATTTTTTCTGCCAAGTGTGACCGCATCTGTCAAAACGGTATGGTAGATTGCTATATGGATTTTCTATTATTAAGGCGCAATTTATCAGATAAGCAAGCAAAATTACTTGACTAAGTAACTAATTTTAGATTAGTTTATCTAAGTTTTCAAAATACTCAGCTTTGACCTTTCCAGGTAGAGAGGCTCAAAAGGAAGCCATTGATAGTTGGATGGAGGACCTAATGGCAGTAGTTTGCCAGGAGCAAAGGGGCAGCGATAGAAGCTGCGGTTAAGGAAGGCCCGTGGCCTCCTTGGGTGTCAAGCGGAATACCTTCTATAAATGGATCAACCGCAGGAACATACCCGCTCACAAGGTCGGCCGCCTTTGCCTGCTTGTCAGCAGACAGGGAAATTCCAAAAAGAAGAAGTTGATGAGTGGGTAAAGAGTGGTAGCGCAAAGCCTACCTGTGCGGGCGTCCCGCACGCAGACAGGGAATCCGATGGTGATGAAGGACTATAATAACCTCACTCCAGGAAAGGATATTCCGTCCAAAGGCACCCCCATGTGGCGTGATGACGAGGTCGAGGCCATCGCTATGGATGTCGCCATGCGTTATGAACGTAGCCGCGGATGGACACCCACCGATGTGAGCAGTGATGGAGAGCACTATGGCATTCGCTCCGTTGGCCCCAACGGAGAGAAGAGATTCATAGAGGTCAAGGGTCGTTCCCAGACGGGGGCAATCATACTGACGGGGCCCGAAATGGATAAATTGCGGCAGCTTGGAGATCGGGCATGGCTTTACATCATTACCCATTGCAAAGGTGAGCAGCCCAGGCTGCGGATCATACAGGATCCCATTTCGAAGTTGAATCCAGAGATGCTTTATCGCCAGGTGCAATATTTTGTTGAGGAATCCGATTGGCTGGACAAGGGAGATGAAGTCCATCCAATAGAAATACTATGATACTCACGGAAGTTTTAGTCCAAGACGAGGGTAAGACTCTCGAATTCAAAGAGAACTGCCGTCCTTCGCAAAAGATATTACAGACAGTGGTAGCTTTTGCAAACACGGCAGGTGGAACCCTGGTCTTGGGTGTCCGGGATCGTACCAAAGAGGTGGTTGGTCTTTCTGATCCTCTTAAAGAGGAGGAGCGGCTGGCCAATCTTTTTG
>JAFDHO010000139.1 GCA_019308745.1 Deltaproteobacteria bacterium
GTCGCAGAAAAGACCAGCCCGGGAGGCTCGGAACGCAAGAAAAGGCATCATCACCCCCGTTCGTCCATCACCGAGTTCTCTGAATCGCTTTTCAAACGGCTAAAATGTTACGTTCTCGCAGATTCCCTCCGCAGCACCGCCTTGGAAGTGTCTTCAAATGCCTCGAATAAAAGGCCTTATCACCACCTTCAGTGCGCGCCGAATCACCTCTTTCAGGCTCGGGCCAACAGCCCGACTAGGCCCTCGACCTTCCTCTATGAACAGAAAGGGCCCGTCTCCAATTGGGAGACAGGCCCCTAAGATCATAAAGCTGAGTGAGGGATCAGGCAGCCACCTCTTCCTTGACCGAGACAACGATCTTGTAAAGGACCGAGAGGACAAAGAACCCTGTTGCCCATATACCAACGGATATGATGACTTCCGGAACCGTGGGCCAGTACTCGAAGACGCGCTCGAAGGGATTGGGGATGAAACCGCCCACCACGAGTCCGAAGCCTTTGTCTATCCATGTGGAAATGATGACCGAGACACATGCAATTCCCAGGAATCTCTCGTTTCTCCGAGTGGAGGGCACGATCAACAATATCAAGGCAATCACGCCGAAGACCGCCGATGCCCTCATCCACGGCACAAGCTTACCGTGCCCTTCCAACCCCGCGAACAGGTACTGGAACGTGTGCATGTGCCCTGGGATTTGACTGTAAAACGCGGTAAAGAGTTCCAGAAGGAAGAAAAACACATTAAGGATCATGGCGTAGGCCACTATACTGCCCAGGGTCCTGATCTGTTCCTTCCCCGGGTCAAACCTGCTCACCTTTCGCACGATCAGGCACAGGATGATCAGAAGGGCCGGGCCCGAACAAAAGGCAGAAGAAAGGAATCGGGCCGCCATAATCGCGGTCAACCAGAAGTGCCTGCCCGGGAGGCCCGCGTAGAGGAATGCCGTAACCGTGTGAATGCTGAAGGCCCAGGGTATGGAGATGTAGATAAGGACCTTGACCCATCTCTGGTAAGGCACGCCTTTGCGTTCCGCGGCCAGCACGTTCCAGCCAATTATGATATTCAAGATCATATACACATTCAGGACGATCATGTCCCAGAACAGGATGGAAGTGGGGTTGGGGTAGATCATTATGTTGACCAGCCGCGGCAGGTTACCCAGGTCGACCATAACGAACAACCCGCACATGATGATGGCCGACACCGCCAGGAACTCCCCCAGGATGGTTATCCTACCAAAGGCCTTGTAATTGTGGAGGTAATAGGGCAAGACAACCATCACCCCCGAGGCCGCTACCCCGACGAAATAGGTCAACTGCCCGATATAGAACCCCCAGGAGACGTCCCTGCTCATCCCCGTGATTCTAAGGCCCTCAGAGAACTGGTAGAGATAGAAACCGAAACCCAGCCCCATGAGGGCGAGGAGAAATAGGATCCATCCCCAGTACTTCTCACTTCCTTTTATTGCCTTGTCAAGCATAGCCACCTCATACTATGTAGTAAATATTGGGCCCTGTCCCCAGTTCGGGTTTTCGCCTAATGGTATAGTGGGTGCTGAGGGCCTTTCTCACTTCAGAATCAGGATCATCAAGGTCTCCGAATATCAGGGTCCTTTCACTGATCCTATTGGCCGCTTCCACACACGCCGGAAATACTCCCTTGGCCAGCCTCTCAGCACAGAAGTTGCATTTTTCCACGACCCCCTTTGTCCTGGTCGGGTACTGGAGGTTAGTGGGAAAGCGGGGATTGAGATCCTTGGGGGCCTTCCTCGGATCGCCCCAGTTAAAACTCCTGACCCCATAGGGGCATGCTGCCATGCAAAAGCGGCAACCGATACACCTGTGCTGATCCATCATGACGACCCCGTCCTTCTCCCTCTTCCAGGTGGCCTTTGTGGGGCACACCCTGCAACAGGGCGGGTTCGTACAGTGGTTGCATAGGAGCAAGAAATCCCGTTCCTTCATTTCCGAGGAAAAATACTCGTGGTGCTGGCCCGGGAACGTGTGCTCGTAGGTCTCCTTCCAGATCCACTTGATCTCTTCCTTGCGGTTGCCCCAATCAGGGACGTTGTGTGTAGCGTGGCACGCTTCTATACACTTATCCATGATCTCGTCGGTCAACTTATGGGTGTCGATCACCATCCCCCACTTCTTGCCCTCTGTCAGGGGCAATTCCTTGATGGAAGCCTCCAGTTCCCCGGGGGCCAACAACTCAAAGGCGGCCTTCCCTCCCACCCCCAGAAGGGTTGAAAGTCCGGCGATCTTCAAAAATCTTCTTCTGTTAATGCCCATTACGTACTCTCCTTGGGTTCGAGATGGCAGTCCCAGCAGAAGGGGTTCACCCCCATATAGTTGTGGCATTGATCGCAAAATGTGCTCTTGTTGGCATGGCAGTCCATGCAAGCATTCTGAAGGCTCTTCTCGTATATCTTCCCGCTGCTGCTCCTGTAAAGGCGATCCGCTTGCCGCACAGCCTCGTTACGCCAGGCATCGAGAAGTTTCATGTGGTGGGTCGTCATGTAGGTCTTTGACTCCACGCAGGCCTTTGCGTCCTTTGCCTTGACTGTCAGCTCCGGTTCAGGGGCCTTGCTGGAGTATTTTCCGGCACTGGGCCAAAAGGGAAACAGCAGGAGACCGATTCCAACAATGAGTCCGACAATTATCTTGCCACTATCATACATCCTCTTCTTCCTCCTCCTCCATTCCAGGGAGAGGATCACCCCGCAAGTTTGTTGTTCTCTTCTTCTCTCCCTCCAGAATCAGGGCATTTCCAACAAGCTCATGAACGCCTGTAACGTCCACCTCGGGCACCCAGTATTCCATCAAGGGTGGTAAGGCTGCCCGGTCAATGGCACATATGCACGCCAGCATGTTGACCCCGTATCTTTCATGAACGTATTTTACGGCATTTGCCCTGGGAAGTCCGCCTCTCATCCTCAGTTCCATATTTTCACCGGCATTCAAACCCGCACCGCTACCGCAACAGAAGGTCTGCTCCCGGATGGTGTTTTCCGGCATCTCGTAGAAACTATTGCAGACATTTCTTATGATGTATCTCGGCTCTTCGAAAATACCCATGGCCCTGGCAGGATTGCAAGAGTCATGAAATGTTACAACAAGATTGTCGTTCCTGCTCGGATCAAGGTTTAACTTGCCATGCTTGATCAGGTCCGCGGTAAACTCTGCAATATGGACCATCTTGGTCCCCCTTGCATTCTCGAACTTGGTACCCGTGATGGGGGAGACAGGCTCCTCCAGGAAGTCAGGGGGTCCGTTGAAGCTGTCCATGTACTGATTTATGACCCTCCACATATGACCGCATTCCCCGCCGAGGATCCACTTGACACCCAGCCTCTTTGCCTCCGCGTACATCTTGGCGTTGAGCCTTTTGGCCATCTCATGGGATGTGAAGTACCCGAAGTTTCCCCCCTCCGAGGCATAGGTGCTCCACGTGATGTCAAGGCCAAGGTCCTGGAGGTAATGGAACAGCATCAGATATCCCATGCAGGTGTAGGTTCCCGGGTCGGCAAAGACATCACCCGAGGGGGTGATGAAGAGGATCTCGGCCCCTTTCCTGTTGAAGCTGGGTTCCAACTTCACCCCAGTGATCTCCTCGATGTCGTCCACAAAGAAGTCTATCATGTCCTTGTATGCGTGTGGCTGGATTCCGAGGTGATTTCCCGTTCGATAACAGTTTGCTACGGGCGCGGAGATCCAGTCCGTATTGAGCCCGAGGAGATTGAGCAACTCCCTGCCTATGATCGTGATCTCTGCCGTATCTATTCCGTATGGACAAAAGAGCGAACACCGGCGGCACTCCGTGCACTGGAAAAAGTAAGACCACCACTCCCGCAAGACCTTTAGGTCCATTGACCTGGCGCCTGCAATCTCCCCGAAGATCTTTCCGGCGGTGGTGAATTCCTTCCTGTATACGGACCTGAGCAGCTCTGCCCTCAAGACCGGCATGTTCTTTGGATCGCCGCCTCCAATGAAGAAATGGCACTTGTCGGAGCATGCGCCGCACCTGACGCAGATATCCATGAATACCCTGAGGGACCTGAATCGGTCCAGACGCTCCCTCAGACCTTCGAGGATGATCTCTTTCCAGTTTTCCGGCAGCTTCCAGTCTTCGTCAAAGGGCGACCATTCCCGGGGGTTCGGCATGCCCACAGTTTCAAGGCTCTTAGGCTTTGAACCGTAGCAGGCTATCCCCTCTTTGATTTCCACCGGCGTATGCATCCAGCCGCGACCCTTCAAGGGGGGCTTGTGACTTATTCGGGCCAGCTCTTCGGGTTTCGGTAAATCAGACATGGTTACTCCTTTTCCTCTTCTCCTGATCCTGTATCGGTTTCCTCGGTTTCCTCCGGCATCTTTTCAACGGGCAGGCCGGCCTCAATCATCTTATCCCTGAACTCCTCCTCGTATTCCTCGTAAGCATGGACTTTTACGGGATAGTCCCAGGGATTGACGTGCCTTACGAACCTGCTGTTGTTGGACAGATTTCTGGTGGGACTCAGGAATATTCCGGCCATGTGTACGAGCTTGCTAAAGGGGAAATAGGCCAGCAGGACACTGACGAGGAACAGATGAATGTAGAAGATCGCACCTATTCCCTCAGGAATGGTAGGGTGAAAAGTCACCAGGCCCAGGGCAAGCTCCTTGACCTTGACCACCTCCACGGTAAGGACATCAACCTTGAACAGGGCTTGCATGAATGCCCCGATATAGCGCATAAATACTCCTGTTGTAGCGATCGCCATCAACAAGATTAGGGGGAAATAGTCTGCCGGCAGGGAAAGATATGCTACCTGAGCACTAAATATCCTCCTGAGGAACAGGAAGAGCAAGGCAGTCGGCAACACAAGGCCGCTTATCATGATTCCGGGAACCGCAAAGCCTGCCAGAGGCGCTATGCCCATTTCGAGGAAGCCGTCCAGGCTCTCAATAAGGTGAACGAAATAGGGGATGGGATCGGTAAAAAACCTCAGGTGCCTGAGTATCACCACCAGGAATGAGTAGTGGAAGGCCAGGGCCCCGATCCAGAGCCACTTTTCCCACTCGTATCCAATCCTGGGTCCCTCCCTGAACTCCATCCTGGTATGCCTGAACAGGGACCTGAAAAGCAGGATCTCAAAGGCCATCCGGACCACAACCCCGAATGTGCTGGTGGGATTGTCAATTCGGTTTTGCTTGATCCAGGGAAAGCTCCATTGCTGGCCCGCAGTGGTGGGGATTCGAAATGGAACGGGTGACTTCCCCCACCTGACGACCCTGATCATGATGCCGACAAAGAAGAACGCCAGTGCCACATAAGGGATGATGATCCCAAATAGGGTATGCAAGCCCAGGGCCCCAACACCCACCCAAGGGATCAACACCAGTATCACCACCGCTATCAAGGAAATCACGATACCTAATAGAAAATTCATTATTGCTCCCTCATCTACACTAAGATCTTGCCGTTCACCGATTCCCTTAAGGGATCTCTGTGATCATAATGACCGTATGCGGGTTATCCTGCTATGTAAAGGATGTCTCCTTGTCATCCCTTCCCCGGCCGGCCGGCTTCCTATGTCAATTCCTTTCCCTTAAGGTCCTTTCTCACCTCGGGTAGGTCCACGGCCAGGTCGGCCTTCCTGAGCAAACCAGATACCATGTTTCTGGATTCTTTCACCCTCATTTCATAGATCTTTTCACGGCACGTGATAAAGATGTCAAAGGCTATCAGCGCCATCTCGTCCACTCTTGATTCGACCCGAGAAAGCTCGCGCGCAGTCCCCTCCTCACGAAGTTCCTTCTTGAGTTCTTCGCGGATGATCTTTTTTACCACAAAAATGAAAGAGATGGCCTGGGAGGGAGTAAAGTCCTGAATAGCCCTTATGCGGATAATCCTGTCAATGATGGGAGTGAGCCTTGACCGGTCAACCTCCTGAAGCAGGCCGTCATAGAGGTTGTCTATCTCCCGTGCCAGGGTGGTCCCCACTGGGTTGGCGAATCGATCCTTCTGTTTCTTCAAGAAGCGCCTTGAATCGGCAGAGTACGTCTCGAGCAAAAGATCCCGCCATCGACCCACGATGACGGACCTCTTCTGAGATAGAATCTTCTCCAGCTTCATATTCAAGTAATCGATTAAACCAAGAAGAATTTCTTATCAAGTATCTACCAGCTCTCGCACGGATAGAAAACGCCTTTTCCTTAATAGATCAAATGGATAGCACCCACGATGGAATTCTGCACCCCAAGGCTCGACGCGACAGAAATTTGGGCTTCGGTATAGACAAAATGCTCTAATATGTCAAGGGAAAATGATCTTTTTTTCACATGCTCCCCCCTTGCGGGGACGTTGATTTGTAATTCATGCAAGCTATCCTACGGACGGGCCATCTTCAAGCAAAGGCTGGCGAAGTACAGGAATAGAAGCTCGCTCGATCACTTGCTGAATTACAAATCAACGTCCCCGACTGCAGAAGCCGGCTTTTAAGAATTCCCTGTTAAACCTGGCAATATTGGTGATGGAAATCCCCTTTGGGCATGCATTTTCGCATTCCCGTTCATTGCTGCAATTGCCAAAACCCAGTTCATCCATCTTCCGCAACATGGACAGGACCCTCTTTGCTGCCTCGGGCCTTCCCTGGGGCAAAAGGGCGAGGTGAGAAATCTTCGCCCCTGTAAAGAGCATCGCAGAGGCATTGGGGCATGCTGCAACGCAGGCTCCGCACCCGATGCAGGCAGCGGCATCCATAGCCATCTCGGCCACTTCCTCGGGGACAGGAATCGTGTTGGCCTCGGGCGCCCCCCCCGTATTCACCGAGATATATCCGCCTGCCTGAATAATCTTGTCAAATGCACTCCTGTCAACCACCAGGTCCTTGACGACCCTGAATGCCCGCGCGCGCCAGGGCTCGATTACGAGCGTATCACCGTCCTTGAAATGCCGCATGTGGAGCTGGCACAAGGTCGTCTCCTTCTCGGGCCCGTGGGCCAGGCCGTTGACCACCGCACCGCACATCCCGCAGATGCCTTCCCTGCAATCGTGATCAAAGGCGATGGGGTCCTTTCCCTCCAGGATAAGTTGCTCATTGACCACATCGAGCATCTCAAGAAAAGACATATCCGTAGAAATATCCTTGGCCTCGTAGGTCTCTAGACGACCTTTTTCCTTAGGTCCTTTTTGTCGCCAGACTTTTAGGGTTAGGTTGATACTCTTTGTCATTTATAACTCCTCTCGGCAAGCTCCACACTCTCAAATTCCAAAGGCTCCCTTACTTCTTCAGGGGGCACACCTTCCCCCCTATAGGCCCAGGTGCTCACATAACAACAGCTCTCATCATTCCTTTGTGCCTCATGGTCTTCGGTCTTGTAAGCAACGTTGAAGTGGCAACCGCAGGATTCCTCCCTGCTCAGGGCATCTTCCACCAAGAGTTCCGCGAATTCAAGGAAGTCCGCCACTCGGCCGGCCTTTTCCAGTGCCTGGTTGAACTCACCGGGTGATCCTGTTACTTTCAAATCCTCCCAGAATTCCTGGCGCAGTTCAGGTATACGTTGTTTCGCCTTCAACATGTCCGGCTCGTTTCTCGACATGCCGCAATACTCCCAGAGTAAGCTGCCCAGTTCCCTGTGAAAGTCGTCCGCCGTCCTCTTCCCATCTACGGAAACCAGCTTTTCTATCCCCTCTTCCGCTGACTTTTTCGAATCCTCAAAGGCCGGGTGATCTGCCCTTACATCAGGGAGCCGAGTCCCTGCCAGGTATCCTCCCAGGGTATAAGGGATAATGAAATATCCGTCCGCAAGCCCCTGCATGAGGGCACTTGCCCCCAGGCGGTTCGCCCCGTGATCCGAAAAATTTGCCTCCCCCAGGACGAACAGGCCTGGCACGGTGCTCATCAGGTCATAGTCCACCCAGAGTCCCCCCATCACATAATGGACGGCCGGGTATATCATCATAGGGACCCTGTAGGGATCTTGTCCCGTAATCCTCTCATACATCTGGAAAAGGTTCCCGTACTTTTGCCTGATGACCTCCTCCCCGTCTCTCTCAATGGCGTCCCTGAAATCCAGGTAGACCGCATACCCTGTGGGGCCCACGCCCCTGCCGTCGTCGCAGACTTCCTTCGCGCTCCTGGAGGCCACGTCCCTGGGTACGAGATTGCCGAAACTGGGGTATTTCCGCTCCAGATAATAGTCTCGTTCAGTCTCCGGTATCTCATTGGGGGGCCGGCTATCCCCCGGGTTCTTGGGGACCCAGACCCGGCCATCGTTCCTCAGGCTTTCACTCATGAGCGTCAATTTGGACTGGTAACTACCGTGGACCGGGATGCACGTCGGGTGGATCTGAACAAATGAGGGGTTGGCAAAATAGGCCCCTTTCTTGTAGGCCCGCCAGGTGGCAGAGACATTTGAGCTCATCCCGTTTGTGGAGAGGTAGTAGACGTTGCCATAACCCCCCGTGGCAAGGACGACGGCGTGGGCAGCATGGCCCTCCAGTTCCCCGGTAATGAGGTTGCGGGCCACGATTCCCCGGGCATGCCCGTTGACCACCACCAGGTCAAGCATCTCCCTGCGAGGAAACATCTCTACCTTGCCGGCACTTACCTGACACATGAGGGCGCTGTAGGCACCGAGGAGGAGCTGCTGCCCCGTCTGTCCCCTCGCGTAGAAGGTACGGGACACCTGGGCCCCCCCAAATGAACGATTCGCCAAAAGCCCCCCGTATTCCCTGGCAAAGGGCACCCCTTGGGCGACACACTGGTCGATGATATTGTTGCTTATCTGGGCCAGCCGGTAGACATTGGCCTCCCTGGAGCGAAAATCACCCCCTTTTATGGTGTCATAGAAAAGACGCCATATGCTGTCCCCGTCTCCCTGGTAGTTCTTTGCCGCATTGATCCCCCCTTGTGCTGCGATGCTGTGAGCCCTCCGGGGGCTGTCCTGGATGCAAAAGGCCTTTACGTTGTAATCCAAACCCGCCAGGGTAGCGGCTGCCGAGGCGCCCGCCAGGCCGGTTCCAACGACGATAATATCGAATTTCCTTCTGTTTGCCGGGCTGACCAGTTTTAGTTCGAAGCGACGGCGGTCCCACTTCATTTCCAATGGACCGGCCGGGACTTTTGGATCCAATGCCATGAGCACTCTCCCTATCCTACTGATAGAATGAACAGGGGAATGGAGCTGAACCCGAGGGCCAACAGGATGCTCAGTACCAGGCTCCCGCCCCTGATGATGGGTGTATATTTTGGGTGGTCCGCACCGATAGTCTGAAAGGCGCTCCAGAAACCGTGCCTTATGTGAAGGCCGGCAACGATCATGGAGAATATGTAGAAGATCACATATCCCGGGCTAACGAACGCCTCGGCCACGAGCCGATACACGCCCTGCTCCCCCTTATCTACAAAGTGGAACATGAAAAGGTGCAAAATCACAAAGACGAGAAGATACAGTCCCGTATAGGGCATCAACCTGGAACTCCAGGTGCGCCCTCCGGCGTTTCGTTTGACCAAATACCGTGTGGGTCTTGCCTTCAGGTTCTCAAAGTACAAGATCGCGGCAAAGGCGACATGGAGCAATGCAAAGACAAGCAAGCCGAGCTCGATCACATTGATAATAAGGCCCAAGGAATGCAGGCGTTCTGAGTAGGCATTGAAGACATCGCGACCCCGAAAGATCATCACGTTGCCTATGAAGTGGATGATCAGAAAGAGACAAAAGGTGAGCCCGGTGAACGCCATTACTAGCTTCTTGCCCACGGATGTCCAGAAGATCGAAAACAGCCAGTTCATGTGTCCCTCATCCTATTGATAGAAATAGAGTTTTTCTCTCTAAATTTTTTAGAGATAACAAATATGATCCCATTTGACAATACCGAACCCAAATTTGCGGAATTTTCCCCTGGCCGGTCTTGCTGTCGCCCTTTATGCCCTTTGGGCCTGGTGTGGGCGGGTCCACGCGCCCACTGAGGAAAACTCTAGGGGGTCCGGATGGCCTTCATGAGAGCCGCCTGCCTTCTATCGAACTGCTTTTCCCGAGAATGTGGTCGGAAGAAACGCTATCTTTTGCAAAGCCCGGGGAGATGTGGTAAAAGGAAATTTGCCCGAAAAAAGGCCGCTCCCCGGTTCGTGCCCCTGGGAATGTTGAGACAGAGGACCTCCAATCCCTGAACCAAATAGGATGAAAAAAGGAAACAAGTGGGAAGACCATTACTCTCGCCGGGCAAAGCAGGAAAAGTGGCTTGCCAGGTCGGTTTACAAGCTTCAGGAGATTGACAAGAGATACAGGCTTGTTCGCCGGGGAGACCGGGTCTTGGACCTCGGATGCTATCCGGGCTCCTGGTCCCAGTATCTCTTGAAGGCGGCAGGAAAACGGGGACAAGTTGTCGGCCTCGACCTCCTAGAGCCTATTCATGTGAGGGCCGCTAACTTCCGATTTATCAAGGGAGATATCCATAGTATCGATATACGCTGGTTGGTTGAGGAGATTGGCCCCAGGGATTCCGTATTGAGCGATCTTGCTCCCAAGACGACAGGGGCGCGGGCAACTGACGCGATCCGCTCCCTGGAATTGGCGGAAAAGGCTATGGCGATCGCCATTGCCCTCTTGAGACATCAGGGCCACTTCCTGTGCAAGGTGTTCGAAGGGGAAGAGGTCAAGGGCTTCAGGGAGGCCCTTTCTCATTACTTTGGGGACACCAGGGCTGTCAGGCCTGCCGCTGTCCGCAAGGGGAGTAAAGAAATATACATGCTCGGTTTAAGGTTCGAGGGTGGGTAAGGCTCCCTACTTCATTCATGGCGGGAGAAATGGGGAGATTTGCTTGAACG
>JAFDHO010000403.1 GCA_019308745.1 Deltaproteobacteria bacterium
ATCAGGTCTTGAATCTTGTTGGCTTCGGCAGCGAAAAGATAACGGGTCACGATAGCACCTCCTTAGCGCAAACTTAGGGGCAAAAAACGGCTCAAGCCGCACCGGTTACAGAGATCAGTCCAGGGCAGGATGGTAGTTCGGCCATTCAGATTGGCTATAGGGTGGCCCAGAAAATCCTCAAAGTTGGCCCGGACAAAGGCGAGCGCATCCTCGGCCCATTCTTTGGGCACGGAGAAATATTTGTGGGCCAGTTCGTTGCGACGGGTTAGGAAGAGTTTCCAACCATCTTCGGCGTTGAACAGGCGGGTTTTCTTCCACCAGGGATTCATGGCAGCGGGGTGTGGAACACTAAGATTCGGGGCGTTGCTAAACGAGATGTCTTTCTGCCTATCCCCCCCAATCGTAATATCTTTGCCGGGAGGCTTAACAAGGGCTTCAAAAACACTGGATACGCTCGGTGTCCTGTCTTCCAGCGCATTTAACAATGCCGCTCGCTCTGTAGAATTGGTCACCGACTCGACCACCCGAGCCAGCATCACAATCTCATTCACGCCGCCAGCCCGCAAGAACGCTGAACGGTAATCCTCATTGTAGTCGATCAAACGGCGGATGCGGGCCAGTTCGTCACAGACATAGATTTGCAGCGCCTGCCGGTCGCCGTAAAAGCGCCTGGGCTTGCTGACAAAATCACTGCCACCGATCTCAAACCACTGGCCTCCCAACCTGGTCACGGCGCTGGGTTGATTAAAATCCGGTAAAGCCTGCGCGGACTGCTGCGCGCCCCGATAGTCACCCTGGTCCCATTTTTCATAATAATCCAGAAACGTGGTCAGGGTCTGTAGAGGCATTTCGGATGCAGGCAGTACTTGTTTCATAGCCGGGATAACTTGACCGTTCAGGATACCAGTTGCCTCGTGGAACTGAAACCGCTCGTACAATGCACGGACGCGCTCCCACTCGCGCAGCGCAAAAGAGGCATAAGGGTTGGCTAACTCGCCGATCTTGCAGCTATAACCGTAAGGACAACGATGTTTGGGATCGTACTCATCAAAATCCACATACGAAATGCGCACCCCGGCATAGGCAGCATACATATAGGTTCCGCTGACCATGCTCTTTTTACCGCCGGTCACGTCAATGACCACATCGACCTCATCGTGAAGGACTTCCACCAGTGTTTGGAAAACCGCCTCTGGACTGTCAGATGTGGGATAGCCCCTGCCACCATTCTTGCCGGGAAACTGCGGTAACTGTGAAAGCAATCCTTTCTGAACCAGGTATCCGACGGCTTCGACAACGTGCTGCGCAAACACATCCCACGTCTCGTTGGTTCTCCCAGGATAGCCTGCCTCATTCAGAAGCAGCGCCACCTTTTGAGGATGGTAGACGCAGATAGATTGCAACAAAGGCTCCAGCGAGAAACCGACTGGCAGCACTAGGGTCTCACAGGGTTTCACCGAACAGCGCTCTCGCTGGCGGGCGACTTCCAGTTCGGCTTCCAGTAAGCTTTTGCCGCTCAGTCGTTTATGGCCTTCACAGATGTAAAATTTAATCACATCGTTCAAGCGGGAAGGCTCGAAGTGTTCCCAGTATTCCCTGGTTATACGTTGGATGTCACTCCTGTCCATCTTGCGCGTCCTCTTTTAGGCAATAGCACTGACATCACCGGCTGCAATTCTATTACTAGGGACACCATACTTATTTCTTGTTATCTCTCTTCTTTCTGCCCGGCTTTTGTTTATCCGTGACCCAGGCCTGGGTCCTCTCAAGCTTTTTCATAAAAGCATCTCTTCCCAGGGGTCTTTCTGTCCTTTCATGTTTGCGCACTCGTTCCAATACTGAAAAATAGGTATGGTGTCCTCAGAATTGCCAGAATTGCAATTGACCGGCCTTCCCAGAATCACAAGGATATTCAAAATGCTGGTTATTGAGAAATGGAACAGGGGGGCGGCAAGGGAATGCCACCGGATCCGGTTGACTGAATAAGGATGCCCCGTCTTGTCAGACGCAGTTTTTTGGTGGTTGCCTCCGGTCTGCTCTGCCTCGCTCATTGTCGTACATTCGGTGGAGAGCATGGAGATGAGGAAAAGGGAAAGGGCGCTCTTTGCGAGGGCGGCTCCCCATTCGTGTGCTTTTACCATATGAATATAGATTAAGCTATTTTTGCCGCAATTTGTCAAGCTCATAAAGCGGAAAAAGCAGGCGCGGTAATCTGGTCAACGAGCAAGACCCAGACGGAACCTTGAATCTGAGGTGGGACCTTTGAGAAACTCTATTTGAGTAAAGGAAGACGTTTGCCTCGGTCCAAGTTTCACGCCACATGGTTGCTCCGTCCAAAACACAAGGAAAAGGTTTAGGATTGGCGCTGGCTTCATGTAGCAGCAGGAAGCAGGGATCTTTGAGGGAAGGATTTTCAAAGCTCTCCTGAGTGCCACTGAGCGGAATCTTCGACGGTCTCAGAGAACCAGGTCTTGCAGGACAGAATAAAGTTCTTTGAAAATAAGCACTTATAGGTCTGTAATGGGCCGCCTGTGGTACCAATCAACTACGCGGTTCTTAGCCGTCTTAATTGTTCCAAGTTGTTTTTCGCAAGGTCGTAACCAGGCGGAGACGGATCAACCGCCTTCTTGAGTACAATCTCTGCCTCATTGTATTGTCCCGCCTCCACGAGAGTCTACCCCAGGTCCGCCAAATAGAGGTGATTCAAGGGATCAAGAACAACCGCGACCCTGCCCTCTTGAAGAGCTTTTGAAGAATCTCCCAATCTCCCGTAACAATGGCTTATGCCGTTATGAAAAACAGCTGTGTTCGGGCGCTCGCTAATGGCAGACAAATACAGCCGAATCGCATCTTCAAACTCCTCATTTTCGACCAGAAAACCGGCTGCTTTCTCAATGATTTCAACCAACTCCTCTGTTTCCTCGGGAAGTTTCGTTAGAGCCAGGAAATGAATCATGGCCTTGTCTTTTCTCCCGAAAATGTATTCATATGAGCCAATGGTTAGAAGCGCAGGGGCACATGTAGGATCAATTGCCAGAGCCATCACCTCTTCGGGCCATTGTTCTTCCTCGGCAATATCCCTACCAATAGCCGCATCAAAAAGGCGCCTGGCATATGAAGCGTGGTATTGGAAGTCAGCAGCGAGTCTCCTTTCCTTATGGGATTTG
>JAFDHO010000404.1 GCA_019308745.1 Deltaproteobacteria bacterium
TTTATTGGAAGCGGACTGGGGCAAATTTTACAACAAGATATTTGATAGTCGTCATGAGGGTGATTATCAGCCCCTCCGATCATTTGACCAGGAAGAGGTGAAAGAATTCCTTGCTCAGGCGGAAGGATTTATCACTCAAATGGAATTGCTCTTGGCTAGGTGATGTAATTTCAAGTAAGCTGCAAGCCATAAAGGAATTTGCAAAGCACAAGCAGATCATCCTGCTGACCTGTCATCCCTCACATGCCCACATCCTCGGTGGCCATCAGATTCATCTGGATTAGGATATTTCATCCATGAAAATTGTCATAGCCTTGAAGGGAGCAAAAAGAAGTGCGACTATTGGAAATCTTTCAATGGTAGAAGGAAGGGTTTTCGTTTCTGGAGCAGACTTAAGATAGCCTCGCGCGTGATCCTGACAATTCCGGAGGGAAGCGGAATTGGACATGCCGAAGGCATGCCCGTAAGGCAGGGCTCTAGGATGACATGAGTCATCTTGACTAGGGGGGGGGGATGGCTCCCGTTTCGACTGTTAATCTGTGTGTGCAGACACGCACAGGGACGCGGACGGCTTGATATACTACGGCACGGCCTTGGCCACGACTTGAGCATGCGTTCAGAGGGAGGCCGATCGTGAGCTTCGGTTTGTGGAAAAGAATAAAAGTTGCACCGGGCGTGACCCTGAACCTGAGCAAGTCAGGCGGCTCTCTCTCGTTCGGGCCACGCGGAGCGAAGTTTACCATAGGATCCCGAGGAAAGAGGGCGACAGTTGGTTTGCCAGGCACAGGGCTCTTCTATACCTCTACATTTGCCTCCAAGAAACGCACAAAGCATGGGAAAAGAAATTCTAGCGATTATGTGCCGACTGTTCGCCCCGAGGACCGCCTAAGCCTCGGCTTTTTCAGGAGGCTCATCACACCGGATGAAGAAGAGGCCCTGGTGGATGGTATGCGGGAGTTGGCACTCGGTAATGAAGGCAAAGCCCTCGAACTTCTCCGAAGGGCAGTCCATCTAGCAGACGGTACCTATCTTGCCGGTTTTCTGGCATTAAAGAGAGGCATGCTTAAAGAGGCTCAACAATACCTTGCTGCTGCCTATAAGAATTATCGTAAGCTGGGGAGATATTTTTTCCAAATATGGCATATCAGCCACCATGAGCCTGCCTATCACTGGTGAGGTCTCGGCCCATGTTGGTCCTGATGTCAGGGGAATACTGCTGGGCCTGGTGGAAATCTACCAGAGACAAAAGAAGTGGAAAGAGGCTCTTAAATGCCTGGAGAGGCTCCGAAAGCTGGAGCCCGATGATATGGTTGTCAGGCTTTCTTTCATAGAGCTTTTGATGGAACTGCAACCCAATGATCCGAGCGTATTCCGCAGGGTCGTCCACATGACTGAAGGGGTGGAAAACGATTCCGAGATCCATGCCGCTCTGCTCCTATACAAAGCTAAAGCGGCGAGGAAGCTGGGCTTTAACGAAGCTGCCCGGGATGTCCTTACCAAAGCACTACGACGCAAGAAGGACCGATCTGATGATCTCCTCCGTGCGCTTCGGTATGAGCGAGCCCTAGTCTACGAGGACCTGGGCGAACACAAACGTGCTCGCTCGGAACTTGAAAAGCCCTGCCCGCGGCAGGCGGGTCTATGCCGAAGCCCCGGGTTATGAAGATGTGGCCGCAACGACCGGACTGTGACAAGCTGGGTTAAGGTGTTGAAAAAAAGATGGGTGGAGAATTTAAGGATCACTGGCTAGCCTGAGAAAAATACCTGATAGGAAGGTACAAATGGAAAGCCATCTGATCGGCACAAAATAAGTTACACAATAAGTGATGTCTCATATGAGCCCCAAGTCCTCAGAAAATCTGCTTTTTACGTGGATAGGTTTGACTGATATCCGCGCAGCCCAAGGAGCACTGGATGGCGATGTAGGTCCCATTGGGAGTGCTATCCGAAACCGGGTATTCTCAAAGATTATTCTTTTATCCGATCACTCAAAAGACATTAGCGAGGAATACAAAGATTGG
>JAFDHO010000140.1 GCA_019308745.1 Deltaproteobacteria bacterium
GAGCGGAGCGAGGGCGAAGAAAAGACGGCGCCCTCCCGCCAGTCACTCCAGAAAAGGCATCATCACCCGTTCTCCCTATCTGAGGAGGCATTTCAAAAGGCTAAAGTGTTACGACATTCCTAACTTTTTTCTGATATCTTTTTCCAAGGCCCTTTTGTCTATTTTGTTAGATGTCGTTAACGGCAAGACATCGATGAACTCGACCCGTTCAGGCAGCTGGAGCACAGAGGCATTTTTGCTTTTCATGTAATCGATTATCTTCTCAAAGCTCAAACTGGCTCCGGGCTTGGGCTGAATATATGCGCAGGCCCTTTCTCCCAGTTCAGGATCTGGCATTCCGACCACAGCGACGGCCGCAACATCCGGATGGGTGATAATCAGGTTCTCGATCTCGACGGTACTGATACTCTCCCCCCCTCGTTTGATGATCTCTCTGATCCTGCCGGTCATAATGATATTCCCGGAATCGTTGAACATGGCGAGGTCACCTGTCCTAAAGAAACCATCTTTGGTAAAGACCTTCTCATTTTCTTCCGGGTTATTGAAATAGCCGGTGAATACACCTGGGCCTTTTATGACAAGCTCTCCTGGTATGTTTGGCGGTAGTTCATTTCCGTGGTCGTCGACTATTTTGTAGGTATCATAGGGGCACGTTGGCCTACCCACAGTGCGGTGCACAGTATCGATGCTGTCATTCAATCTTGTCTGGGCATTCATACCTTCTGTTCCACCATAAGCGTTAATGTATATGCAACCTAGTTTCTCTCTCACATCCCGGACGAGTTCAATTGGACTCGCACCACCCCCGCAGTACATTTTCCTTAGTGAACTCAGGTCATAGTCCTTCAGGCCTCGAAAATTGACGAGCCTGTGGGCCAAAGCGGGAGTCCAGGGTATTGCCGTTACATGCTCCTCCTGGATAGCCCTGCAAATATCTTCCGGGTCTGTGGAGTCAAGCATAACCACTTTCCCAAAGGTGAAGATGGTTGAGCAGAGTCCGATACTAAAAGCCAGATCATGACCCACAGGGGCTACAAGCAGCAAGACATCATCATATCCCAGTTCCCAGGCTCTGGACGCATATTCTACCCGGCAGAGGTAATCATTATGGGTGCGGACGACCACCTTAGGTAAACCAGTAGTTCCACCAGTAGGCCCCATATGGGCCACCCGCATGGGATCAGGTCTCCTGTTCGCCAGATTGAGGAGGTTGTCTTCCGTCAGCTCGGCGCTTTCAATCAATGACTCCAGGCCGTGGAACCGTTTGTGTCTCCTCCCCCTTGCAAGAACAACGTGCTTCAAATTGGAATTCCTTTTCAGGACATCATCGATTATGGGAATATAGTCTGTCTTGCCATGTTTCTCAGGGACCAGCCACACCTTGGGATTTGTCAACTCGCAGAGATAGTTTATTTCGTATTGTCGGTACCTTTCGATCAGCAGCACCGGAATGGCTCCGATCTTCTGAAGGCCGAAATAGGAATAGACAAATTCATTCCAATTGGGTAGTTGCAAGAGGATCCGGTCTTGGGGCTCTATACCGAGTTTCATTAAACCAATGGCAATCCTGTTTGCCTTTTCTCGCAACCGTGAATAGGTCAGACGGCTCTTGCTGTCGACCAGGGCTTCCTTATCCGGGTAGAGATCAGCGGCCTTATCCAGGATATCACCGAATGTAAGGCCTGCCCACCAGCCAAGTCTCCGGTATTTCTCCGCATCTTCTTCCTTGTATGGAGTAAACCCCTTCAAAAACACTCGTGTTACTCCCATCTCTTTCTCATTTAGTCATTGGAAACCCTGCTCCTCTCCCGCAATGATGGGAGTCAGGGACCAAAGGGAATACCATGATATCCTGGGGAAGAATCCGGGGATCAGAAGTCACAACAAAATTTTCGCCAATAGCTAAATCCCTATGCATCTGCTGGAGCGAAGCGACACCAGCCTTCTTCTGACTCCTGGATTCTGAATTCTGACTTCTGTAGGTCTGCATCTGTATCGGGCTATATCCTCTTTCGCGGGTCACCAAAGGCCAGCACTCAAAACCTGGATTTCTATATTTTTGTCCAGTCCGAGACCTGCCCTATCTTGCTTATGTCTTCAAATATTGCATATTTCACAATACAATTCTTTGAGTTCTCATCTATGTTCATATCAGCCATGTAGGTTGTTTCATAACCTAAGATCTCAATGAGTCGATCTCCTATCATGTTGGCTATAGGGCACATATATGGCTTTATACCTTCTTTTTTAAGCTCTATTTCCTTTGGAATATGGATGCAATCCTTCGCCTCCAGCTTGAGCAGGATTCCGTAGCCGTGAATTGAATAATTGATACTTTCAACAAGTCCCTTTGAAGTGATCTCTTGAATACAACTCTCTATGACCTCACTTGCCGTATTGCCCCGGATCTCTTTTGAGTTAAGAAAATCAGTTCCAACGAAATCTATCTTCTTCACGGCTGACAGGGCTATCTCATGGTAAAGAAGGGCTTCCAACCTGGCCAGCATTCCATTGTAATAGTTCGTAATCTCGTCATCAAACATATGAGGGTCTCTCCTTTCTCCCGAATTTTTCCCAGTAGACGATTTCTTCCAAGGTCAGCTTGGGCCTGGGATGTTTACGTGGTTCCAAGGGCCATCCGAAGGAGAGAACAGCCAGAAGTTTGAATTTTTCCATTCCCTGGGGGACCCCTAGTAGTTCTTTCATTTTGATTTCGCCTCTGATGGGTGCCACCGGTCCATGTACCCAGCAGGCACCCAGGCCAAGAGAGTGGGCCTCTAAGAGCATATTCTCAGCGCACGCTGAGAGATCATATGGCGTATCCAGGGCATCGCACCTTCCAGTTACCACAATCAAAAGGGGAGCTTTCCCCAGGAAGGCCGATACTTCACCCGTATACATAAACCGTTCAACCCTCTCCCTCTTCTTGGGGTCCTTGATCCCTTCGAACTGTCTCATCCTCCCCATACAGTATTCAGTGGTTGTAAATATCCCGCTCCCTATTTTTGCCATCTCGCCTATCTTTCTCCGGGTCTCAGGATCACGAACGACAATGAGCCTCCAGGGCTGATGATTTTCCCCTGTAGGCGCCCACCTTGCAGCTTCAAGGATCTTGTCGATCATTTCATCCGGCACAGGGTCGGGTTTATATCTCCTGATACTCTTCCTGCTGGTTATGACATCGAGTATATCTCTCATGCATTGTTCTCCTTTCCATCAAAGCTTTAAGACCTTCCGCGCAGTTCCTCCCAGGATCATGTCAATTTCCTCATCCGTAAAGGGGATTTCGGCCTCCCTTTCTTTGAATGCATTGACCCATTCCTTTCTAAAACACAGCCTAGATGCCTCGGAAAGGCCAATAAATTGCTCCTGGCCCTCCCTTTGCCTTAATGACAAGCCTGGACGTGGTTGGATAGCAAAGATTGAGCTATTTCTTGCTTTTCGCTGTAACCTTTTGTTTTATGTATGAGACGATTTCCCTCGGGGGTGTGCCGGGAAGAAATACCTTGTCAACACCCATCTCCAGCAGGGCAGGTATATGCCGCCTCAGTATAATACCTCCCACCACCACCAGGATATCATCAATCCCCTTTTCTTTTAAGCAACCCATTACCTTGGGGATCTGAACCATGTGATCGCCCGAAAGAAAGGACATCCCCAGGGCATCCACATCTTCTTGAACAGCCGTGTTTGCCACCTGCTCGGGTGTCTGCCTCAGGCCGGTATAGACAACCTCCATGCCCGAGTCCTTCAAGGCCCGGGCAACTAAGATATCGTTTTGTGTCGTACCCGTTAGCTTTTCCCTGGGAACACCCTGCTTTTCGCCTACGGCTATGTACATGGCCAACAGGACTGTCGCGGGCGCGTTAATGGTCATGGAAGTAGAGACCTTATCTAGGGGAATGTTGTCAAAGATTATCTCCATGTCTTCCAGGGTATCTACGGCAACACCGACCCTCCCCACGGCCCCCTCGGCCACGGGATCATCCGAGTCGTATCCAAGTTGCGTTGGGATATCAAAGGCAACGGATAACCCCGGCATTCCATGATCCAGAAGATAGTGAAACCTCTTGTTCGTATCTTCTGCCGTCCCAAATCCGGCGTACTGTCTCATGGTCCAGAGGCGGCCACGATACATGGTTGGATACACGCCCCTCGTGTAAGGGAATTCCCCGGGAAAACCCAGATCACTACAATAGCCTTTACCGGTCAGATCGAGGGGAGTGTACAACCTCTTGACATGAATTCCGCTTTCAGTAGCAAAAGTCTTCTGCCTTTCTTTGGATCTGGCCAGTGCTTTTTTGAGCGTTGTAATCTGCCAGTTTTCGAGACGCTGTCGCATTTCTTCTCTCTGATCCGGCTCCATGTCTTGATTCCTAGTCATGGGATCTGAATGGGTTCCTTAAGTTTGGAAATGCCCGCAACCACAGCATTCCTTCCCTTCCTGACATGCAACCGAATGACCTCGACGGCCCCTATTACGTCTTTACTCTTTATCTTATCCACAATCTCATAGTGCTCACGGACGGCCAAAGGCATCCTTTTGGTATCAATACCGGTCAAACTGAATCTCAGATAAAGGTGTTCGAAGTTCACTCTCAATAGGTCTTTTAAGACCTTGTTTTTGGCCATCGATGCGATTTGTAAATGAAATTCGGCTTCCAGGGCCGCCTTTTTCTTGTCATAATGCGGCGGCATATAGTATTCATGGTTTTGCAGTTTCTCTTCCAGTATCTCGATTTCCCATGGTTCTCCCCTATCAATGGCCTGCTCAATGGCATAGGCCTCTAAGGCCTCTCGAACACCAAAAAGGTCCCAGGCTTCCTGTATGTCAACAGGCTTGACATAAAAACCGCAATAGGATTCCGATAAAACAAATCCTTCCTCCTCCAGCCTGGTCAGTGCGTTGATAATCGGAGTCCTTGACATTCTGAGGATCTTAGAAAGGTCCCGGTAAATCAGCCTCTGACCCGGGTTAAGTTCATTTTGAAAGATCATCTGCTTGATCTTCTTGTAGGCAGCTTCATTGAGGGTCTTTCTTTTTTTACTTTCTTCAAGGTCTTCGGGCGAGCTGAGTATGTTGTTTCCGGTATTTCTATGCATGGTAGGATTCCGAAATTTTTTTCTTATTATTTAATACAATACCCAAAGGCGTGTCAACAAAAAATGGAGTAATTATGTTAGTGTAATATATTGATATATTAAGCAAAATATTTGTAAGCCGATTTGAACAAATTTTTCTTGACAATCAAGAGGGTGTATTTGTACTGTTTTTCTTACGAAATAGTATGAAATTTTTTATTCAATCCTTTGATTTTCGAGGTATTACTTACAGGCCAATGACAAAGTCAATGAAAGATAAGATCCAGGAGTTGGTAGAACGCCGCAAACATCTGGAGCTGGGAGGTGGCCCTGAAAAGATCGATGCCCAACACAGGAAGGGAAAGCTTACCGCTCGCGAAAGGATAGAGGCACTCCTGGATAAGGGCACTTTTACCGAATTAGGGCTCTTTGCAAAGCATCGTTGTACCCGGCTGGGCATGGACAAAAAGGAATTACCCGCAGATGGTGTTGTAACAGGTTACGGTGATGTTGAAGGGCGAACCGTGTTTTTGTATTCTCAAGATTTTACGGTGATGGGAGGGTCAGTTGGACCCGTACACCAAAAAAAAATGGCTGATACCGCGGCTATGGCCTTTGAAGCAAGGGTGCCTCTAATTGGTCTGTATGACTCCGCAGGGGCCAGACTCCAGGAGGGATCTGAAAATATCACCTTTGCAAGGGTCTTTCACCAAAACGTACGGTGCTCTGGGGTAGTCCCCCAGATTGCCGCGATTATGGGCCCAGCGGCGGGTGGATCTGTTTATTCGCCCGCGCTTATGGATTTTATTATCATGGTCAAAAGGACCAGTTTTATGTTCATTACGGGCCCTGCCACTATCAAGGCTGTTACCCAGGCGGATACTAACAACGAAGATCTCGGCGGCTCTGGTGTGCACTGCCGGATAAGCGGGGTGGCGGACCTGGAGGCTGAAGATGACAGGGATTGTATAGCCAAGATAAAGAAGCTCCTGAGGTATCTGCCCTCCAACTGTTTTGAATCCCCCCCCCGGATACATCCGAAAGATGATCCTCTGCGGCTTTGCCCGAAGCTTGAAGAAATCGTCCCTGCAGACCGGAAAAAGGTCTATGATGTCCATCTAGTCATCAATGAAATCGTCGACAGAGACAGTTTTCTTGAAACAAAACCTGATTTCGCAAAGAATATTGTTACAGGATTTGCCAGAATGGATGGGCGTGTTGTCGGTATCATTGCAAGTCAACCTAAGGTTCTAGGCGGAACCATTGATATTGATGCCTCGGACAAAGGGGCACGGTTTATACAAATTCTGGATGCCTTTAACATACCCGTCATAACCCTCATGGACACCCCTGCCTTTTTGCCCGGTATTAACCAGGAGCACGGAGGCATCATAAGGCATGGGGCAAAGTTGCTTTTCGCCTATTCCAGTGCAACCGTCCCCATGGTAACGATTATCCTTCGAAAGGCCTATGGTGGGGGCTGGTCGGCAATGGGGCCCAAGGAACTGGGGATTGACCTGGTCTTTGCCTGGCCCACGGCGGAATGTGCATCCATGGGCCCTGAAGGGGCTGTGGACGTAATATGGGCAAAGGAGATCCGCAGCGCCCCTGATCCTGAATCGGCCAGGAAGAAATTCATCGAGGAGTACGACAGGGACTTCTCCACTCCTTACCTGGCAGCGGCCTTACGCGTAATTGACGATATTATTCATCCGGCTGATACGCGAAAGAGGATCATCCAGACCCTTGGGATGTTGAAGAGAAAAGATATTCCGCGTTCCCCGGGAAAGCACAGGATCATGCCGGTCTGAGATTAAATTCTCTTTGGGCGTTCAAACACCCGATCATGGAGACAATGTATGGATGATGGAAGGGATGTAGTGATCGTAAGTGCTGTGAGGACACCTTTTGGTCGTTTTGATGGGCGTGCTCGTGAAATTCCAAGCATTGATCTGGGTGTTGCAGTACTAAAAGAGGCGTTAGGACGTATCGGCCTTGACCCTGCAGAAGTAGACGAGCTTTATTACGGTACATGCATACCCGCCGAATATGCCCCTTTCTTAAATGTCCCTGCAAGACAGGCCACGCTCCTTGCTGATTTTCCGGCCGAAAGTATCTCAATGACTGTTGATCGCGCATGCTGTTCGTCCCTTACAGCCTTGCGACTTTGCTATCGAGCTATCCGATCGGGAGAGGCAGAGGTGGCAATCGCCTGTGGTGCGGAGAACATGGGTAATGCCTGTCTGTTGGTGGAGGCCAAGTATGCGCGATGGGGAAACCGACTGGGGAATATACCCATGGAAGACATCCTCTTTGAGTTGGGATATGGAAAGAAGGGGTTCAATCCTGTGGCCCTGGATGCCGGTGAGGTTGCACTTGAGTACGGTGTCTCCCGGGAAGATCAAGACCGATGGGGGCTTCGAAGCCAGGAGCGATGGGCCCATGCGTATAAGGAAGGTAAATTCAAGATAGGGGAAGAAATCATGCCTATTGAGATCCCCCAGAGAAAGGGTCCTCCCATCATCTTTGAGAAAGATGAACATCCCAGGGAAACTACCATGGAGAAACTTGCCAAGCTCAAGACTATTTATGGCAGCCCGACGGTTACTGCGGGAAATGCGCCCGGAATGAATTCCGGGGCTGCTGCAATCGTGGTCATGAGCCGGGATAAGGCGCGGGAGAAGGGCCTTAGACCCCTTGCAACAATTAGAGCAATGGAATGGGTCGCAGGGGCCCCCAGGTATATGGCTACTCTGCCCGCAAAGGCCATAGAGAAAGTTCTGGCCCGTGTCAACAAGACAATCGACGAGATAGACCTCATGGAAATAAACGAGGCCTTTGCTGCTGTGACTCTGGTTTCGCTAAAGATCCTGGCAGGAATGGATCCAGCCAAATGGAAACAGCTTCAAGGCAAAACAAATGTGAATGGAGGCGCCATTGCCATTGGACACCCTGTTGGTGCAAGTGGAGCTCGAATCACCATGACATTGATGTATGAACTGATTCGCAGGGGAGGGGGACATGGAATAGCAGCTATCTGCGGCGGTCTTGGTCAAGGGGAGTCAATTGTGATCAGCACGTGAACAACAGAAGGCAAAAGCTATTATGGCAGACAAGTCAAAGATCGGTCTTCAGCTACCCCCTTATACCTTTAAGGTGGAGAGGGTGAAGATCCATGAATTTGTCCAGGCTATAGGGGATGACAACCCCATATTTCGTGACAAAGAAACGGCACTGTCCTACGGATATTCTGATATCCCGTGCCCCCCAACATTCATCACTTCCGCATTTCAGGAATTCACCGGGGCATATTTCAAGGTCTTCAAAGAACTCGGAGTTGATGTGAAGAGAGTGCTCCATGGGGAGGAGGAATACGAATACCTCCATGAGATCTATCCGGGCGATATTCTCACATGCAACATGTGCGTTGATTCCATTGCCGAGAAGCAGGGCAAATCAGGGAAGATGGATCTGATCAGCCTCAGGACGCTTCTGGTCAATCAAGAAGGTGAAGAAGTCCTCAGGGCACGTTCTCTTATTATTGAACAGAAAGATTAAAGTGTATGAAGTGATGGGAAAAGGCAATTATCTAGACCTGGACAAATTTGAAGTGGGGGATCCTCTCCCTGATTTCACCAAATCCCCCATCACCAAGGTCCAGCTCGTACGATACGCAGGCGCCTCAGGGGATTTTAACCCCATCCATACGGATGATACGGCAGCCAAGAAGATGGGTCTGAAAGGTGTTATTGCGCATGGTCCGCTCATCATGGGTTTTGCCTCCCAGGCCATCTGCCGATGGGTTCCTAAGTACAATCTAAGAAGGTTCAAAGTTCGTCTTATGGGCCGGAGTTATCCCGGAGATGTGATTACCATAAGCGCCACAGTGGTGGATAAGACAGAAACCAGAGGCGGGACCAGGGTCCTTTGCGAAATCATAGCCAGAGACCAGAACGAGGAGAAAAAGCTTTCTGGATACTTTGAGGTAGTCATTCATAAATGGAAAGGAGAGATTCCATGAGGCTTAAGGACAAGGTTGCCATCGTTACAGGCGCTGCCCGGGGCATTGGGGAGGCAATCGTCTGCCGTTTCATTGAAGAAGGTGCCAGGGTAACGATGTGTGACGTGGACAAAGATGCCCTGAGCAAGGTACATAAGAATGTCAGGGAAATGGGTGGTTCCTGCCTGGCTGCCGTCGGTGACATTGTTGACAGAAATTTTGTCCAAAAAATGGTTGATGACACTTTAAAGGAATTCGGGACCCTGGATGTGATGGTCAACAATGCTGCCATTACGAGAGATGCAATCTTGCACAAAATGACCGAAGAACAATGGAATCAGGTCATTGATGTCAATCTCAAAGGTACGTTCAATTGTCTTCAGGCCGCCGCAATCCATATGAGGAAACAGGGAAGGGGCAGGATAATCAACATATCGTCAACAGCAAGATTCGGCAACATAGGCCAGTTGAACTATTCCGCTTCAAAGGGAGGTGTGGTTTCCCTGACCCGCACCGCTGCCAAGGAATTGGCCCTGAAGGGGGTAACCTGCAATTGCATTTCTCCCGGCACCATCTGGACGGACATGATGAAGACCATTCCGGAAAAGGTCCTTGAAAAGTTCAGGGCCGGTGTTCCGCTCGGCAGGTTTGGGGACCCCAGGGAGGTGGCACACCTCGCTGTATTCCTGGCCTCCGATGAGGCATCCTATATTACCGGCCAGACTATCAATTGTGATGGCGGCTCCTTCATGGCCTAGGCCCTTGTCCTGGCTGTTGAACAACTGATCGCGGGAAAAGCTAATGAAGATAGATCTCGAGGGAAAAATAGCGGTAGTCACCGGAGCCAGTAGGAATATCGGGAAGGCCGTGGCCCTTGCGCTGGCGGATGCAGGAGCCGACATAGCGCTGGCTGCAAGAAACGCCGCTCAACTGGAAGAGGTGGCTGAGCTCGTGCAATCGAAAGGAAGGCACGCCTTGGCGATCCCCACTGACGTTACGGACAAAGATGCAGTTGAGAAACTCATGACCATTACAATTGAACGATTGGGTGGTCTGCACATCCTGGTGAACAACGTTGGGACCATGTCTCCTGCCCCTATTTTGGAAGTCACTGAAGAAGAGTGGGATAGGGTCTTTGCGGTAAATTTGAAATCTTACTTCTTGTGCATTCAGGCCGCGGGCCGGCACATGGTGAAACAGCGTTACGGAAAGATTATTAATATGGCTTCAACCGGTGGGGTTATAGCAGGACCCAACAACGCCTCCTATCATGCCAGTAAAGCAGCAGTCATCCATTTCACAAAGGCGGTGGCTATTGAATGGATCAAATATAATATTCATGTTAATGCCATTGGACCGGGTACAGTGGACACCCCGTTAGCCGACAAGTTCATTCAGAAGGGCACTAGGGAGACCATGTTGAAGGCAGTCCCAATAAGACGCTTTGCCGATCCCGTCGAGATAGCAAATCTGGTTGTATTCCTGGCCTCAGACCTTTCAAACTACATGGTTGGTGAACACGTTGTTATTGACGGGGGGTTGACAATACCTTGAAAAGAGGTAACATTTTAGCCGTTTGAAAAGCGATTGAGAGAACTCGGTGATGGACGAACGGGGGTGATGATGCCTTTTCTTGCGTTCCGAGCCTCCCGGGCTGGTCTTTTCTGCGACTTA
>JAFDHO010000405.1 GCA_019308745.1 Deltaproteobacteria bacterium
TGCAAAGCCGACGTCCTGGGCGGCCGTGACCTCCAGGGCCTTGACTTTCCCGGTCTCAGGGTCCACTTCAACTTCTGCAACAGTGGCGCCGAAGGAGAAGGTTTCTGAGAGTTGACCCGAGGGGTTCTTGACCCATTCTCTCCTCTGGTCCACCTTCGGGGAGTAGTGCCCTTCCCCAGAAACGGGACGACCTTTCATCAGTGCCATGCGGATTACTGTTTTGAGCGGGATGAAATGCTCGGGGCTTCCCTTGACAAAGACCTTCTTGTCCTTCAGCACCAGGTCTTCCACGTTTGCCTCCATTTCCTCGGCCGCAATCTCGAAGATCTTTTTCCTGGCGTCAATGGCGGCCAGCCGAGCCGCGTTGCCTCCCGCAAAGGTCGTCACCATGGAGTAAGTGCCCGGGTCGTTGGGAGTGACTTCCGTATCCGCGGTAATGAGGGTGACATCACCTATCTCGATTCCCAGCTCCTCGGCCACCACCTGGGCCAGCATATTGTCATTCCCCTGGCCGTTGTCCGCAACACCTGAGATCAGGGTCACGCCGCCGTCTTCATTGAACTTGACAAATGCCTGGGATCCCCCCCTGATCCCCAGAGGGAAGCCCGTTTGAACCGAGTTGATTCCTATACCTATTCCCCGCCACGGCGGGAGCTTCCCGTACTTCTCTTTCCACTTGGCCTTCTCCGCGGCCCTTGTTATACATTCCGTCAGTCCGCATGATTGCACGTAACTCCCCGTGGGCGTGTAGTCACCCTTCTGCCTTGCATTCACCAGCCTCATGGTGACCGGATCTATGCCCAGCTCCTGGCCCAGCATGTCGAGCTGTAGATCGATGCCGCATGCAAATGATCGACCGTGCATCCGAATCATACCCCTGACGGGTTTGTTGGTGAATATCCTGAAACCGTTGTAGCGGACATTGTCCATCCGGTAGGCCTGCTCCATGCACAGGAAGGGAACAGAGGTCGCTATTGGGCCGGTGGAGGAATAGGCCCCGCCATCCATGTAACATGTAATGTCCCTGGCCTTCACGCGCCCCTCCCTGTCCACACCCGTCTTGATGGTCGTGATAAGCGCATGTCCCATCCGGATATTGACCGTATTCTCCTCCCGGGTGTAAACGATCTTTACGGGACGCCTCGATTTTCTGGCCAAGAGGGAGCAGATAAAGTCCGCCGGAGATATTTCAGACCTTCCTCCGAATGCTCCACCAATAGTAATTTTTCTTACCCTCACCTTGTGAAGGGGCATCCCCAGGAGGTTTGAGAGGGGTTTTGCCTTCATGTGAGGACCTGCATTGGGCATCCAGATCTCCAGGTTCCCCGCATCGTCAAAACGGGCCACAACCGCGTAGGGTTCCCCTTGAAAATAGGAATCCTCGGCCGCCGTAAAGGTGTCTTCTCGGACCAGGTAAGATTCCTTGAACCCCTTCTCTATGTCCCCTACCGTGATCTCCACGTGGATATTGATATTGTTTGGGAATTCATCGTGGATCAACGGTCCTTCTGATGTCATGGCTTCCAGGGGATCGTAAACAGCAGGCAGCTCCTCCAGGTCTACATCTATGAGGTCAAGGGCCTCCATGGCCGTATCCTCGTCCACGGCGGCAACGGCCGCTATCTCTTCCCCGAAATATCGCACCTTGTCCCTGGGGAGAAGCTCCATGTCCTGTGTATACCTGAACACTCCCCACTTGGCCCCGGCCGTATCCTTGCCCGTAACTACCGCCTTGACTCCCTTGAGTCTTTCCGCCTTGGAGGTATCTATGTTCAGGATCCTCGCATGGGCAAGGGGGCTGCGTTTGATCTTGCCCACCAGCATTCTAGGCAGTTTCAGGTCCGCCGAATACTTGGCGTCGCCTGTGACCTTTTCCAAGGTATCGATCCTCGGTATCCTTTTCCCGATCAAAGAATAGCTCTCTTCCATATCCTTAACCCCCACACTCCATCTCAGTCGCTTGAACTCGAGTGGTGGCTTCCTTTGGCGGCCACATCCAAGATCGCCTCTAC
>JAFDHO010000406.1 GCA_019308745.1 Deltaproteobacteria bacterium
CATAACCGCGGGCAGACCTCCGGATGTCTGCCCGGAGTGCGGTGAGAAGTGCAATTTTATCAATGTCACCTGTTATACGCCGGAGTGCGGCGGTCCGGGACATATGGACCCGAGGCTTTAGGCATGAGATGTCAGGCATGGAAAATACATTCTGGACAGCATTTGGGGCGAGCCTCTTGGCCGCCGTTGTGACCTCTATCGGCATATATGTCATAAGACGTTTTGAGCGGTGGGGACGTAACAACAGCATCTATTTTGTCTGTTTTGCGGCTGGCGTCCTGATTTCCGTTTCATTCCTGCACATCATTCCCAAGGCCTTCTCCATGAACGCCCTCGGGCCCTATTATCTGTTCACCGGCTATTTCGGCCTCCACCTTTTCAACCGGTTCGTCAATGCTGTTATCTGCGATAAGAATCCAAATGAGTCCTACGCCATAGGACTGATTCCCATGATCGGCATCGGATTTCACTCATTTATAGATGGATTCATTTACTCTATCACATTTACCGTGAGCGTCTTTACCGGTCTCCTGGCCGCTACCGGCATGGTCCTTCACGAGTTCCCCGAAGGAATCATCACCTACCTTTTGCTCATTCGCGCCGGGTTCAGGGAGAAGACGTCCTTTCTCCTTGCATTTTTGGCCGCTGCCGCAACAACGCCCCTGGGAATGCTGGTCTCGTACCCATATATCAGTCAGATCGGCAAACCGTTTCTGGGCTCCCTACTGGCCGTTTCGGCGGGCGCTCTTGTTTATGTTGGGGCAACGCACCTCCTCCCTCAGGCGGAAACGGAGCATAAGAGGTTTAGTCTCATGGCTTTGGCTGCCGGCATCCTGGTGGCCCTTGTGGTCATATTTTCCAAGGAATAACCTGGACAGCAAGAATGTCAGCAAGCTGCATCAGGAGGTTGCTATGAAAAATCTGAACGGTCTGGTAATTCTTATCAGGGGGGCAGGTGAACTGGCCAGCGGAGTGGCACATCGACTGTATTCCTGTCATTTCCGGCTCTGCCTCACGGAAATCGATCAACCCCAGGCCGTAAGACGCATGGTGTCTTTCTGCGAAGCAGTCTATGATGGTGAGAAAGAAGTCGAGGGCGTGACCGCAAAACTGGTTCATTCTCCTGAGGAGATCACCCTGGCTTGGAGAGAGGACAAAATTCCACTTCTCGTGGACCCTAAAGCTGGAATCAGGAACGCCCTGAAACCGGATGTTCTGGTGGACGCTATTCTGGCCAAGAAAAACCTTGGCACCAGCATCAAAGATGCCCGTCTGGTGATAGGGCTCGGTCCTGGTTTCACCGCCGGGAAGGATGTGCATGCGGTCATTGAGACAAACCGGGGGCATAACTTGGGCAGGATGATCCTAAGTGGCGGGGCGGAACCCAACACCGGCATACCGGGCGAAATCGCCGGACTCACCGCGGAACGCGTCTTTCGCGCCCCCAGGGCCGGCAAGTTTTTGAACGTGAAGGAGATAGGCGACTACGTTCAGGCCGGAGACGTGGTTGCCACTGTACAGGGTGAGCCTGTAAAAGCCCTGATCCATGGTGTCCTGAGAGGACTGCTGAGGGATGGCACCGAGGTCTACAAGGGAATGAAGGCCGGCGATGTTGATCCTCGTGACAATAAAGAGAACTGCTACACTATATCGGACAAGGCAAGGGCAATTGGCGGGGGAGTACTGGAGGCAATCCTCTACCACTTTAACAGAAACGAAGATTGACGGGCAGAGATAATGCGAACCCAAAGGGCCCGGTGGGTGGAGGAGGGTTGCCAGAAAACCGATATCCTGCACAACAAGCAGGGTATGATCAAATAGCGTTTTGGAGGCGGATATGTGTTTGAGCACCGTATATGTGAATGTCGGCAATGAACAAAAAGAAATTATGAAAGACGTGGCCAGGATAGAAGCTGAAGGCGAAGGCTTTTGGTTCATTAACCTATTCGGAGAAAGAAAATTTGTCGAAGGAAGGATCCAGGCCATCAACCTTATGGACGGTTCGAGAGCCCGAAGACAGACTAATCTCTTGAGGACCGTGTCAACCTCATGTGGGGCATGAGACTTGGGCTAACAGGCGGTGACCCGTGGGTTAGAGGGGGCGAGTTCTACGAAAAGAATCGGTGAAGATGGCTGGAATGATGAATACCTACTTGGAATGCTTACCATGCTTTTTTCGACAGGCCCTCTTCGCAGCCAAGGCAGCCACAGATGATGAAAGAAAGATCAAACAGGTGCTTGACAGGGTAGCAAGCCTGATCCCTGGCATTCCTTTGGACCAGCCTCCCCCCGAAACAGCGAGACTAATCTATTCCGCTGTTCGAGAAGTGACAGGTGTGCGTGATCCCCTCAGGACCCACAAAGCGGAGAGTATCAAAAGTGTCCTCTCCCTTTATGGGAAATTGAAGCATGCCGTTCAAAGCTCCAGGGATCCGCTGCGGACGGCTGTCAAGATGGCCATTGCGGGAAATGCCATTGACTTGGGTGCCAATTCAAATTACGACCTCGAAGGCATTGTAGAGGATGTTCTCAAAAAAGAACTGTGGATTGACCATTATGAATCTTTTAAACGCAGCGTTAGGGAGGCCCGAACTGTCCTTTACCTGGGAGATAATGCCGGAGAGACCGTTTTCGATAGGATACTTATCGAAACCTTAAACAGAGACACAGTCTATGCTGTCAGGGACGTGCCCGTAATAAACGATGCGACCATTAAAGATGCTCGAAGAAGCGGAATTGACCGGGTCGCACGAATCGTTTCTTCAGGGTGCGATGCACCTGGGACGATACTGAAGAGATGCTCCCGGGAATTCTTGGATCTCTTTGGCACGGCGGACGTGATCGTGAGCAAAGGCCAGGGGAACTTTGAGAGTCTGTCAGGAGAAGAAGCGCCGATTTTTTT
>JAFDHO010000141.1 GCA_019308745.1 Deltaproteobacteria bacterium
GCGTTCTCAGACCCCTTCTCGTGGCAACATGAAAAAGCAAAGGAAAATCACAGAGATGCAATTTTTTTGAAAAAAATTCACTTTTTCTTAATCCTTATATCGGAATTCCAGTAACCTGATCTGGAAATTATGGGCGAAGAGCCGGCCAGGCATTCAACATTGGCCTCTTTGAGAGTGGAAAAGGGGCACTTGCTCGTTCATTTTTTCCATTGACAAACAAAAGTATCTTAGATTATTAAAAAAGTTACAACGTTTTAGCCGTTTTCAATGATTTGGGGCCCAGCAATCTCTTTCCGGAGGTGAAAGCCCCCGGATGAACGCCCTATCGTGTGCCGGCCGGGCGAGCGTTTACATACTTGTCATGCCCAGGTTTGCTTTCATGGAGATAAGGGAAATAGCTATTCGACCGCCAGGCCCGTGGGCTGCGCGAATAGGGTCCCGCTGAAACAAGTTCACCTCCTCCAGGAGATCCACGAGCCCCTCACGATTGGACGTATTTCAAAGGCTAAATTGTTACAAAAAGCCAGGGGCCTGCTCCAATGGGATGGCAAGACGAACAGCCCACAGATCGAAAACCGCGGTCCCTCAGACATTTTTGTGGGCCTCCCCAGAAGATCGATTGGGATCCTATCTGCTCTACCCCGGTAACCGAGGACCCCTTTTGTGCCTCTATCTCATTTGTTCGGTCGGGGTGATAAGTCACAATGTGCGAAAGGGGTCTGGGGGGCAGAGATAGTATTGATGAACCCGTATTTCTCGCTGAGGTAGGGCTATGACAAGAAGAACTGTTTTCTGTGTTGTCCTTTACATGACTACCTGTTTCTTAATGGTATGCCAGTACGTTGGGGACGTCTATGCCCAGGAGGCCAAGAGGATCTTGAGCATAGAGGCCTATGATATGCTGAACACTGTCCCGGACACCTACTTGATTGATGTGAGAACCAGGGCGGAATACCAATTCGTGGGGCATCCGGACAATGCATACCTCTTTCCCTATATGTTCTTTTCGGTCAACTTTACAAAGGAAGACGACAGGCACGGATACGACTTTACGGCGAAGAACAAGGATTTTGTTGCTGAGATCAGCAAGGTTTTCAAGAAGACCGACAACCTTCTCATCATCAGCCGTGACGGGACAAGGAGCGCCCTGGCCGCCAAAGAGCTTATAGAGGCAGGCTTCAAGAAGGTCTTTGATGTGGAGGATGGCTTTGAAGGGCCCCTGTTCCCCACCTTCAAGGACCAGAACTTGCATAAATTCTACCGGCAATTGTCCAAGAGATACAAGATCTACGGTTTTGAACATCGACGCCATTACGGTTGGCAGTGGTGGGGGCTTCCCTGGACCTACGAGATTGATCCTAAGTTCGTATACCCTCCTGACCTGCGTCCGGCCAAAAAGTAGGGCCTCAATTTTCCCGGGGGACTAAGTAAAAAGGGTAAGAAACATGGAATCGGAAGAACTCGTTGAGCTCATGAAAAAGTTAGAGGACAAAGGAATCGGCTGGGACAAAGTGGAAGAAGAGATCAAGGTGTCCCATGATCTGCTGAAACTTTACTCACGTTCAGGCCCTGTGCCCGTTACAATCATCAGCGGCCTCAAGAAGGTGCTGGGCGAAGAGGGGACATAGGCCTGGCGGTGGCGGCCTAAGCCGGCTCCGTACCAAGGAAGTCCATCATGAGCACGGCGAGGAGCGTCTTACCGTCCTGAATCAAGCCCTTCTTTATCATCTCTTTCACATCCCGGATGGGTATGGTTTCAAGGGATGTTATTTCCCTCTCATCTATTCCTGTACCTAAGCGGGTCAACTCCCTGGCGATAAAGATATGAATTATTTCGTCTGAATAGCCAATGGCCGGGGCATAGGAGTAAAGCAATTCGATGGCGCCGGGGCTATGCCCGGTCTCCTCCATGAGTTCCCTTCTCGCACATGCGTCGGGTCTTTCTCCTCTTCCTATCTTGCCGGCAGGTATCTCAAGGGTTTCTCTCCCGAAAGCGTACCTGAATTGCCTGACCATGAGTATATCGGTTTCCGAGAGGAAGGGGATGATTGCTGCGGCCTCTGGGTGCCTGATCCTGATTCTCTTACCAACGTTTCCGTCTCTCAGAATCACTTCGTCAAGATGGGCCGAAAAACTGTTGGTTTCTAGAGTCGCTATGGTGTGTATTTTTTTCTCCATATTTACAGATCACCTTATTTCCAGTAATTGATTCCAACTCCTGCAACAGTTCATTACAGGGGAAGACCCTGAGATTATTGTGGGCAGCGATGACACAATATCTGCCGTTGTCCACCTCCACTCTGAGCCTGACAAAGCAGTCGCCAGGATACCTTATGAGGGCATCCCGCATTTCTTCGAGGTTGTTCCTGGTGGCCGTCCCTCTTGACAGCAAGAGATCGATGGCCCATATGGAGTTCTGCCTTTCTTCTTCCAGCCTTGAGACATCCTTGGCCAGGACCTTGGCCCTGTTGTCGTCAACTTCTGCTGTCCCGTTTATCAGGAGGGGGTCATCGGATTTCAGGAGGAAGGAGCACCTCTTGAAGACATCTGGAAACAGGATGACCTCGGTCGAGCCGGTGGGATCCTCCAGGGTAAGGGTGGCCATCTTGTCGCCTCTCTTAGTCCTTTTTATCCTGACGTTTTCCGCTACCCCGGCCAAAGTGACACTCGACTTGTCCTTGAGGTTTGGCAAATCCTCGATGTCACAGGTCGTGAATCGCTTTAGCTCGTCCTTGTAGCGATCCAGGGGGTGCCCTGTGATGTAGAAGCCCAGGGCCTCCTTTTCCCTTCTGAGTTTTTCCCTCTCATCCCATTCTTCCACATCGGGTAGTTCCACGAGTCCATAACTGCTGGAATCATTCCCTTGAAGACCCGAAAACATGTTCAACTGGTTTGGATCCTGATTTCCGCCGCAGACCCTGATCACATCATTCAGGGAAGCAAAGAGCCTGGCCCTTTCTATGCCCGTGGAGTCAAAGGCCCCGCACTGGATGAAACCCTCCAATGCCCTCCGGTTCACCTTTGATCCGTCTACCCTGCTGCAGAAATCCGTAACGTCTCGAAAGGGCCCACCCCTCTTTCTTTCCTCGATCATGGTCTCGACCGCCTTCAGACCCACATTCTTGACCGCGGCAAGGCCAAATCGAATTCCCTCCTTGACCACCGCGAAATCCGGCTGGCTCTCGTTGATATCCGGGGGCAGTATCTTGATACCCATTTCCCGGCATTCGGCAATATTCTTGATTGTCTTGTCCTGGTTGCCCATATCCTGGGTCAGAAGAGCGGCCATGAACTGGACGGGATAATGGGCCTTCAAATAGGCGGTCTGGTAAGCAATCATGGCGTAGGCCGCCGAATGGGACTTGTTGAATCCATATCCTCCAAATTTTTCTATCAGGACGAAGAGCTGTTCTGCCTTTTTCCTGTCAATCCCGTTTGCGACAGCACCTTTGCAAAAGCGTTCCCTGTGGTTCGCCATGACTTCCGGCTTCTTCTTCCCAATGGCCTTTCTGAGTTCGTCGGCCTCGGCCAAGGAATAGTTCGCGAGGAGCTGGGCGATCTTCATGACCTGTTCCTGGTAGAGGATAACACCATAGGTCTCTCTCAGTATAGGTTCCAGCTGTGGGAGGATATATTTTATCTTGGCTTTTCCATGTTTGCCCGCGATAAATTCATCCACCATATTGCTGCCAAGTGGTCCGGGCCTGTAAAGGGCGACGAGGGCGATCAAGTCCTCGAAGACTTCGGGTTTGAGCCTCCTCAGCAGGTCCTTCATTCCCGAACTCTCGAGCTGGAATACTCCCGTAGTTTTTCCCTCAGCGCAAAGGCGATAGGTTTTTTCGTCATCGAGGGGAATCCTATCAATATCGATTCTCCTCCCCGTCGTCTTCTCTATGAGCATTAACGCATGCTTGATAACCGTCAGGGTCTTGAGGCCAAGAAAGTCGAACTTGATCAAACCCAGTTTCTCAATCTGATCCATGGTGTACTGGGTCATGACCTCTTCGTTTGTTCCCTTGAAGAGGGGTAGATACTCGACAAGGGGCCTGTCGGAGATCACGACGCCAGACGCATGGGTGGAAGCGTGCCTTGCAAGGCCCTCGAGGGACCGGGCAATCTTGAGGAGTTTCTTGAGGTGATCCTCTCCCTCCTCCATTCTCTTGAGCTCCGGCTCGTCCTCTACGGCCCTGTCAAGGCGGACATTCGGGCCCTCAGGGACGAGTTTTGCGATCCTGTCCACCTCTCCATAGGGGATGTTCAAGGCGCGCCCCACGTCCCTGATCACTCCCCTCGCCTTCATCGTCCCAAAGGTGATGATTTGGCCCACGTTGTCCCTGCCGTATTTTTCTGCCACATACCGGATCACGTCGTCCCTGCCGTTCATGCAAAAGTCGATATCAATATCCGGCATACTTATCCTTTGCGGATTTAGGAACCTCTCGAAAAGGAGCCCGTACTTTATCGGGTCTATGTTGGTTATACTCAGGGAATAGGCCACCAGGGACCCTGCTGCGGACCCCCGACCAGGGCCGACCGGGATGCTGGAGCGTCGGGCGTAATCGATGAAATCGGCAACAATCAGGAAATAACCGGAAAAGCCCATCTTCTTAATGATGTCCAGCTCAAACCGGAGCCTTTCCCGGTACTCCTTTTCAAGCGCCTCGGGGATGTCTCCCTCTCGACTCCTCTTTTGGTCCAGCCTTTCTGAAAGGCCCTTGCGTGCCGCCTTTTCCAGCATTTCCTCCAGGCTGACCTTCTCAGGCACGTGAAAGACAGGGTACTTGTAATGGCCAAACTCCATCTCATACTGGCAACGACCGGCTATATCCAGGGTATTGTCGATGGCGTTTCGGTAATCGGGGAGGGCCCGCTCCATTTCCTGGCGGGACTTGAAGTAGAATTCGTCGCTGGAGAACTTCATCCGCTTGGGATCATCGATGGTTTTCCCCGTTTGAATGCAAATAAGGGCATCATGGGCCTCAGCATCTCCCTTTTCTAAATAGTGACAATCATTTGTGGCCACAAGGGGAATAGATAATTGGGTCGCCAAGTCCCTCAGTTGAGCATTGACTTGGATCTGTTCAGGCAGGTTGTTGGCCTGTATCTCCAAGAAGAACCTCTCTCTATCAAATATGGAGGCCATTTCCCTGGCTGCTTCCTTTGCCTCTTCCACGCGTCCACTATTGATCAGATGGGGAATCCTCCCTTTCAGGCATGCTGACAGGGCGATGAGCCCCCCATTCAATTCCCTGAGCAATTCCATATCAACCCGGGGGTGGTAATAGAATCCCTCCAGGTGCCCCAGCGTGACAAGCCGGCTCAGGTTCTTATACCCATCTTGATTCATAACAAGCAGGATGAGATGGTAGGCATTGGGGACTCCACTTGGGGCTTGCGAGCGGTCCCTGCGATCGCCGGGTGCCACGTAGATTTCACATCCAAGGATGGGATGGATGCCTGCCTTTAAGGCCCGGTCAAAAAACTGGACTGCACCGAAGATATTTCCGTGATCCGTTATTGCAATGGTGTCCATACCCAGTTGATGTGCCTTGCTCAACAGCTGGGTAATCTTTATTGCGCCGTCAAGAAGGCTGAACTCGGTATGGACATGCAAATGGGCGAAGGACGAATCAGTGCTCAATTTTCCTCCCTGTTTTTCATGAAAGGGCGTTTTTTCCCTGTTGAGTGGTGAGCCGTCGATATGATAAGGTAAATAAAAAGCTTCATCAAGCCTGTTTTGTGACCCTTTGGGGAACCCGGTCCAGGGGGGCTCTCGAACGTCCCGTCCCGCGGGAGTCAGGAGCCGAAACCTATTCCGTGCTATCCCAGTGAAGAATCCGGGAATCAGAATCCAGGGCCGTCGCCGGGCCGCGAAACCGGGCTCTCTGGGCCCGGATATCCACTGGTCAGCGGCCTGCATCCAGGCAGCAGGCATTTTCCAATGAAAGACCTCTTACCTCTTTTTGTGCTGGCTGACATGGCCACCACCCCTGTATCAGCTCCACCTCCATTATTGCTGAAAGGATCAGGATGAGGGACATGGGCACGCAGGATCAAACAGTAATGGCCAACAGGTTGGAAAAGTTGAAGATCCAGATGAGCGCCTTGAGGGCGAAATCAGCCGTCTTGAAAGCGGAAAACAAGAGGCTTCAGAAGGCCCTGAGAAACAGGAATCTTCTCTTTGATGAATTTCCTGGAGGTATGGTCCTGGTCCAGGGAGATAAGATCATGGACGTCAACAGGATGGTTATTGAAGAAACAGGCTACGATAGGGAAGAAATTGTGGGTCGAAATTTCTCGGAGTTCCTTCACCCAAGGGTGAGGGAGCGAATACGGCGGTTTCATAAGAAGCGGCTGGCAGGGAAATGGGCCCCGGAGCTTTACCAGGCCGAGATTCTGGCAAAAGATGGGGCGATCCTCTGTTGTGAAGTGGAGGTGAAAAGGATCAGATTCAACGGGCAGGTTGCGTTCCTCACAAGGTTGAACAGAATCGAAGAGAGGAAAAAGAGGGAAGGAGAGCTCATTACCTCGGAGAAGATGGAAGCGTTGGGCAGAATGGCATCCGGCCTTTCCCATCGGATAAGTGAGGGTTTGAGGGCAATCAGGGAGGGCGCCGGATCCATTCGGACCGCGTTGGACAAGGACCAAAGGGACCTCGCCGGGCCTTTGGAGGCAATGGAAAATGCAATAGGCCAATTGGACGAAGTAGCCCGGGACCTGGGCCATTTCTCCGGGGGAAAGGGGGGCGGTTCCGTGAAGGTGCTTTTCGACCTGAAGGAACTCGTCAGGGATAGGGTGGCCAGGCTCGAACCCAGAATCAGGGTCCTGGAAGAAGACCGGAAGGCAAAGTTCAATATCAAGACCTATCTGAGATCAGTATCTCCTGTCGAAGGCGACCCGATGGAGATGCGGGAGGTTGTTGACAGTATCATCATGAACGCCCTTGAAGCCATGCCCGGGGGCGGGGATCTCTATATCACAACCGAAGAAGACGCAGGGTATGTCATGACCTATGTCCAAGACAGTGGCGTGGGAGTGCCACAAGATTGCTTGGGGAAGATCTTCGAGCCCTGCCTCACCTTGAGGGAAAGCGGCGGGAGAGGCATGGGGCTGAGCATAGCCTACGGAGCCGTCAGGAGACACAAAGGGGATATCGAGATAAGGAGCACGGAAGGCCAGGGCACGACCGTCACCATAAGGCTTCCCGTGGTACCCAAGACCAAATATGGGGGGGAGAGGAGAAAGAAGACCAGCATACGGGATTCCAATATACTGGTCGTCGGAGGGGGGGACATGATGCAAGAGCTCCTTTGCCGGGTGCTGGCAAGCAAAGGTTTCCGTGTGGCCATCGGCAACGGGTACGGGGATGCCCTGAACAAATTGAAAAAGAACCGTTACGATATGGTCATCTTGGATACTGAGGGGCGAGATGAAGAAGCTCAGGCCTTGCTGCGCAGGACAATCAAGAGAAAGGATAAGACATCTACCATATTGATTACGGGGCATTGGGAGGACAAAGGGGCCGTCCACGGGAGCACAGAAGGCCCAGATCTTGTCCTCAGAAGGCCCATCGACATGGACAGGTTGGTTCGCCAGGTTTCTGACTTATTGATGGAAAAGCTGTGACGCTGGATGGGGACCTTTCGTCCGGGTTGTCCCCGAAGCGGGATAGGGCACGGGTTGCGGTGTAGTCGGGAATTGGGAGACAGCCTGACCTGATTCGAGTTCTCAGAGAGATGAAGGAAGGGAAAAGACCGTTAGCAGACAGGCTCAGGCCCGAGAGGATTGAAGACGTGGTAGGTCAGGATCATCTCGTCGGCCCGGGAGCCGTTCTCTATCGTGCACTAAAATCGGGGCGGATCTTCTCGGTGATCCTTTGGGGGCCGCCTGGATGCGGGAAGACCACTATTGCCAGACTGATTGCCCGGTACACCAAATACCCGTTCCGCACCTTTTCCGCCGTCACCTCAGGGGTGAAAGAGCTAAGGGAGGTGATTGACGGGGCCAAGAAACAACTGGAGGCCTTTGGGAGGCCCACGATCCTGTTTGTTGATGAAATACACCGCTTCAACAAGGCGCAGCAGGATGCCTTCTTGCCCCACGTAGAGAGCGGGTTGATTGTCCTGGTAGGTGCGACAACTCAGAATCCATCCTTTGAAATCATACCGCCGCTGCTTTCCAGGGCAAGGGTCATGGTCTTGAATCCCCTCAAAGAGGATGATATCAGGACCATTTTGGTTCGTGCCATCAGTGACAGGAGTAAAGGCGTGGGAGCTCGGGGAATCGCGGTGAAGCCCGATGCCATAGAATATGTTGTCCATAGTTCCTTTGGAGATGCGAGGGTGGCCCTAAACACCCTTGAAATGGCACTGGATTATGTTGCCAGCGAAGAAGGAGGCGAGGGGGTCCTGGACCTGAAGAAGGCAGCCGAGGCTACTACCAGGAAGACCCTGCCCTACGACAAAGACGGGGAAGAGCACTATAATCTCATATCGGCCTTTCACAAGAGCTTGAGGGGGAGCGATGTGCAGGCCTCGATCTATTGGCTCTACCGTATGCTCTTGGCCGGTGAAGACCCCCTGTTCATAGGAAGGAGAATGATAAGATTCGCCTCAGAGGATGTAGGCCTGGCCGATCCCCAGGCCCTGCAGATCGCGCTGAACGCCTTTGAGGCCTGGGAGAAGGTCGGTCCTCCCGAGGCAGAGTTGGCTCTGGCAGAAGCGGCAGCCTATTTGGCCGCGGCACCCAAGAGCAACGCCCTGTATCTGGCCGAAAAGGCAGTGAAGCAAGAGATTGAGAGTTCAGGGGCCGAGCCTGTACCCCTTCACATACGGAATGCCCCTACCAGGCTCATGAAGAAACTGGGGTATGCCCAGGGCTATCTCTACCCCCACAACTACCCTGGGGGGTGGGTCAAACAGGATTATCTGCCGAAAGGATTAAAGAGGAGGACCTATTACCGGCCCACGGGTCGGGGGTTCGAGAGGGAAGTCAGAAGGAGAATCCTGGACCTGGAAAAGAGGAGAAAGACGCCTGAGAAGGAAGAATGAGGGAGCGAGATTCCCTGCCACAGCTTCACACATCATGATCTTTCCATTTCTCTGACTCTATGGATGATCATGCGCGCCGCATCCTCTATCTGCTCTATTGTGTTACCTCTGCCCAGGGTCAGTCTTAATGTCCCCATGCCAACTTCCGGAGAGACTCCCATGGCAGAGAGGACATGGGAGAGTTTGACATGCCGGTCGTGGCATGCTGCGCCTGTGGAGGCATAGAGCCTTGGTATCCCCTCGAGAAGGCGGGCGCCGTCTACGCCCGGGATTGATATATTGAGGGTATTGGGCAGTCTTTGGACGGGGTGTCCGTTGAGGACGATCCCGTCCAGGGCATCGCAGAGGAGTTCCTGTAAGTGGTCCCGCAACCCTTTCAGGTTCTCCATGTCAGCCTTTAGCCTCTCTCGGGCGATCCTCGCCGCGGCCCCGAGACCGGCGCAAAGCATGATATTCTCTGTGCCCGACCTCTTTCCGCCTTCCTGGCCGCCTCCGTGAATGAGGGGCGTCACTTCGCGTCCTTGCCCAATGTATAGTGCGCCAATTCCCTTCGGAGCGTAGAACTTATGCCCTGCAACACTGAGGAAATCGACCCCCAAATCATCAACCTTTACGGGTAGCTTACCCACGGCCTGGGCAGCATCCGTGTGGAAAGGTACACCTGCTTCCCTTGCAATCTGGGCGATCTCACGGATGGGTTGAATCGTCCCTGTTTCATTGTTCGCTGTCATGACGGAAATCAAAACGGTCTTGGACGTGATTGCCCTGCGAACTTCATTCGGGTCCAGAAGGCCGTATTGGTCGACCGGAAGTATGGTGACGGTGACTCCCAGCTCCATGAGGAAGAGGCACGGGTTTAAGACGGCAGGGTGTTCGGTGGCACAGGTAATTAAGTGAAAGTCACGGGGTCTGCGGAAGTCGATGACCCCTTTGAGTACCGTATTGTTGGACTCACTCCCTCCGGAGGTGAAAATTATCTCTTCTGCTTTACACCCTACCAGATCAGCCACCTGGGCCCTGAATTCCTCGAGAGACTCTCTGGCAAAAGCTCCAAGGGGATAGGGGCTGGAAGGATTGCCGTATCCTTCTTTTTTCATGAAGGGCGCCATAGCCTCCGCCACTTCGCTTTCAAGGGGCGTGGTGGCATTATGATCAAGATAGATGTAGTCGCCTTGCAGTGGATCCATCATAGCCTGGAGAACCCTTCGGCGCCGCATGGGCCCTTGTCAAGGGAGGTGGTGCCTTGGGGACAGCCCCCCCCTCGGCCCAACAAGGCACGGTACCTCATGGGAGGAAACCTCGAGAAAACATCCAAAATCTCACTAATTACCCTATATATTTATATTCTTAGCTGATATTTTGTCAATTGACAACAGTAATGTCCGGTTAGGATTTTGCAAACAGAGGCTTTGATTCCCAAAAGCTCAGCCAATAACACGTAGAGGCGGCCCCCGGGAGGTCTTTTTCAGAGGCTCAATACTCGCCTTAACCCTTTTTCACGCCCCCATGAACCTCATAGTCATCGCCTCACAGGCACAGAAGGCAGAGGCTCCGGTGGAGATGATCTCCTGGAGCTACTGACGACTTTTGTTGAATGTTTGGTGCCGTTCATGATGCCTGGGAGA
>JAFDHO010000142.1 GCA_019308745.1 Deltaproteobacteria bacterium
AGCCGGGATGACAGTCTGTGTTGTGGTGGAGGGGGAGGCAGGATTTGGATGGAGACGGTGAAGGGTGAGAGGTTTTCTGATGTGAGGCTGGAGCAGGCGCTTGAGGCTGGTGCTGAGGTGCTGGTTACGGCCTGTCCCTATTGCATTACAAATTTTGAGGACAGCAGGCTGAACGTGGACGGTGGTGAGGCCATAGAGGTGAAGGAGATCACTGAGATCATACAGGAAGTCATCTAGAGGTGAGAGCAAGTGGAAGAGGAACAATTGCTAAAGGAAAAGGCTCAGCCACTACGGGAGACTTTGGGACGCAATGATTTTGCGGACGTCATGGTCGTCGGTGCAGGGATCAGCGGCATCCAGGCTGCCCTCGACCTTGCAGAAACGGGCTTCAGGGTTTATCTGGTGGAGAAGTCACCCGCCATCGGAGGCAAGATGGCACAGCTCGACAAGACTTTCCCCACCAACGACTGCTCCATGTGCATTGAATCCCCCAAGTTTGTTGAATGCAACAGGCATCCCAATATAAAAATCCTCACCTATACCGAAGTTGACCGGGTGGAGGGGGAAGCGGGGGACTTCACGGTGGGCCTGACCAAAAGGCCGAGATACATCAAAGAGGACATATGCACGGGCTGTACGACCTGCGTCGAGTATTGCCCCGTCAAGGTCCCTGACCCCTACAACCAGAACCTGTCCTTGAACAAGGCCATCCACATCTATTTCTCTCAAGCAGTCCCGCTCATCAGTTATATTGACCCTGACACATGCCTCTACCTCCAGGGGGAGCAGTGCACCATATGCGCGGGAGTGTGTAAGAACGAAGCCATAGATTTCTATCAGGAGGAGGGAAAGATAGAAGTAAAGGTAGGCGCGATCGTTCTCTCGCCGGGCTACGAGATCTTTGACCCGAGGGTGAAGGAGGAATATGCCTGCGGAAGGTTCCAGAACGTGGTTACCAGTCTCGATTTCGAAAGACTGCTGTGTTCCACAGGGCCCTATGAGGGCGAGATCAGACGCCCTTCCGACGGCAAGCACCCCCGGAAGATAGCGTGGATTCAATGCGTGGGTTCCAGGCGAGTTACCCCTGGTGATAACAGCTATTGCTCCGCGGTATGCTGCACCTATACCCAAAAACAGGTTATCTTGGCGAAGGACCATGATAGCGAGATTGAGGCCACCATATTCCATAATGACATTCGATCCCATGGCAAGGATTTCGAACGATTCTATCAGAGGGCGGAGGACCTCCCCGGGGTTAGATTCATCAGGAGCTATGTGTCCATAGGGGAAGAGGTCCATGAAACCAAGAACGTGACCGTGAGATACGCAACAGCCGAGGAGGGAGTGAAAGAGGAAGAATTCGACATGGTGGTGTTATCCGTCGGATTGAATCCTCCTGCGGACTACCAGGCCCTGGCTGAGAAATTCGGAATCGAACTCGAATCACACGGGTTTTGCAGAACCAATCCCCTCAACCCAATGGAGACCTCACGTCCGGGGATCTTTGTAAGCGGGGCCTTCCAGGGTCCCATGGATATCCCCGAGTCGGTAATGACCGCCAGCGGGGCGGATGCCCTCTGTAGCCGGCTCCTCGCTTACCGGCGGGGGAAGCTGGCGAAGGAGAGGATCTATCCGATGGAAAGGGATGTCAGAGGAGAAGAACCCAGGGTAGGCGTCTTTGTGTGTCACTGCGGGGCCAATATAGGCAGAGTCGTTGATGTTCCTTCCGTGGTCGAGTATGCCTCCACCTTACCGAATGTTGTCCACACCCAGGAGACTCTCTTTGCCTGTTCTACGGACAATGCGCAGCAAATAGCAGATACGATCAGAGAAAAAGGGCTCAATCGGGTTGTCGTTGCCGCCTGCACCCCGAGGACACACGAGCCCCTCTTCAGAGACACGCTGCGTGAGGGGGGAATCAATGCATATTTCTTTGACATGGCCAATATCAGGGAACATTGCTCCTGGGTTCACAGCCGGGAAAAGGGAGAAGCCACCCAAAAGGCCAAGGACACGGTCCGGATGTCGGTGGCCAGGACCACCCTGTTGGAGCCCCTGGAGGAATTCGAACTCCCTGTTGACAAGAGAGGGTTAGTGGTCGGTGGGGGCCTGGCCGGGATGACCAGTGCCCTGAGCCTGGCAGAGCAAGGGTTTGAGGTCTACCTGGTGGAAAGGGACTCGGACCTGGGGGGAATGGCCCGGAGAATCCATTACACCCTGGACGGAATGGATGTTCAAGCTTACTTGCGCGGGCTTACGCGGAAGGTCCATCAGCACCCTTTGATTCATGTAGTCACCGACGCCCTCATAACAGAGGCCACCGGCTATGTTGGGAATTTTGTAACCAAGGTGAGATCTCCGACGGGAGACACGGAGATAAGGCATGGAATCACTATCATCGCCACCGGGGCCGAGGAATACAAGCCTTCGGAATATCTCTACGGAGAAGAGGACAGGGTCTTGACCCTACTGGAACTGGAGGAGAAGATCGCCGGAGGGGATGAGGAGCTGACCAAAGCCAAAAGCCTCGTCATGATCCAATGTGTGGGCTGCAGGAATGAAGACAGGAACTACTGCAGCCGCGTATGTTGCAACCAGGCCGTCAAGAACGCGCTGAAACTGAAAGAGATAAACCCCGAGACGGATATCTACGTCCTCTATCGTGATATGAGGACGTACGGGTTCGGAGAGGATTACTACCGGGAAGCCTCCGACAGGGACGTGAGATTCATCCGTTACGAGCCAGATGACAAGCCACGGGTGGAACAGGCCGAAGGGGACGGCAGGCGTGTCCTGAGGGTTACCGTAAGGGATCGTATCTTGGGCAAGAGACTTTCCATAGACGCTGATCTGCTGGCCCTGGCAGCCGCTGTTATCCCCTCAGGGGGAACGCAGGAGATATCCAAATTGTTCAAGGCCTCTTTGAACCCGGATGGTTTCTTTCAGGAGGCCCACGTAAAATTGCGACCTGTTGACTTTGCCGCGGAGGGCGTCTTCCTGTGCGGGTCTGCCCACTACCCCAAGCATATTTCCGAAACCATCAGCCAGGCCTACGGCGCCGCAGGCCGGGCGGCCACGATCCTGTCCAAGGAAAAGATAGCAGCCAGGGCTGAAATTGCCCATGTTCTCGAGGACCTTTGCGTGGGGTGTCAGGGCTGCATTGAAGTGTGCCCCTATGGGGCGGTTTTCTACGATGAGCAGAAAGGAAAGGCCGAGATCAATTCGGTCCTGTGCAAGGGGTGCGGGGCGTGTGCGGCCACATGTCCTTCGGGGAGCATACTGTTGGACGGGTTTCGGCACGATCAGATCTATGCACAGATAGATGAGGCTTTAGGATAGAAGTCCCCAAGGGGTTGGTGCAATGGCGAAGGAGATGACGAAAGCAAAGGAATTCGAGCCCAAGATCATAGCCTTTTTGTGCAATTGGTGCAGTTATGCCGGAGCGGATTTGGCTGGGGTCAGCAGGATGCAGTATCCGCCCAATACGCGGAACATCAGAGTGATGTGCACAGGGACCGTATCCCCCCACCATATCCTGAAGGCCTTTCAGAAAGGAGCAGATGGGGTCATTGTTGCCGGATGCCATATAGGGGATTGTCATTACTTAAAGGGGAACTACATGACCGCCAAGCGAGTGGCCATTTTGAAGCAGCTCCTCAAGTTTACGGGCTATCAAGAGGAACGACTGCATTTGGAGTGGGTTTCAGCGGCAGAAGGGGTGAGATTTGCAGAGTTGGTCCGCACTTTTACGCAAAGGATAAAAGAGTTGGGACCGTCGCAACTGAAGGCATCCGCCTGATTGTGTGTCCAGGGAGAAAGAGCGATGAAGGAGATGTTGGAAAAGGTCAAACAACTACTCAACGACGATGAGATCGCAGGATTCATTGGGCTCAAAGAAGAACACGGACACCCCACGCCCCATCTGTTCACCAGGGATAACCTGGAAGATCTGGACTCCCTCGTGGTAGGGGGCGTACGCTATCCCCTGAACAAGGTGCTCCTCAAGGTAGCCAGTCGCTATGGGGAGGATACTCTTGGGGTCATGGTAAGGGGATGCGATGAGAGGGGGTTGAACGAGCTTTTCAAGTGGAATCAGCTCCACCGGGATCGAGTGGTTCCTGTTGGCATTGCGTGCCCGTCTGAACTGGCCGAAGCCTGCGAGTGCTACAAACCTTACCCGTCGAGTTGGGTGGTGGGTGAAAAGACCGACGGAGTTGCCAGGAGCAAAAGGCTGGAAGAGAACGAGAAGCTGAACCAGGACGAACGATTGCATTACTGGATGAACCAGTTCAACAAATGTATCAAGTGTTATGGATGCAGGGACGTATGTCCCATGTGTTTCTGTGAGGTCTGCAGCCTCGAAGATCGGAATTTTATCCCCACGGGCAAGCTCCCCCCTGACAACCCGGGCTTCCATTTGAGCCGGGCCATTCATATGGTGGGACGGTGCGTTGACTGCGGTCTTTGCGAAGATGCGTGCCCTTTGGACATACCTGTTCGGACCCTTTACAAGAAGGTAGGCGAGATCGTGTCGGAATTGTTTGACTACAAGACCGGCGAGGACCCGGAAGGGAGATCACCCCTTAACATACTGGGGGACGCTGCCCTGGACCTTTCGGGTGTCAATAGGTAGAAGGAAAGGGAGATGCACTACAAATCAGTTCTGACGACCTGTGGTTATTGTGGCTGCGGGTGTGGCTTGTATCTGGAGGTATTGGACGGCGAATTGGCAGGCACCATGCCCTGCAAGACTGACCCGGTGAGTCGGGGAGGGCTCTGCATCAAGGGATGGAATGTCCACGAATTCGTAAACAGTGGCGAACGGCTTTCCAAACCACTCGTGAGGGAAGGAAACCGGTTCAGGGAGGCCACATGGGATGAGGCCTTACAGGTCACCGCGGATACACTCAAGAAGATAAGGGACGAATCCGGGCCAGATAGCATCGGTTTTCTCTGTTCCGCAAAGTGCACCAATGAGGAGAACTACCTCCTCCAGAAACTGGCGAGAGCCGTGATCGGTACCAACAACATCGACCACTGTGCCCGTCTCTGCCACTCATCAACCGTGGCTGGCCTGGCTGCGGCGTTTGGGAGCGGGGCCATGACCAACAGCATTGATGAGATCGAAGAATCCCGGTGCATTTTTGTCATAGGGTCTAACACCACGGAGAGCCACCCCCTCATAGGCTCGAGGATCATGAGGGCCAAGGAGAAAGGGGCCAAGTTGATCGTAGCGGATCCGAGAAAGATCCATCTGGCCACGGTTGCCGACATCTTCGTTCGACAGAACCTGGGAACAGATGTCGCCCTCCTAAATGGGATCATGAACGTCATTCTCAAGAAGGGATGGCACGATTCCCCATTCATCGAAGAACGGACCGAGGGCTTTGAAGAATTCCGGAAGGTCGTGGAGGCATACACCCCGGAAAAGGTGGAGAAGATTACCGGAGTCAAAGGGGAAGATATCGAGCGTATTGCAGAGATCTATGCCCGATCCGAGTCATCATCCATCGTCTATGCAATGGGGATTACCCAGCATATAACCGGCGTGGACAATGTCAAGTCCCTGGCCAACTTGGCCATGCTGTGCGGACACATTGGGCGCGAGAGCACCGGCGTGAACCCCCTTCGGGGACAGAACAATGTCCAGGGAGCCTGTGATATGGGCGGCCTCCCCAACGTCTACCCCGGCTATCAGGCTGTCACGGACACGCAGAGTACCGAGAAATTCTCCAAGGCCTGGGACCGCAAGCTCTCGACAAGAAGCGGTCTGCCCCTGACAGAGATGCTGAAGGCGGCTGAGGCGGGAGAGCTTAAGGCCATGTTTATCCTGGGGGAAAACCCGATGGTCAGCGATGCCGACATTCGCCGCGTGGAGAAGGCCCTCAGGTCCTTGAATTTCCTGGTAGTTCAAGATATCTTCATGACGGAGAGTTCCCGGTTGGCCCACGTGGTGCTTCCGGGGGTGAGCTTTGCGGAAAAAGACGGCACGTTCACCAATACGGAAAGAAAGGTCAAGCGTGTCAGAAAGGCCCTAGAACCCATAGGGGATTCAAGACAGGATTGGGAGATCATCTGTGATCTGGCTAAAAGGATGGATTACAAGATGACCTACGCCAGCCCCTCTCAGATAATGGAGGAGATCGCGGAAGTCACCCCCATTTACGGGGGCATTCATTACGATCGGATTGAAGAGGATGGCCTGTGCTGGCCATGTCCGGACCGGAACCATCCCGGAACACCCTACCTGCACAAGGATCAATTCAGCAGGGGGTGCGGGTTGTTTCATGCTGTGGAGTACTTACCCCCCGGTGAGTTGCCCGATGACGAATACCCCTATATGCTCACGACCGGCAGGATCTATGTCCATTATCACACCGGTACCATGAGCCGCCGGTCTCCTTCCCTCAACAGGGAGATCGAGGAGGCCTATGTAGAGATCAATCCTGAAAGGGCCAAGGAGTTGGGGATTTCTCAAGGCGAGCGAATCAAGATCGCCTCAAGGAGGGGCGAGATCGAAATCAAGGCGGACCTCAGTGATCGAGTGGAGGGAGACACCATCTTCATCCCCTTTCATTTCGCGGAGAGCGCTGCCAACGCACTTACCAATCCGGCCCTGGACCCCATTGCCAAGATCCCGGAGTACAAGGTCTGTGCGGTTCGAATCGAGAAGGTCTCTTAGAGGGACAGGACTTCGTTCATGACGAGCAGTTAGCGAGAAAGAGGTCCTGGCAATCCTTCAAGGGAGCCGGGTCAAACAGGGGCGGTCAGGTCGCCCTTTGCGCCCGTCTGTATCAGGCCAATTCAATCATTTCCTTCAAAGGCATCCCGCAGGAGCTTGGATTGGCGGTTATAAGCATCTCGAGGGTGCTCGGGATTTTTCATCAGGGATATCTCCTGGGTGATCAGGCGGGCGATGTTGAGTATGTGGGCTTCCTTTTTCTTGGACTCACGTTTGTAGAGGGGATGATCCCGGTTGATGTATATGATGGTCCCTTCAGTCATGCATTCCGGCCCCTCTTCCCCAAGGTGGTCCAAACAGCAGGTGACCCCGGCCTCGCCGAACTTGAGTCTCCTTACCACCGCATTTGGGGTGGCAACGCGGAGAGAAGGGCTCTTCTTCCTTTCCCCGGACTGAGGTCTCTCCTCTGTCTCCAAGCTTGATCCCTCTTCAGCCGCCTCTGTTTCGGAGTCTGCATCCACATCTTCAATCTTGATCTCTTTTTCGCCTTCGCCAGGAGCCGGTGTTTCGACCCCGCTTTCGCCGACACCCTCCTTTTCAGGGTCTGCGAAGGGCACGACACCAAAGGGCGAGAACTCGGGATTCAACAGCAGGGCCCGGTGCACTCTTTCCAGGGCCTCCTTCAATGCCCGGCTGACCCTTCTGTTCTCGCGGGCAGAGGCAAGGCGGTTGTAAGCCTGCTTTACCTTGGCCATGGTTTCCTCCATGGCCTTACTGAATGCCGCGTATTCCGGTGAATCTTCTATGAATCCGGAACGATCGCTGGTCAGGAGGAGGAAATCTGCGTTCACCTCTCCCCTGATCCTCGTGGCTGCCTTTCCCCAGGAGGCCATATCGAATAAGTCCCGGCATACGGTCACGCCCTTCACCTTTATTTCTATGCCCATGTCGTCTTTTGAAGCACGGTAGGCGGGAAGTATTACGATTTCACCATGGACTACGCCGTATTTCGTACCCTCGAAGACGGGGATGCGGTTACCGGAATAAGTCTTGGGAGTTACCCTATAAGAATTCACATAGACCGAGAAATCCTTTGCCCTGATGGGAACACCTTCCGCTATCTTTTCCGTGACGTGCTCCGGTTTGAAGGATCTCTTAAGTCCCAGGAGGCGAACTGTTGTACCGTCTCCCCTTTTAGGGTCCGGCACCAAGATCCGGAGGGGTAGCGACCAGGAACTGCCCTGAGCCATCCATCGATCCCTGTCAAAGATCACCTTTGCCGCAAAATCGCCCTTTTGAGTCGTGATCTCAAAGGCAGCCGCTGCCGCAAGACTGGCAAATTTACCGATCCCGAACTGCCCGATCCTGTCCCTGCCGAATTTCGGGGATACGGGGTTTTGGAGCTTGAGGTCTGAGCCTACATTGAAGTATTGCTTGAGACCCTCTAGGTCCATGCCTTCCCCATTGTCCGCCACGGTTATCTCCTCAGGGGCAATTGTGACGTCAACCCTAGTAGCGTCTGCATCGTAGGCATTGTTCACGAGTTCCCTCACAAGCTCGATGCTCTGTTCGTAGAGCCGCTCGCCGATGGTGATTATGTGGCTTTTGTCGATTGTGACAGGAAGATACTCTGTCCTCTCTCCCATATCCTCTCTCCTAAGGATCTAAGTGCTTATCGGAAGTATAGGAAGGATTCGATGAATATGTCAATGTCAAACGTTCTGAACAGCGATTGACTTCAAGGCACTCTGTGTGGTAAAATTCCCTTGCCAGCCAGCCCTGCAAACCGTTACAGAGTAAGGAGCATGGGAGTGGCAATGCCTCTTTTCATTCCCTAGAGGCAGTTCCGGTCTAGAACTGCGGCAACCTCTACGCCGACCAGCTTTCCTCCTCTTCTAAAGGTCATGCCCGGACTTATCCGAATTTCTCCAATAGGAGCGCGTATTATTGTGGTTTGAACGGAAGTCCAAGAGCCGTCGCGGTTCTTGCGGAAAGCTTCGCATACGACCGAAATCGAGTTCTGCATCGTTCAATTCCTTTCCTGTTTTCTTGAAATTTCGCGCTCTCAGATGTGCTGAAATGAGGGGAAGTTATATGTCCTTCCTTTTCTTGACCCGCGTATACTATAGAAATCGGCCTTTTTTGTCAAAGACATGTTACTGGCATCGCCGAAATCTATCCCTCGGGCTGTGAGGCCATGCCTGTGGGTGCGGCATACCACTCCGCTCATCAATTCAATCATCCGCTGGGACGGTCTTGGACCGTTGGGCCTTGATGCGGCTCCTGTATTTTTTCTCGGCGAGACGCCGCTCCTTGACAACTCTTGGAATCTTGGTTCTCCTTCTAGGCGAAGCCTCATACAAGGACTCACGGAGGAGAGATACAAAACGCTCAACCGCCTCATGTCGGTTAGAGGCCTGGGTTCGATGCTTCTGAGAAACGATCCTGAGAACCCCCTCTTTGTTGATTCGCGTGGGCAAATGTTTCCGGATCAACTCTTTTTCATGCTCTGAAAGGCTCGGGGAGTGCGCAATATCAAACCAGAGCGTCACGCGCGTGCTGACCTTGTTCACATTCTGCCCTCCTGGCCCGCTGCTGCGGGAAGCTGTGAACCTCAACTCACGCAAGGGGATAGAAATCTCTTCTGAAATCTTTATCTCCGACGTCATTTCACCTTCCCCACATCAAGAAGTGGGGGGACGTTGATTGGTAATTCAGCAAGTCGAGCGAGGCGGCGGCGATTTACCGAACTGCCTCCGGTTCAGAGGCCCCCTGGACTGCCAATCGCCACCAAATATCTACTCCATAAGCGCCATGTGCTTCCGAGCCGGGAAGCGTGTCGCCTTTCAAGATTTGGAGTGAGGCAACCGCGTTGCCGTTTCTGCTTTGGAACCGGACAATCGCGCTGCCAAGCTTATTTCGTCCTAATCAAAATCGCGATCATCGCCAGGATTTGTTTCGTCATCGTTTCCCCTGTGAGCGCGAGGAACGGAAACGCCGGAAGGGATCGGCTCCAGGAGAGTTACCGAATTACAAATCAACGTCCCTCTCTACAATCATTTACAAAAAGGCATGGGGAGAGTTGGGTCTTCAATCTGGAGGAAGTTTGCCGTGCACTTACCATGTTTTGGGTTTACGAATAGATGTCCCGGGAATAGGGTCTGGCAGTTGTGACTTAGCCAACACCCCCTTACGAATACGCTTTACAAAATCAGCATACTTCATAAGTTCCTTTGAAGGATGACCCCTCCCTGGAGTAATTAGCCCAATAACTTTTCCGTGCTGTTCTTTTACAAATCGGAGAGATTCGGCCAAATCACTATCATTTGACACAATTACAGCGCAATCATATCTATTAAGCCACGAATCGTTTAAAAGATGAACAGCAAGATTGACATCGGAACCCTTTTCCTCCGTTTTGATAATGTCTGCAAACCGCTGATTAGAGGTCGGATTTGCCAATGGAGCTGAAACCGCATGACTGAGAAAATGGCCATAATAGATTGAAATTTCAGGGATAAATTTCTGGATGGCACGAAGATATGTTTTTTGCCTAAGGGGTTGGTTGGGATCTATCTTCCCTGATACAAGCGCTGTGAAATACTTTATCGCCTGGATCTTGTTTTGGGGATTGAGGAGTTGAATGAATAATGCCTTGAGATTCAACCACTTATAAGGAGTACCTTTTAGAGCTCGGTAGTATAGATTGAATCCGTCAATATAGACATAAGTACGCATATTTCTTGGGATATAAAAAAGCAGGGGCCACTTGCGTGACCCCGCACCCTGGGTCGAAACCACAGGGGTAGTTAACAGAATTTGATATATCTATAAACCTTTATCGGCCTCATGTCAATGTTTTTCAATTTATTTTTCAATTGAACCCCAGGAATCTCCCGGGATTGTCTTCCGTCATTCTCTTTATCTCTTCCCCTGTAAATTTCACCCTGGACCAGGGGATCCTTCTTGAGTATGTTGTAAA
>JAFDHO010000143.1 GCA_019308745.1 Deltaproteobacteria bacterium
ACATGGCGTGGGCCGCGGAAGATTAACCGCCGTTACTGATGCCGGCCCCCTCATTCACCTAACGGAAATCGGCTGCCTCCACATTTTATCCATCTTTGGGAACCTGCATGTGCCGGAGGCCGTCTGGGCAGAGACAGTGGAATGCGGCAGAACCTCCAGTGAAGATCTCTTGAAACTATCAAAGGTCGAACGCCACAACATCCCCCAAAGCGATATCACACGGTTTGTCGAGAAGAACAATTTGAAGGATCTCCATTCGGGAGAATGTGAATACCTCTATCTTTGCAGGCAAACAGGTGTTCCCATCCTGTTGACCGACGATCTGGCCGTCCGTGAAGCGGCCAAGCGCCTGAAAGGGGTTCCCGTTGGATCCTTGGGTATCGTAGCCAAGGCCTACCGCCGGGGAAAGATTTCAATGGCCGATGCTCAGCGCCACATCCTGAACCTCTACGAGGTGAGCAGTCTCTTCGTCACCAAGGTTATAGTGGAAATGGCCATTGAACAGTTGCAGAAACCTGTATCTTCATAAGTCTCTTTCAACTCAAACCCGGTTCAAACCTGCTTTCAAGATCACCCCATCTTAGTCGGAATCAACCCCCCCTGATTTCTACTACTTGATCCTGCCCTTTTTGCAGAATCCCCCTTAAAAAAATTCAAGGCCTAAAAAAATGTTTAGCTTGGGTCACTAAGAGTTTGACTGCGGGTTCTGGCACCCATTTAAGCAAATCTTCGGGATTGAATGGACCACGTAGTCTGCAAAGCAGTGCAAGTAACTCCTTCAGTTCTTCATGCCTCTGCAATTTGTCCCAGTAGATCCGGTAGTTCTCCTCAATATGTCCTTTGTAAGGTTCGGTGCTGTTAAGAATGTCCTTAATGTCGTTTTCGTCAGAAACGTTTATTAGGTTTGCCAGCAAATATCTAAGAGCTAAGGGATGACCATTGGACAAAAAGTTAATTTTTTCGTGTTGATCATGTGATAATGCAAAAGGTAAAGCTGAGGCAGAGATAATATTTAATACTGCTTGTCTTGGGAGCGGTTGGAGGACTATTGTTCTACCTGACTGGTCCAAATGGTGGCGTATACGTTCAGGGAAATCGTTTAGCACCAAAGTTTGGCTACCGAGTATAAGCAGCACCCCCTCTGGAATATTCTCTGGACTCGGTAACTCCTTGAGAAGGCTTCTCTCTGGAGATTGTTCGCGTTCAATATGATCCAGTCCGTCAACGATAATCAAGGTGAAGATTTTATCCTTGCGCCAATTCTCATGCAATTCACCCAATTGGGATGTTAAAGCTTCGCGCAACTCTTCTAGAGATTCTGGCTGAGACTTTATCCCTGTTCGAACATAAATACCGTGACGTTGTAGCGCCAAATGCAGGTCGTGGAGAAAAGAGATCGCTTCTCCCCTACCTTCTTGCCACGGGCTGTTAGGAACATAAGCATAGTAGCGGATAATCCGAAGCCCTTTGCGGTAACGCAAGGTCTGGGTCAGTGTAGTAGATTTGCCTGAACCAGGGGTGCCTATCAGCGCAATATAGCCGGATTTAAATTGATTGATCGAAGCTTCCAGTTCCTCAACCGTCTGAATGATCGGTTGGTAAAGGGTCTCATCTACGGGAAATTCATGCTTGAAACGAAATTCAAACCGGGATTCCCAATTCAAGAAACGCAGCAAGTCTGCACGGGTGACATGGATTATTCGTTGTTCTCCACCCCCAAGCTTGGCAATTAACCTAGCAACTTGATCAACATCTTTTTCCCGTCTAATAGCTCTGCGATCCGCAGGCTGATCCTGTTTGGGAAACTGGTAGCCAAAATGCAGGAAGCTGGCGCCCACAAAGTCAAGAAAATCTTTTTCATCGGGCAAATCGGCTTCCCGCTTGATGATTTCCATTGCTGCCCGCCAACCTTGCGGAATGCTGCTTAAGCCGAAAGGTAGCCACTTTTTCTTGTTCTTCCAACAATCACGTATAAAGGCTTGGAAATTTGGCTGTAATGGAGGAGGATCGTCTAAAGGCAATTTTATTTTGGGGTCGTCTTATGGTATGGAATATGTGAATGGATTAGGTGAACAAAGATATGCCTATCTTGATGCAGACTCTTGAGTCGTCGCCAACCATCAGCTAATTGAGCTATTAAACTGGGGACTTTGCCTGAACGGGTGATTTCTGCAAAAGTTATTGTTTTGGCTGTCTCGGCACACTTGACTTGGAAGGCATGCAATTCCCCATCGGTTGTGGCTATTTGAATGTCATCTATCCTCCCTGCCTTCGGGTCGGCGATTTTGAACCACTCGAGCCTACCTTCAATGAGGAAATTGTAGATAAGATTTGCCGTCCGCTTATCTTGGGCTTCATACCCTATCCGAGCAATACGCTCACCGTCTGCTGGTACCTTGTTCATAAAGCACAATAACTATCCATTGCTGTCTTTTCAGAATTCTAAAATCTCATGCCATTTGGCTGCGATATCCCGTCAATATAGGATGTGTAACAATATGGTCCTTAAAGGCATAATGTTCAAACCGTCAGCGGCTTCTCTTCTTTTACCTCCTCCTTTTCATACCTGTTCAACATGTTCTCCACCTCCGTTCTGATCTCTTCCCGGAGGGATTCTGGTTCGAGGACCAGGGCATGGGAGCCCCAGCTCATGATCCAGAATTTGATCTCGTCGGTCCCTGCCACCTCGGCCTCGAAAATGATGGAACCGTCGGCCTGCGGGTGGATCTGCTGGGTCTCATGCCAGATCTTTTCCTTGATGTAACCGGCCACTTCCGGGGAAAACCAGACCTTGATCCGGATGGGTTCGCCCTGGAATACCCCGAAGCTGGGCCTGATATATTCCTCGAAGCTGAAATCCTCCGGGATCTCGAAGGAGTCCTTCGTCTGGTGGAGCATCTTGATCCGGTCCAGGGCGAAAATCCTGACCTCGTTTCGCATGTGGCAGTGGCCTATGAGGTAAAAGGTCCCGTTGAAGAACCATACCCGGTAAGGGTCCACCTTCCGTTTGGTCTCCTTTTTCCGGCTCATGGTGTAATACACCATCTCGATGGTCTTCCGGTTGACGGCCGCTTCGTTGACCCGGTTTATGATCTCCTTGAATTTGCCGTATTCTTTGTAGGGCTTGATTCCAACCTGGAGGGTCTGCTCTATGTTCTTCATATATTTCAGGGATTCGGGCGGCAGCGTCGTTTTGACCTTCTGTGACAGGGATTCGAGGGAGTCGTAAAACACGGTGTCCTTAAAGACCTTAAGCATGTCGGTGCTGAAATAGAGGGCCATGAGTTCAGGCAGGGTGAAAGGGACTGGAATCTGATGTTTCACCGTATCGAGCAGGGACCAGAGGTTCTTTCCCTCCACCCTCTCGGTGTAGATGGGAAAGCCGGCGATCTGGAGGGCCTCCAGGTCCCGGTAGACCGTCCTCGGGTGGCAATCCAGATCCGATGCCAATTCGGCAGCGGATTTCCCCCTCCTGGAAGAAATCAACGTCTGGATGATCCTCCACTGCCTCCCTAATTGATCTCCTCTCGCCATAGCAAATATCTCAAAGACAATGTCTCGCCCGCTCCCGCCGTCGTTTTCAACTATGGCGTGGCAAGCCCGGTGGTCGCTCGATCTCTCAGAGTCACGGAGGCACCAAATTAATGATTTTATGGATCGCTTAAAGCTTTATGTGGAGTGCCTTACCTCCTCAGATCCCGGATATCCAGTGAATCCTGTCGAAAAACTCTGTGCCCCTGCGCGCTCTGCGAGAGACATGTTTTGAATATCTCAACACAATTTTACCAATTTATCAATGTTATTCTTGCCTTTTCCTCAACACATCCGTCATTTACCAGAAAAAATCTCAAAAAACTTTTTTGATTGTGACCGGATCTGTCAAAACCCCATGGTAAAATGGCCCAAAATCCAAAGGAAAGGGTATGATGCCAATGCAAGAGGCCATAAAGTCATATTTGGATCAGATCAAAATTGGCCGCAAACAGTCTTTCAGAAATCTGGCCATGTTTCCCCTGCTTTCAACCTATTCCATAGATCTGGACTACCTCCTCCTGGACGAGGCGCTTCGCGGGGGGATGGTTGAGGTGGTCGAGGTGAGCAAGGAGGGATCTGTGCCTGAACTCAAGGTCACCAATAAATCCCCCAAAATGGTCTTGATCCTGGACGGGGAGGAGCTGGTCGGGGCGAAACAGAACCGGATCGTGAACACCACCATCCTGATCCAGGGGAACACTACCATCGTTATCCCCGTGAGCTGTGTGGAACAGGGAAGGTGGTCCTATCATGGCCCCCGTTTTTCGAGTGAAGAGCGGGTTATGTCGCCTTCACTCCGCGCCATGAAATCGGAACAGGTTCAATTTTCCTTGAGATCCTCCGGTGATTACAGGTCAAACCAGGGGGCTTTGTGGGATGAGATCGCCGAAAAGGCAACGCGCCGCGGTGCTGAGTCTCCGGACATGGCTATGGCGGTAATCTATGAAAAGGATATGCCCTCGATCCTGGAATATACAAGTCACTTCAGCCTGATAGATTCACAAGTGGGTGCCATTTTCATGATTAACGGAAAAGTTGCCGGCATGGACAGCTTCGGGAAACCAGATTCATTTTCAAAGGTTTTCAAGAAACTGGTGGAAAGCTACGCCCTGGACGCCGTTGACTGGTTTGACCCGGAAAAAGAGCACAAGGCCCTGAAAAGCGCGGTCACCGATTTCATGAAGGCCGCCCGTGGAGCCCGAACCGAAACCCACCCTTCCGTTGGCCTGGGAACCGATCTCCGCCTCGAGTCGAAAAAAGTCACAGGTTTCGCCCTTTCACTTGATGATCAGATCCTCCATCTCTGCATTTTCACTCGGTCGAACGGCCAGGAACGAAAAAATCACCCATCCAGGATGGAAAGATATAGTCAGCGGAGCCGAAACAGAGTATATTAGCCATGAGAATTCGAGAGGTTAGGGCAAAAAGACCCACAAAGGAGACCATGGTGGATAAAACGGTACGGATTTGAGTGTGGCCGTCTGAAATATTTATTGTCTGACAAATATCAACTGCCTGTAATGGCCGTCATTATTGCTTGATCTGTGAGCTAATTTAAGGTAGATTTCCTTAAGTTCTTAAACGATCAGTTTGTTTTTCAATTTCATCCAATTAATGGGCACTATTTATTTCGCACTCTGCCTGCTGAATGCCTCGTGAGGGAATATGTTGCCGGACTGCATCTGAACACTCAGATCTCTTTACCATATCAAGCAAATAGCACCGTGCTCATTACGGGCTCACAAAAAGGAGGGGACTGCATGGCCCGTCTTGAAGATCTGAAGGAAGGAGCTTCAGTAAAGGGCATCAGGCCGGATGGGCCGGTGACGATTATCAATGTCAAATGGCACGGCGACTCTGTTGTTGAACTCACCTATAAAGACTCATCCGGGCGTACGGATAATGAGCTCGTTTTTCGTGATAGAGAACCCACCTTGGAGATCATTGAGCCCGGGCAATCCTGGAGTTTTGATGCCGATGCGGCCATGCTTCGGTTGGTCTCTGAAGCGTACCGCATACGAATGGCCTATCTCTTTGATCCCCTGCTTGCCGTCCACACCTCTCTCATCGACCCTCTCCCTCACCAGATTACCGCTGTTTACGAAGAGATGATCCCCAGGCAGCCCCTTCGCTATCTGCTTGCCGATGACCCTGGGGCCGGCAAAACCATCATGGCCGGCCTTTTCATCAAGGAATTGATGGTCCGGGGTGATCTGGATCGCTGTATGATCGTCTGTCCTGGAAACCTTGTGGACCAGTGGCAGGATGAGCTCTATCGTCGGCTCCATCTCCCCTTTGAGATCTTGACCAATGATCGTCTCGAGGCCGCTCGCACTGGAAACGCCTTCCAGGAGATCCCACTTCTCATTGCCCGGCTGGACAAACTGAGCCGAAACGAGGATGTGCAGATTAAGCTCAGACAGACAGACTGGGACCTTATCATATGTGATGAGGCCCACAAGATGTCAGCCTCGTTTTTCAGCGGAGAGATTAAGGAGACGAAACGCCGCAAGCTGGGAAGACTCCTCTCAGAACTCACCCGCCATTTTCTCCTCATGACCGCAACGCCCCACAACGGAAAGGAAGAGGACTTCCAGCTCTTCATGGCCCTTCTAGACGGCGATCGGTTCGAGGGCCGCTTCCGGGACGGTGTCCATGTAACGGATGTTTCTGACCTGATGCGCCGTATGGTCAAGGAGGGCTTGGTCAAATTTGACGGGACCCCCCTCTTCCCGGAAAGACTGGCCTACACGGTAACCTACAGGCTGTCCGACCAGGAAGCCGTTCTCTACGAGCAGGTGACGAACTATGTCCGGGAGGAGTTCAATAGGGCAGACGCCCTCGAAAGCGAGGGCCGCAAAGGGACCGTGGGCTTTGCCCTGACCATCCTTCAACGCCGGCTTGCTTCATCTCCGGAGGCCATTTATCAGTCGTTGAGGCGCAGAAAAGAAAGGTTGGAGAGCCGCCTTCGGGAAGAAGAATTGCTCAAGCGGGGCGCAGAGTCCCGTAGCAAATTAGAGAAAAGGGAACCAACAATAACTGAAGAGGATATCGAGGACCTTGAAGACGCTACCGATGCCGAGATCGAAGAGACGGAAGAGGAGATTGTGGACCTGTCCACAGCCGCCCAGACCATTGCGGAACTCCAGGCAGAGATCAGCACGCTGAAAAACCTTGAAGCCCTTGCCTTAGAGGTGCGTCGGAAAGGCCAGGACAAGAAGTGGGAGGAACTCTCCAAGCTCCTCCAGGAAAACCGCAAGATGTTCGACACCGAAGGAGCAAGGCGAAAGCTGGTCACCTTTACCGAACACCGGGATACCCTGAGCTACCTGACCGATCGGATCCGAACCCTACTGGGACGTCCTGACGCGGTCATCAACATCCACGGGAGCATGGGAAGAGAGGATCGAAAAAAGGCAGAAGAAGCCTTTAAACAGGACAAAAATGTCCAGATCCTGGTTGCCACAGACGCAGCAGGGGAAGGCATCAACCTCCAGCGCGCCCATCTGATGGTCAATTACGATCTCCCCTGGAATCCCAATCGCATTGAGCAGCGTTTCGGCCGTATCCATCGCATAGGGCAGACCGAGGTGTGCCACCTCTGGAACATGGTGGCAGAGGAGACCCAGGAAGGGGATGTGTATCTCACCCTTCTCAGGAAACTAGAGGCAGAAAGGGAGGCCCTGGGTGGATCGGTCTTTGATGTCCTGGGCAAGGCCCTCGGGAGTGCGGAGCTAAGAAGACTGCTCATCGAGGCGATTCGCTACGGTGATCTGCCCGAGGTCCGTGCCCGCCTCTTCCAGCAGGTTGAAGAGGCCCTGGACACGGAGCGACTGAAAGGGCTCATAGAAGAAAAGGCCCTCGCCCATGATTCCATGGACTCCTCCCGGATTCGCAAGATCCGTGAGGACATGGAGCGGGCAGAGGCACGCCGCCTCCAGCCCCACTTCATCGCATCGTTCTTCCTTGAGGCCTTCAAGATGCTTGGCGGCAGCGTGCAGGAACGTGAGCCAAAACGGTACGAGATCAAGCACGTTCCTGCTGTCATTCGTAACCGGGACCGCCTGATCGGGTTAGGTGAGCCGGTTCTCACCCGATACGAAAGGATCTGCTTTGAAAAGGATCTGATCCGTATCCCGGGCAAAACCCTTGCGACTTTTGTCTGCCCCGGGCACCCCCTCCTGGATGCAACCACCGACATTGTTCTTGAACGTTATCGAAACCTTTTGAAACAGGGCGCCGTTTTTCTGAATGAATCGGATCCGGGCGAAGAGGTACGCGCCCTTTTCTATATCGAGCATTCTGTGGCGGATGCACGCACGGACAAACGCGGGGAGCGCCGTATGGTATCCCGCCAGATCCAGTTCGTGGAGATTGATGAAAAGGGAAACACAAGGAATGCCGGTTATGCCCCCTATCTGGACTATCGCCATCCAACGGAAGAGGAACGCTCCCTCATTGGCCCATCGCTCGATCAGGGATGGCTCCACGAGGATTTGGAAACTCGGGCGACCAGCTATGCGATTACCCATCTGGTTCCCAGGCACTTCAAAGAGGTGAAGGATCGCAATGAAGAATTTATCGTAAAGACCATAGCCGCGGTCAAGGATAGGCTGACCAAGGAGATTGCCTACTGGGACCACCGGGCAGAGGAATTGAAGGCCCAGGAACTGGCCGGCAGGATCAACGCCAGGATTAACTCAGGTAAGGCCAGGGCGCGCGCTGATGAACTACAGGCCCGATTACAGAATCGGCTGGAAGAGTTGGAGAAGGAAAAGCAGCTTTCGCCCCTTACGCCCGTGGTGATGGGCGGCGCCCTGGTTGTTCCCGGGGGCCTCATGGCTCGCCTCAGGGGGAAAAGGGATGCTGTTCCCGATCTCTTTGCCAGGGAAACGAAACGGATTGAACAGATGGCCATGCAGGCTGTCATGGACCTTGAAAGATCCCTGAAATATTCCCCCAGGGATGTCAGCCAGGACAATTGCGGGTATGACATTGAATCTGCCATTGCGGACTCCGGAAAGCTGCGTTTCATTGAGGTGAAGGGCCGGCTTCAGGGTGCAAAGACAGTCACAGTGACGAAGACCGAAATCCTGACCGCCTTGAACAAGCCGGACGATTTCATCCTGGCCATAGTGCTGGTGCCTCCCGCAGAAGAGAGCCCGAGCGCTGATCCCTGGCAGATAGGAGATCCGGAGGCAAAATACGGTACAACCCAGGATGGTTGCCGGGCCTATTACGTGCGCAGGCCATTTACCAAAGAACCGGATTTCGGTGTGACGAGTGTGAATTACGACTTGACTGATCTTCTGGCTCGAGCGGAGGTGCCCGGATGACCGCGGAACTTTCCATTTTCGTCAGTTCTGTGCAGAAGGAGCTTGAGGACGAGCGGGTCATCGTCCAGAACCTGCTGAACACCGACCCATTCCTCTCAGCGCACTGCATCCCGGTACTTTATGAGTTCGAGCCTGCGTCATCGGACAAGGCCACTGAGGGATGCCTCAAGGCACTCGACCGCTCCCAGGTGTATCTTTTGATTGTTGGAGTTCAATACGGTACTCGAATCGGAGCTCTCTCGATCAGTCACACTGAGTATCGCCGCGCCAAAGAGAGGAAACTCCCCATTTTGGCCTTCATCAAGGGTGAACGGGTATTGAAGCGCGAGGAAGGGACAGAGGTGTTCCTCAAAGAGATCGAAGTTGACGGCTTCAAGTACAAGCGCTTTGGCAACGTCATCGAGCTCCAAAAAGAAGTTCGGGCTGCTTTGGTGAGACTTCTTGCCGATCGGTTTGGCATTATTCCATCCAGTGATGAAAATGAGATCGCCCAGCAGACCATCGAGGCCACATCCACCTTCGAATCCAGGTTGCTCGACCGGATTCGATGGGAGGATCTTGATCATTCAGTGGCGCGCCGCCTGGTTTCCGTGGCCGAGGGCGGAAGCCCGGAGGATCTCTCCGCACCTGAGCTCCTCGCGGGCGTGTCCTTGCGCGGCCTCCTCTGGAGAGAGCCGGACCTCGGCGAATACTTTGCCACGGCCGCCGGTATCGTCCTTCTGGCCAAAGACCCTTCGGCCATCCTCCCACAGTGCCGCATTCTCGCTGATGCTTACCGTAGTACTGAACCCGACGGCGAACCGCGCGACCATGAAGACATTCGGGGGCCAATGCCCATCGCCATCGATCGGGCCATCGCCTTTATTGATCGAAATACCCGGCATCCCATGAAAGTGATTGGCCTGAACCGAGTGCGGATCGATGAGTACCCCGTAGAGGCCCTGCGGGAGGGCCTTGTCAATGCCGTGGCGCACCGGCAATACGAGGATGCGGGGCGCAAGATCATGCTCGAAGTCTTCTCCGACCGGGTGGTGGTCTCAAGCCCGGGCTTTCCTCCGGCCCCCATTACCCTTGCCAGCCTTCGCAAGGGAAAGTATCGTCCCTGTTCGCGTAATCCTGTTTTGGCCCAGTGCCTTTCCTACTTTCACCGGATCGAGGAACGCGGCAGCGGCTTTCGCCGCATGCGCGATCAGATGCTCGACCATGGGCTGGATCACCCGCTGCTAGGCACTGATATGGGCTACTTCCAGGTCACATTCCCAGGACCGGGGGAAGACATCGAGCGCCTGCGGGTCCCTGAAGATCGGCTCCTGGTGACACCTGCTGTGGAGGCCAAGTTGAACGAAAGGCAGAAAGAGATTCTGGCTTACGTCCTTTCTGAGGGTTCCGTTACTAATCGATGGTGCCGAGCCCGCTTCAATGTGGTCTACAATACCGCCTACCGAGACTTGCAAGGTTTGGTTGACCTGGGTTTGATCGAGCCGGTAGGCAGCGGTCGTAGCGCTAGATATGTTCCCAAAGGTGACCATGCGTAATCCATCGATAATCCATCGACGATTTCGCGTAATCCATCGATCCGGCACTCACTTGGGGATGAAAAAATAGCGGAATGTGGGACGCTCTTTAATAATTTAATTGATTTTGTAGGCCGGTGAGAGTAAATGTAAGATATGCCGAGAACAGCACGATTGGATGCGCCAGGAGTCCTTCATCATGTAATGATCCGTGGGATAGA
>JAFDHO010000144.1 GCA_019308745.1 Deltaproteobacteria bacterium
TCTGACTGCTAGAACAAGCTGCCCACTATGCGGGGACCTTAAAGAGGCCCAGGAAAGAAAGAAGCGTGATAGCTCCGCCGATAACGGCAAGAACAGCAAAAAGGGTCTTCTTCTCCTTGAAGAGCAACAGGGCGGAACCGAACATGCCAGGGATCACGCAGAATACGCCCAGGGCCAAGCCGAACATGGTCAAGGCGTCCCCCTTAGAGATGGAGGAGATGTACCAGTGACCATGGGGCATTGACCCAAGGGCCCCTTCCCAAATTTCGGCGATGGACTTGCCCTCCCATATGGCTGTAAACACATACCCCGGGTCTAGGACATTTGATGGCCTCAAAAAGGCAAGAACGGAGCCGATAATGGCTATGAGGGACCCCGCAAGTGTGCCCCAGTAGATGGTTTCGCCGTAAACGAGGCCGGATAACGGAGGTTTTGGTCTGGGGTCTTTGAACATTTCAGTGTCACCTCTCATATCACGGGAATGTCTATACCAACGAGTCCTTCGATTCCTCGAACGACCAGCTTAAAACTCGTCAAGAAGATGATGACGAGCAGAACCTTCCTCACGAAAGCGGCTCTTATGCGCGCCAGCACGTAAGCTCCCAAAATCCCCCCAACCACCTGTCCAAGCATCCAAGGTGCCACGAACAGGGGAATGAGGGCGCCATAAATAATGTATGGCCAGATGGCTGCGGCGTTCCCTATGGCCAGGAGCACACCGCTGCTCGCAGCAGCGATCTTGAGGGGAGCCATCATGACCAGATTGAGAACAGGGACGACCGCCCAGCCGCCTCCAAGACCAAAAAACCCGCCAGCAAAACCGACGAAAATAAAGAGGACGGCTCCGTGTAGCGCCCTTGTAACATCAAAGTTGACTGTGCGGGATAAGGCTTCCTCCCAGTAGGAGCCGGCTATGCCGAGTCTTTTTGTGAAGGCGTCAACGTGCTTGACTTTGGGGTATTCTGTTTTTGAACCGCCAAAGATAAACAAGAAGGCGATGAACACCAGGGCCAGGCCTAACAGGAGCCTCACAATGGCGTCCCCTTTCTCACCAATGACCTCAGAGAGATAGACTGCGCTCAAGGCCCCCGCAATGGCTCCAACGATGATGGGAATGGCGCAATAGTATACAAGTTTACATTCGGCCAGCCCCTTCCTCATAAAGGGCCCCGAGGATATCAGTCCGCTGAACATAGCAACGACGAGGCCTGTTGCTCGGACGATCATGGTGTCAATGGAGGTGAAGCCGAGCATGATGGGTGTGAAGATGACGCCGCCGCCCACACCGGCAACAACAGCCACTACAGCTATAAAGGTGCTGATCAAAAAGGAGCCGACGATTATAGCAAAGATGAAAGAAGAACTCAGAACTTCAGTGGACTCGACTTTCGAAAACAGCCCCATGATCACATAAGAGACGATAACCAAAAGAACAAGAAAGGTCAGTTCCGGGACACTCAACAACCTTCGCATTTTTCCTCCCCTTTAACTTCCTAGCGTGACGCACTGTGCTCATTTTCCACAAAAACATCGCATTCTCCTGAGCTGATTACCAGCTCACCCACGCAGTACAAAGCTGACAACTGCTCGCAAGGATCTTGGTCCCAGCTGCAAGAAACCGCCGATTTCGATACCCCCTCCATTCTTTTAGGGTTGATCCCTTGAAAAGGGAGCAAGAAGACCGAGACAGTATGGCAACCATTGATCAGGGGCTTGAGCTTCCACACCCAAGGTCATAATGCTCTCGATATCCTGTACAGGAGAGCACGTGGGCTCGATCGCAGATGACCGCTTCATGGGTTGAGACATATCCCGGTTCAGGCCTTGTTATAGGTCCTAGCCCTGCTCGTCGTTCTCATCCCTTTCCTTGTCCTTGATCTCATCCATGGCGTCCCGCGCCATATCCCTCGCCCCGGCCTGGGCCAACGCCGCCGCCATCATGGCGGTATCAAATCGTTTCTTGGCTTTCCTCAGGGTGTTCCAGGCACTGTGCAGGGTTCCTACCAGGTGATCAATATCTACCGGTTTTCTCAAATAGGCCGACGCGCCCAGTCGGAAGGCCTCCTTCTCGTCCTCTTCCGTTCCATGACCCGTCAGGACGACAATGGGCATATCAGGGTGTTTCTTTTTTGCTCTGCGAAGCACTTCGATACCGTCTATCCCGGGCATTCGCAAGTCCAGGACCATGACGTCGGGCTTCTCTTTTTTGATCATCTTGAGGGCCCGCTCACCATCGTAAGCGACCGCCGCTTTTAGGTTCCTCAATTCAAGCCGCTCAGAGAGGCTTTCCACGAACTCCTTCTCATCGTCTACGAGAAGAACTTTCAATTTCTTCTTCTTCAAGACTTCCAGCAACTCGTCGAGATCTACAGGTTTTGTCAGGTAAGCCGACGCCCCCAGACGTTCGGCCTCCTTTTCGTCCTCTTCGGATCCATGCCCTGTAAGGACAATGACCTCGATATCAGGGTGCTTCTTCTTCACCTCCCTGAGGACTTCAAGTCCATCGATTCCCGGCATTCTCAGGTCGAGGACCATCACGTCCGGTTTCTCTTTTTTCAGGGCCTCCAGGGCCTGTTCTCCGTCATAGGCGATATCCGCTTTCAACTTTCGCAGACTCAACCGTTCCGACAGGCTTTCGACGAACTCCTTCTCATCGTCTACGAGAAGAATCCTGATGTCGTCTTTTTTCATGTCCTGGCTCCTTTCCCTCTTCACCGTTCGATTCTCAACGAGCTTGGTTCTTACACCCCTGGCCTCTCCCTTTCAGCACCAGGGCCAGTAGACCCAGATGGTGATGCACCCCTTCTCTGGCAAAGGTCCGGAGTCCGTAATAGCACCGAAAGGATAACTCAAGGCCTGGTCGCTCTCTTTCCTATCAAAGTGAGGTGCCCTAAGTCTGAGATCATTGAAGATCACCCCCGAGTTCGAGGACAGATTGGCGTTGTGCAACGCGTCGACCAACCTGCTGCATTATCGATAGCCCCCCTCATTGGGGGACCGAGCTTAGGAAACCAAAAGGCGAGCCTAATGAATAGCAAATTATAATCTTTTTCTCCCCCATGTCCACCTATTTGTTAAAAATTTCACTTTCACCAGAGGAAAAAAGAGGTTTAGGGCGAAGGATTGTGAAAGCCTAATGTTTTGTATGAGTTAGATGGATGTTTCGAGAAAGGAGGCAACAGGTCTAAGGGCCACTTTTCTGCCTTGAACCCACGTTGCGCCAGTCCTCAAGAAGCCTGGCAGTTCGAGGCCTTTAAGAAAACCCGCTTTGAGACCGGCGACCCAGTTGCCTCGGTCGAAAAGAGGGTGAAAAAGGCTGGAATCTCCGGGAAAAGGCACCAAGTCCCCTGGAGGATACGGGAAATCCGCCCATGTTCTGAGACAATCAGGTGATGGGTATGACGTGGACTCTGAGCTCTTTGACCCCCTCCACCCTTCCTGCGATGCCCTTGATCTTCTCAATGATCTTATCTTCATGGACGAGCGGCGCTTCAACTGTTACGGTGACCACCCCGTCTTTGGCAAAGGTATCTGCCTCGGGGAAGTCCTCCATCAGTGCCGCCTTGACTTCCGCGGCCAATGCGAGGTCCTCAACCATTTTTTGGGATTCAGGGGTGGTTTGAAAGCAAGGGAGTCTGGCCGCATGGAGTATCAGTCCCACCGCGTCATCCACAGACTTTGTCTTGATATGAACGACCAGATCGTAGAGTGTGCAGTCCCAGGTGTCTTTGCCATAGAGTTGCAATCCCCATCTGCGGCGCTCGTGGTCGTCCTTTAGAAGGATTCGCCGAGCCTCTTCGGCGGAAATCCCTTCCCGTGTCATTTCCTCCCTTACCCTGTCTTCCAGGTCCGCAATGACTCTCACCTCGAGCACGTGGGGGATATCCTGAAGAAAGAAGTGACCGGCCAGACCATGGTAAACCACGTTATCCTTCTTGACGTGCTCCAGAAGGGCGGCCCGAATATAAGCGATGTACTTTTCCTTACCGTGAGTTAACCTGTCGAGGACCGACGGGGCATCATGGAGCGCCCTGATGAGTTTGACTTCAGGGACATTGAAATCTTTGGAAGCTTCAATGAGGACCTCCCTGGAAATGCATTCGTAGCCCAACTCCCGGGCAACCTTTTCTGCCACCTCTTTTCCTCTGCTGTAAGACCCTCTGGAAATGGTGATTACCGTCATTGTCGATTTCTCCTGACGATCATTGCATTGTGGGACTTGCTATTCTAACCCTGTCTTCAAATAAGGCCGTGATGGTAGGCTTTAGAAAAGAGTATAGGAGGAAGAGGCACATGAGTCAAATTGAATCTGCGCAAAAACTATTATCTGGTGCGGAAAAATCATTGAGAAAGCAGCCGATTTTCTGATCGAAAATGAGGAGTTTGAAGGTGCGGTTCGGCTGTATTTGTCTGCCATTAGCGAGCACCCGAACACTGCTGTTTTTCATAACGGCATAAGCTATTGTTACGGGAGGTTGGGAGATTTTTCAAAAGCTATTCAAGAGGGCAGGGTCGCGGTTGATCTTGATCCCTTGAATCATCTCTATTTGACGGACCTGGGGTGGACTCTCGTGGAGGCGGGACAATACAGTGAGGCGGGAATTGTACTCAAGAAGGCTGTTGATCTGTCTCCCCCTGGTTACGACCTTGCCAAAAATAACTTGGAAGAATTGAGACGCCTTAGAACCGAATAGTAGATTGGTGCCACAACCCCATTCCACATGCAAAAATAACCTGCTCGCACATAGCTCTGTCGCAGTGGAGCTTTTGCCTTTACATTCTTTATTAATTGGCCTAAATATAGAGCAAAATTTGTCGGAAAAGGCCAGAGAAATGAGACGCCGCTCCACCATCTGCAGTGCTTCTCCTGCCTGTTACGCGACTTATGCCATTCGACTACAGCCGCCAGTTCGAAGCAGCTCTTGTAAGAGGCCACCTTATTATTCATTTTGTCCTTGATTGCGCCCGAACGTCAGGCATGGGCCATGAGAAAACCTAATTCACACATTGTAGGAGAGAGGATTCTTTTTGTGCTGCTTGCTGGGGTCGGCCAAGACAACAGCTTGAAAACCTTAAGTAATGACGGCAATATCGGCCGATTTTAGGGCTTAAAACGGTATTTTTGCCTAGCAAATGGACCTTTTAAGAAAGGAGCCATGAGTGCCACGGGCGAACCCACAACCCCGCACAACCCCTGGACCCAACACAACCCGACAACCCCTAGAGGGTTGATATTTCCTTGATGTTGAATTAAACTAGTCTACGACTAGTCTAAATGGAGAAAAAGGAAATGACAAAGGTGGGTGCCTACGAGGCAAAAACTCGGCTTTCAGAGCTGTTAGAAAAGGTGGCCAGGGGCGACCGCATAGTCATCACAAAGCACGGGAGACCTGTAGCGGTTCTGAGTCCTGCCTCTACGCAGGCCTCTCCCGGTGAGGTAGTGGCGCAGATAAAGGCCTTTCGGCAGGGGCGTCGGCTGAAGCGCCTTCGCATTCGTGAGATAATTGAAGAGGGGCGACGATAAATGCCTGGGCCGTACTTTGTCGTGGACGCCTCTGTCACGCTGGGATGGGCCTTTGAGGACGAGACAAGCCCTTACACGGAGGCTGTCCTGGAAGCGTTGACCGAGGGAAGCGCTTTTGCACCTGCGATTTGGCCATTGGAGGTATCCAATGCTTTGGTGGTGGCTGAACGCAGAGGTCGGTTGACTAAAGCGGACACGATCCGTTTCCTGGCCCTGCTGCGGCAGTTGCCAATTGAAGTGGAGGGAGACGTTGCGGACCGGATCTTCAGCGAGGTGTTGAACCTGGCCAGGGAGCATGGCCTATCGAGTTATGACGCCTCTTATTTGGACCTGGCAATGAGATTGGGACTGCCTCTTGCCACCCAGGACGAGGCCCTCCAACAAGCGGCGACTCGGTGTGGTGTCGAGATATTCGGGAAGGAAAGGGTGCAATGATTCGAGATAGAAGACTATGGGAACAGTTTGAGAGGAGATACGTCCGGGAAGACCGGCCCAGCTTCGAACAAAAGATCCGGATACTTGAAGGACTCCATGAATTGGTTGTGGTACTCAAGGCCTGGCCTCCAAAGGATTTGTTGGAAGGCCTGGAAGCCGACATCCACATGGCACGGGTGATCAATTCCTATGGTCGCATCACTTCTGAGAAAGATACCCAGCCTACCGGGCGGTGTCCCACCCCAGTACGAAGTGGCTGATGTGCTGGACCTCCAGGGGTGAGGGACGGGGTCAGGAGGAAGAAAGAGGGCTCGAACGGATTCGCTACTGAAACGGGGTCTGAAGAATCATAGGGTCAGAGGCATTCGGAGTTCGAAAAGATGTTTCAAAGCCACATGAATGATGTACGTCGCCGATCTTGAATGCTATCATGTTTCGGATGGCTACCTTAATTATGGCGAGATTTTGAAACGTGTTTTGGCAACAATTGGCATGTTGGTGAGGGTAGAGAATGAAGACAAGGATTAGGGTCTACCTGGACACTTCTGTAGTTTCAGCGCTCTATGATGAAACAAATCCTGAGCGAAGAGAACTAACTCGATCTTTTTTCGAAGAAGCGCTTGGGCTTGATATTTTCATATCCGATGTCACTATTGCTGAAATCGAGCGAACTCCTGAGGCAGATCTGCGTGAGAAAATGAAGAGCGAGGTGGCAAAGTTTTCGGTTATTGAGTTGACCAATGATGCCGAGAGATTAGCCGAGGAGTACTTGAGGTACGGAGCTGTTCCAGATTCTTATCCGGAAGATGAGTATCACGTTGCTGTGGCGGTATTGAATGATATGGATTTTCTCCTGAGCTGGAATTTCAGACATTTGGTCAGGAGGAAAACCAGGGATATTGTGAAAATGGTCAACACGCTGAAAGGGTTTAGGCAAATAGAGATCATGACGCCGGCTGAGATATTATAGGAGGCATAAAATGGTCGAGATCACGCATGAGGAAATGACTGAAATCAAGAGAAAGGTGGAGGAAGATTTCCCTGCTGACCCAGCCCTGCAACAGATTCACATTGCAAGAAAAGTGCTTGCCAGACAGGCGGAGCTATCGGGGTTGAGTTTTCTGGAGTACATTAAGTCTCTTAGAGCAAAGGGACAAGAAGCTTCGAGGGAAAGTCATCCTTGAGGAGAGCTATGGAAACAAGTGTCAGGCGGTTCTAATTATTCCAGGAAAGCATGATCCTAGAGGTCCAAATGCTTCTCCCTTCTTTTCTCATCTGGTCTTGGACGAGCACCTGGCGCGAATCGACACGCTAACCGCAAAGAAGGTGGATCGGGTTATCGAGGTGCATGGCGACATAGACAGACAGCGGCCATTTGTGCCCCGGGTGAGGGTCCTGGCCGGGGAGGCAGATCTTTGATATGTCTGTTGGCAGACGCTGACGCTATTGGTCAATACGTCGTCGCGGAACTATGTGGCCGTGGCCCTGTTGGCGGAAATTCATGGGAGGTGCGGATATTTCCCTGCCCATATCCGGTTGCGGCCGGTGGCAGGTGCTGTCCCACCGCGCTATGAAGTGGCCGAAATATTGGACCTGCAGGCATTACGAGAGGCTGCACGGCTAAAGAGGATGTGAGAGGAGTAATTTATTAGTCTGTGAGGAGGGGGGAACATGATTCGTGACCCTGATGCGTTGAGGAGATGGGATTCCTATTGGCAAAAAAGCAACCCGTCCGACCCGGAGGCCAACATCCGGATTTTCTGGACCCTGTTGGACATGGCACGGGATGCAGACGCCTGGCCTCCTCAAGACCCTCTGGAGGGGCTCGAAAACGATATCAACCTGGCACGGATGCTAAACACCTATGTCGAACCCACTGACTGATTTGGCACAGGCCCTTGAAAGGGCGCACATTCCCTATATGGTAATCGGAGGCCAGGCGGTTCTGGTTTACGGAGAGCCGCGACTCACCAGGGATATTGATGTCACCCTTGGTCTGGAACCGGTGCAACTGCCACTGGTGCTGGGCGTGGTGCAGGAAATGGACTTGCGAGTTTTGGTGGGGGATCCGGCTGCCTTTGTGGAGAAAACGTGGGTCCTTCCTACACTGCACGAATCCAGCGGATTGCGCGTGGATTTCATATTCTCTTGGACCCCTTACGAGTCGCAAGCGATAGAACGGGCGCATACCGTCACCATAGGAGGTGTGCCCGTGCGCTTTGCTGCATCCGAAGATGTAATCATTCACAAGATGCTGGCCGGGCGACCTCGCGATTTAGAGGATGTGCGCACAATCTTACGCAAGCAGACCGTTGATGTGGCGTACATCCGCGATTGGCTGCCCAGGTTCGCCGACGTGGCTGGACAGGACATTCTGGAAACGTTCGAGCAATTGTACAGGGAAGTACAAGATGGCCTTTGAGAGGTGGAAAGTATCCTTTGGCGAGCAGCGACCAGCTTTGCCGGCAGCCTGTCTATCAACCCGAGTGGTTCCCAGTGGAGATGCATGCCCTTCCATACACCCGGGGAGGAAATCCTGACAGGCCAGTCCCGGCCTCCAAGGCCTTGCGCCCCAAAGGCTGGTTACTACCACCTCGCTACTAGAGCTTGGATCTCCAGGCCTTGCGGGAAGCAGGACGGCTAGGGAGCATGTCGATGCTCGGTTATGAATTAGAGGGCATCGCAAATTTGACCCATGGGAAGCAGCCCTATTGATTTGAAAGGTGGTGAAGGAATGCCGTCGTTTACAGGCCACCCTTTGGTGGACGTGGGGCTCGCCACGATCACAGCCTTTGTGGGCAAAGCGAGGCCAGAGGATTTGGTCGAAGCAGATTATGACGCCATTGCCGATTACATGGCCCGCAATTATGTGGTAAATTCCCTGAAATCGTTCCTGACCGTGGCCTTCCCGAACAGCGGGTTTACCCTGTTAGCTTCTTTCAGGCAGTGTTGATCCGCTTGTTTTTTGTACCTTGGATAGCACCGTTAGCATAGATTTCATTTGAGGTAGTTAGGAGCAAGATGAAAGTGTAATTCTGAGGGGAAGGTGGTTGTTCGACGGTATCCTGATGCAATTATATCCATTTCAAAAAAAAGCTTGCGATCTGATCTTATCGGGTAAGGCTGTGATTTTGCAAGCACCTACAGGTTCTGGTAAGACGCGAGCCGCTCTCTATCCCTTCCTCCGGGCCTGGGAGTGCGGCGACGATTTCCCCCGCAAGTGTATCTATTCCGTGCCGCTGAGGGTGTTGGCCAATCAGTTCTGGGACGAATACCAGGACCGAACGCTGAATTTCGGCTTCATTCGCCCAATGGACGTTACCATCCAGACCGGCGGCCGCCCCGAGGACCCCCGCCTTGAGGGCAATCTGGTCTTTACCACTATCGACCAAACTCTGAGCAATTTTCTCAACATTCCCTACTCTCTCAGCTTGGGGCAGGGGAACCTCAACGCCGGGGCCGTGCTCTCCTCCTACTTGGTCTTTGACGAACTCCACCTCTTTGACCCTGACTCCAGCCTGCCGACCACCCTCCATCTGCTGCGGCTGCTTCGCGGCATCGTCCCTTTCATCGCCATGAGCGCCACCCTTTCGGAGGAGATGGTTGGATCACTTGCCCGGGATTTGGACGCTGAGCCGCTTGTGTTGTCGCCAGAGGGCTTGGCCGCTATGCCCTCGCAGAAAAAAACACGCCGGGTTCACATTGTGGACGGCGAGCTGACGGCCCGGGCGGTATTGGACAGGCACGAGGGACGTTCCATTGCCATCTGCAACACGGTGGAACGAGCCCAGGCGCTTTTTGAGGAACTGCGTCGGATGGCCGGAACCGAAGTGGAAGTGCGACTCTTGCACAGCCGATTTCTTCCCAGCGACCGCGACAGACACGAGAAATGGCTGCGACGGGAATTCGGCAAAAATAGGGATGACTCCAGTCACAAGAGCGCCATCCTTGTTGCCACGCAGGTTGTGGAAGTCGGACTGGACATTACCAGCCGCCAGCTCCACACCGAGCTGGCCCCTGCCGCCTCAGTCGTCCAAAGGGCCGGTCGTTGCGCCCGTTACCAGGGAGAGGAAGGAGACGTATGGGTCTACCGCCTCCCTGTTAACAAGGATGGTGGTCCCAACTACGCCCCCTATCTCCGCATCCAGACGGAAATCTGCGAGAAGACCTGGGCAGCCCTTGCCGAGCGCACCGGAGAGGTGTTTGACTTTCACACTGAGTTGGCAATTGTCAATGCGGCCCATGAGGAGGCTGATCAACAGCTGCTGGAAGGACTCAGAACCAGTCGCTTCGCTATGGCGGATCGCATCGCCAAAACCATAGAGACACAGGAACAAGGGGCGGCGCGAGAATTGATCCGCGACGTGGACAGCCGCACCGTCATCGTCCATCCTGATCCAGGGCGCATTGAGAACCCTTGGGCTTACGAAGGGTTCGGGCTCTTTCGCGGAAGTCTCTTTGGGGCCTTCGCCGGCCTGCAAGCCCTGGCGGAGGAACTGGGCCAGGACTGGGTCCTGATGACGGC
>JAFDHO010000021.1 GCA_019308745.1 Deltaproteobacteria bacterium
GAAGCCACTATGATGGTAAATGAGGCAATATAGCTCACCACGACACCAAAATCCAAAGACGACAACAACCCAACCCCAAATACACCCGTCAAAACACGCACTATACTAAATACACCCACCTTCACCACCGCAACCGCATGCAACAAGGCACTGACCGGCGTAGGCGCAACCATCGCAGCAGGCAGCCAGGAATGAAACGGCATCACAGCTCCCTTGGCAAAACCAAAAAGCATCATCAACACCAACACACCAATCAAAACCCCGGAACCCTTCCCGGCCAAAAAACCCCCGGCCGTAAACTCAAGGGTCCCCGCCAACCCGTAACAGATCACCATCGCAGGCAAAACAAGACCAATAGATCCACCCACAATGTAAAACAAATACTTCCTCCCGGAACCGCGCGCCTCCAGGTCCTGATGATGCGTCACCAAAGGATACGTCGCAAAGGAAAGCATCTCGTAAAACAGATAGAGAGTCAGCAGATTGGCCGAAAAGGCCACCCCTATGGTCGCAGAGAGGGCCAGGGCAAAATAACAAAAATATCTCGTCTGACTGTGCTCGTCCAACCCCCGCATATAACCAATAGAGTAAGCCGACGTCACAATCCACAAACATGACGACACCAGCGCAAACAATAACCCAAAAGCATCAACCCTGAATCCAAGGGATACGCCCGGTACGATTTCAATTAAGGTGTAGGTTATCTCTCTGCCTTGAAGCAGCAAAGGAACCATGGATAAAACAACGGAGAATTTTACGAGAGCGGCCAGAAAAGTGGAGGATTCTCTTAGGTTTTCTTTATCATGGAAGAGAATAATCAATAGGGGGGCAAAAAGAGATGCTCCAATGGCTATCAAAGGCCTGACAGATACTATCGTTTCCATGCTGAACCTTCAATCCAGAAGCTGCTTGCGCTGAGAAACCAAACAATCGAACCACAGGAAGTATCAAAGTCCCCGTTCCACCTGATTAAGACATTTGTCAGTAGGTCCCCAGGAGCAAGTCCCTGTTCCCCCGAAGCTCACCCGGCTCCTCCTGCGGCTTCGAGGCAGTTATCCGTCCGGCTTGTAGTCACATTATTCGAAAACATACGCGCTTCTTGTACCTTCAACCACTGACAATCCGTGGTTTTCAGCCAGGACGCACAGGAGGAATAAACCCTGCCCTTGGGTCGTCAATCTTTCCTGAGAAGTAGGTTCCTGTCTCAGCTCTCTTTATCGAAATAATTCAACCCTGATTGAGGGGCATTAACTATCTGATATCATTATGGATTAATGCGACATGCCACAAAAAGATACATCAACTGCCGAACAAAACAGGTGAATATATACAAATAGTAATTGGCTGTCAACAGAAAAACCCCCATAGTCAGGGCCGCGGATCTGATTTCCTGATCGAGGATATCAATGGGAGGTCTTGGGCGGCATGGAAAGCGAAAAACTCGTCTCAGGACTGGCTGACCGGCTCGTTCCCCTTCGCGCCGCCCTCCTTGGGCCAGCGGGCCGAACGATGGACTACCTTTCTGTAATGCTCCCTTTTGCATCTGAGACACGTAGCAAGCAATCCGTCATCTAATTTGGAGTCAGGCCTCTTTCTCAGGTATTCAAATTCTTTTGCGGGCATCAGGTAGGAACCGCACACGTCGCAAAAGCGAGCATGCTTCCTATATCCACGCTCTACAAGGTCTTCCCTCAGGCCTATGATGAAGTTTTGAAATGTAACTCCCGAGGGGCAATACCGGGTACACTCATGGCAGGCAAGACAATACCACAGTGCCTCGGTTTCGGTGCCTTCAGGATCGATAATCAGTTGCTCTACCACACCCCTTGGAGAGCGTTCATAGGAATATTCGCCATAGAACTCCAACATGGGGCACAGAGCCGAACACTTCCCGCATTCCAGGCAGTAATTCAGCCCGTTCGCCGCGAACAGCTCCTCAATGACCTTTCTCAATTCAGGCCTGGAGTTCCTTTCCTCGTCAAAACTGTCTCTGCTTGTCTCACCCATTGACCATTCCCTCTAGGGATCCCTTAACGGGCATTGACAGCCACCCGTTTTCCCTTCCCTGCCCTGGGCCTTTTACGGCAGCCTTCCACGTTGGTCCCGAGCTTTCCCGGCCGATCGTCCTCCAGGCGGCCAAGGTGCTTGGCCCTCCTAGTTTTCTACCATCGTATTTACCATCGCCAGTATCTCTTCGTCGGTATATCCCTTCAAGAAAAGGGCACTGCTCAGGCAGGAGGCAACGCATAATCCGCATCCCTTGCATTCCGCCGGATTAACATGGGCAGCATTCCCGTGACCACCTGCTGAATCAGGCTCGGTCCAGTCAATGGCATTGAAGGGGCAGATTTCCAGGCACCTTCCGCAGCCCGAACATTTCAGGTTGTCCACGACCGCCGTATAAGCTTCTGCGACAACCTTTTCTTGTGCCATGGGAATGGCGGCCTTTGCCGCTGCCGCATACCCCTGAGCAAGACATTCCGAGCCACTCGCAGGGAATCTCGCACAGCCGGCTATATATATACCGTCGGATGGAAACTCCACGGGTCTCAGCTTCTGGTGGGCCTCCAGAAAAAATCCGTCGTTACCGATTGGGATTCGCATGACCTTTGAGAGTTTCTCGTTGTCTGCCTGTGGGATCATGGGCGTACTCAATACGACGAGATCCACGTCCAAGGATAGCTCCTTGCCGGTAAGTTCGTGGTACACCTCCACCTTTTCTGCCACGCGACCGATACCCAAGACCCGCGGCGGTCTGGCGGTATTGTAACGGATGAACCTGATTCCTGATCTGAGGGCTTGTCGATAATAGTCTTCATGTATGATCCCCGGTGCCATGATGTCCCTCTGGAGGATGCTCACTTCGGCACCGGGGTTTGACTCTTTGATCAGCAAGGCGTTCTTAAGCCCGGTCGTGCAACAGAAACGGCCACAATAGGTCCTTTCTTCCACCCTCGCTCCAACGCAATTTATCATGACCACCTTGTTCAGCCCCTGATAATTGGCCGCGTACTTCTCCTCGAAGTCCAATTGCGTCAATACATTATCGAACTGCCCGTATCCAAAATTCCCCGCGGGTTTCAGTTCAGCCGCGCCCGTGGCAACGATAATGGTTCCGGCTTTGAGTTCCTCGATATGGGAGTTCGTCTTCACAACGGCCCTGAAATTCCCTATGAATCCCTTAACATCCAGCAATTCGGCACCAAGATGGATCCTGATCCTGTCGTGATCCGAGACTTCATGGATGAGAGGGTCCATAATCTTCGAGGAAGGCTCATTCTTGGGAAAGATCCGGCCCACATTCCTCAAGATTCCACCGAGCGTGCCCCTTTTCTCTACCAGCTCCACATTGTATCCCTGCTTGGCGAGCGTAATGGAAGCCGAAAGCCCTGAGATGCCACCCCCAACAACCATGGCTGTGCGAAGTACACGAGATGTAAGATCCTCTTCAGGAGACAGAAGAGACGCCTTGGCAACCCCCATTCGGACGAGGTCTTTGGCTTTCTCAGTTGCTTCTTCAGGCATGTTCATGTGGACCCAGGAGCAATGTTCCCTGAGGTTGACGAACTCGAAGAGGTATTTGTTCAGACCTGCCAGCTCGCAGTTCTTTCGAAACAGCGGCTCATGGGTACGAGGTGTGCATGATGCAACAATGACACGATTGAGTCCTTCCTCCTGGATCTTAGTCCGGATTGATGCCAGACCATCCTCGGAACAGGTATAAAGGTTCCCTTCCGCGCATACCACGTTCGGCAAAGTGCGCGCGTATTCCACAACTTCGGGAACGGACACTATTCCGCCTATGTTGGTGCCGCAATGGCAGACGAAAACACCTATTCTCAATGACATTTATCTATGTCCCTTCATGGAAGGCTGGCCAGTTTTTCGGCGACCTTGGCCGCCGCTGCTGAGGCCCTCAACACCGCATCAGGCACATCCATGGGCGACTGACAAAACCCGCATCCAAAAATCCCCTCTCTGGTCGTAACGAATGGGTCAGCCGGCTCTCCCGGCGCAACTACGAAGCCGAACTCATCTAACTCAACACCCAATGCGCTGGCAACTGCCATGTTATTGTGGGAAGGGACAAGGGCTTGAGCCAGCACGATCATATCGTACTCCGCGACCCTGTATTCCCTTTTCACCGTATCCTCGAAGTGGATCAGCAAGTTCTTGTTCGTCTCCTCCTCGGTGATCCTCCCGGGTCGGGATCTGATGTACTCCACCTCGTACTGATCCTTCGCCCTTCGGACATACTCCTGAAAACCCTTTCCGCTCGCTCTCATGTCCATATAGAATATGGTCGACCTGATCCCCGGGACATGCTCTCGGGCCAGGATGGCCTGCTTGGTGGAGTGCATGCAGCAAACGGCCGAGCAGTACCTCTTGTGTCTCACATCCCTGGATCCTACGCATTGGATGAAAGCCAATCTCTTGGGTTCCATGTGGTCGGAGGGTCTGACCAAATGGCCTTCGGTCGGGCCGGAAGCTGACAACATCCTCTCGAACTGCATGGAGGTCAGGACGTTCTTCATTTTTCCCCAGCCGTATTCCATCAAAGGAGAGACGTCATAGAGATCGAACCCTGTTGCAAGAATGACCGCACCCGCCTCTACCGAGATCACCTCGTCCCTTTGATGGAAATTCACGGCCTTCGCTTTGCATACCTCCACGCATTGATAGCACTCCGAGCACAGACCGCAATTCAGACATCTTTGGACCTCCGAAAAGGCGTCCCCTTCCCTGAGGCCGGCGCTGACTTCCTCAAAAGAGACCGTCCTCTCCCTGGCGGGTCCTTTGGGCATTGGCGCTCGACCCTTGCGCTCGATATCCTCCTCGATTTCCCTCCAGTCTCGACCCGTGTGTCTCTTACTTGAAAGTTCCTTTGCATAGACCTCCGGGTCCTCGCCGTTCAGGTACCGGTGTATCGATTCCCCAGCCCTTCGCCCGGAGGCCACGGCGTCGATCACCGTGGCCGGGCCGGTGACCAGGTCTCCGGCGGCAAAAACATCCGGCAGAGACGTCTGCATGGTGTCCGGGTTGACGACCAGATTGCCCTGCCGGCTTCTTTCGAGGCCCGAAAGGTCCCCGGCCCACCCAAGATCCGGTTTTTGGCCGATTGCAGGGATGATCGTATCGCAAGGGATGACATACTCTGAGCCTTCGATGGGTACCGGTCGTCTTCGGCCACTGGAATCGGGCTCTCCCAGTTGGTTCACTATGCACTCGCACCCTGTTACCTTTCCCTTGTTCCCGAGAAAGCGCACCGGTGATGTCAGGTAACGAATCTGTATCCCTTCCTCCAGGGCATCTTCGATCTCTTCCGGATAGGCAGGCATCTCTTCTCGGCTCCTACGATACACGATACTCACCTCTTCTGAGCCAAGTCGGAGGGCCGTTCTCGCGACGTCTATGGCGACGTTGCCTCCGCCAATGACAACGACCCGTTTACCCGGTATTCGCCTCTCCCCGAGATTCACCGCCCTCAAGAATTCAATGGCGTCCCGTATACCTTGCAATTCGTTCTCACCGGGCACCCTCAGCTTCAAACCCACATGGGCGCCAGTGCCCAGAAAGATCGCCCCGTATCCATCCCCTTTCAGATCATCCAGGCCAAAGTCCGGACCCAATCTCTTAGAGGTCTGCACCTCTATGCCAAGACTCAGGATATGATCGATCTCCTTGTCCAAGACTTCGGGAGGCAGGCGATAATCCGGGATGCCTACTCGAAGCATGCCCCCAAGGACCGCCAAGGCCTCAAACACGGTCACCTGGTACCCCTTGAGGCGCAGGTAATAGGCCGCTGTAAGCCCTGCCGGACCTGATCCTACGACCGCCACCCTTTCTTTCCGCTCTTTGATTTCGGGTCGGGGGAGTTTGTTCAAGTCCACTCTGTCGGCGGCAAACCGTTTCAAATCCCTTATCATCACGGGCTCGTCCACATCTTTCCTCCTGCACTTGGCTTCACAGGGATGTGGACACACCCGCCCGAGGACTCCCGGCAAGGGCAGGTGCTTCATGATGAGTTGAATCGCCTCTGTATACTTCTCCTGCCCGATGAGCTGAATGTAACCCTGGACATGTATGGCCGCCGGGCAGGTAAGGGTACAAGGAGCCCTGTCTTTTCTTGTCAGGACATACGTGGAAGGAACAGCTTGAGGGAAATACTTGTAGATGGCCCCCCTCTTACCCAGCCCTCCGTTGAAATCATCCGGGACTTTCACCGGGCAAACCTGGGCACAATCTCCACACCCAACGCATTTGTCTTCATCTACGTAGCGGGCCTTTTTGAGTATCCTGGCCCTGTAGTTCCCTGGTTTTCCCTTCACTTCGAGCAATTCGGAGTATGTCAAGAGGGTGATGTTTTCATGGTTTGCACACTCGATCATCTTCGGGGCAAGGATGCACATGGCACAATCATTTGTTGGAAATGTCTTGTCCAGTTGTGCCATGCGACCACCTATGCTGGGTTTCCTTTCAATGAGATAGACCTTGATTCCCATGTTTGCCAAGTCAATGGCGGCCTGGATTCCGGCTATACCTCCTCCTACAACAATCGCTGTCTTTTGTGACATGCTCATCCCCTTCGCAACTCCGCGTTGTTAGGTCCGGAAAGGTCTCCCTCGGGGGCCCGGACCATGCGGACCATCAATTCTATCTCTGGGTACATGCGTTTATCTTAAATATCAAAACTGCGCATATTTCAACGAAAAAATTCACCCGTCCACAGCGTTAAGTTACACTCCAAGGGAAAAGAATTGGGAATCAGCCAAGAAGGGAGCCGTGTGCCGGACACGCAGGCGATGACTGCAGGAGCTGCGGGGAAAAGTGCGGCCCGAACCCGGAGGAATACCCGATGATGCGCCAGGTGCGCCAGGGCCCCGTGATAACCCCGATTCCGCGGATCCGCGAGCCGCCTGAGATGAAAGGAAAAAGCTCGAAAAGACATCTATTCATAGCAAATATCCAATATAGTCAATATGTTGAAGCCATTTTCGAAATTCCCTTCCCCTCCCGCTTTTCCTTGCATCAAGCCATGACCTATGATAAACAACAACAGAAAACAAAAATGGCTCCTGTGGAGGAATTGCTCTTCTGGTAAGAAACAGTGATCAGGGTTGACTTTTACATTTTAGGGTTTATACTCTTGAACTGTTTAAGCCATTTCGACGTCATATAAAAGGGCGTAAGGCATGGATGATCAATTTGAATGCCTTGCGCCTTTGTCCTTGAGGGAAACCGGTGCATATTTGCCACGCATCCTGATCTTTTTGGGGAGAGGCGATCCTGTTATGGACATAGAAACACGGGAATTTCATGTAAACACCACGGCCGGGACCGATATTATCGATTTGACCCCCACGGTCACGGAGGTCATTTCCGGGATAGGGATCTCCATGGGATCGGTTACCCTCTTCATACCGGGTTCAACCGCCGCCCTCACCACCATCGAATATGAAAAGGGCGTGGTCAATGACTTGAAGAGGGCCATAGAGAGGATCGCCCCCGAGGACATCTATTATGAGCACGACAAGGCGTGGGGAGATGGCAATGGGTACTCTCATGTGAGGGCCGCGATACTCGGGCCGTCCCTGCATATCCCCATCGTCAATGGTCTCTTGACCCTGGGCACGTGGCAGCAAGTGGTCCTACTGGACTTCGACAACAGGGCGAGGAAGAGGCGCGTCATTGTCCAGGCCATGGGGGAGTGAGGATTGGAGGACAAACCTGCCAAGAAGATCCCGCTGGTTCGTAAGCAGATATCCTTCGAGGATCACGATCTGATAAGGATGCTTTGTGGCGAGCGCAATTCGCACCTGAGATTGCTGGAAGACAAAATAGGGGTTTCCGTTGATGTCAGAGGAAACAATCTAACCCTCCGGGGAGGAGACTGGGAGGTTGACCTCGCAGAAAGGGTCCTGTGCCAGCTCTACGAGATACTCAGCAATGAATACCCCGTATATGCCAATGACGTATCCTATGCCGTTCGCATACTGAGCGCCAATCCCTCGGCGGAACTCAAGAAGATATTCTTGGACAAGGTATACATCCCTTCAAACAAAAAGACTATCACTCCCAAGAGCATAAACCAGAAGGAATACATCGACAGCATCAGAAGATATGACATCGTCATCGGGATCGGCCCTGCCGGTACTGGAAAAACTTATTTGGCTATGGCCATGGCGATCTCTTCCCTGGTCAAGAAGGAGGTCAACAGGGTTGTGCTAACCAGGCCCGCGGTGGAGGCCGGAGAACATCTCGGTTTTCTGCCGGGAGACCTTTATGAAAAGGTCAACCCTTACCTGAGACCTCTTTATGACGCCCTGCGCGACATGATGGACTTCGAAGACGGCTCACGCCTCATTCAAAGGGGTGTCATTGAAGTGGCCCCCCTTGCCTTCATGAGAGGGAGGACCTTGAACGACTCATTCGTCATCCTGGATGAGGCCCAGAACGCAACAACGGAACAGATGAAGATGTTCTTGACGAGGCTCGGGTTCAGTTCTAAGGCGGTCATTACGGGTGACATAACTCAAACCGACCTGCCCGAGGGAAAGACATCCGGCTTGATCGAAGCCAGGGACGTACTCAAGGATATCAAGGGCATCAAGTTTGTATATTTTTCCAGGGATGACGTCATAAGACACCCCCTGGTCCAGGAAATCATCGATGCCTATGAAAGGATGGAGAAGGAAAAGACCCCAAACTCCCATTGATCTTACGAAGGTCTCATATGACAGACAAAGTTAAGATAGACTTACTCACCAAGGGAAAGGCACCCAAGAAGAATGACAGGGAAACGACCCCTCGGAGCAAACAGTCCAAGATGAACGCTGCCAGGCCACCAACAGGGACCTTTGCATGGTGCGCCCTTCTCATCCTGAGCACTCTCATAGCCCTATTTCTCTTTCCTGATATCCTTGTGAGGAATGAGATCTATGATATAGGAGACATTGCTGAACGGGACATAAAGGCATCCGAGGATCTGCTCATCGAAAACAAGGATTTGACCGAAAAGGAGAGGGAAAAGGCAGCCAAGGAAGTCCTCTCCGTGTACGACTTCGACAGGTCGGCTTCAAATGTTGCCCAAAGGATGGGAGAGGCCTTCAAAGCCGTACGAAGTCATCTGTCGACAGGAGGGCCAACGCAAGGTGAGGAACTGGGGCGAGAACTCAAAAAGGATGGCATTCCACCGGAGGTCTCCCCTTCAATTGATGAGTTGGAGGTCCTTTTCTTCAATATCCTCGAAATCCAGCCCTATGGCAGCCTGTTTGAGCAACTGCTTGAATTAGGGTTCCCGGTGAGGGTCCAAGAAACCGTCACGAGGGCCCTCACCAGGGTCTTTGCGAAGGGGGTGCTCGGGAACAGGGAAATGCTCCTCAACCAGATCGAAAGGGGGGGCATCATCCTTCATGATATCGGTTCGAAAAAGGAGACCACCGTCACCGACGCAAATCGGTTTTGCGACCCGGCCGAAGCAAAGTCCCTCATCGCGGAACTCGTCAGGGAATTGGCCGGAGGCGAAGACACCGGGATCATGGAGACCTCCACTGCACTCGCCCAGGCACTTGTCAAACCAAACCTAACCTTTAATCAGCGCGAGACGGAAGCACGAAAGGATCTGGCCCGAAAGGCGGTTAAACCGAGCTATTATCAGATCAAGAAGGGCGAGATGATTATCCGGGAAGGAGAACGCATAGGATCCGAACATATCCTAAAGCTCTCTGCCGAGATGAGGCTGAGAAACCGGCTGGAGAGAATCGCCCCGATTCCGGCGATGGCCATATTACTGGGCTGTCTCCTTCTAGCCTTGCACATGCTGGGTTTCAAGGGAAACAGGACCACTTTGGTGGACAAAAAGACAATCCTCTTTGATGGGAGTCTCCTTTTCGGGATATTCCTCTTTATGTGGTCTTACAGCCTCATTGCTGAGGAGGCCGCAAGAGGATTCATAGGCATTCTATCATCCAAGACACTGCTGTATGCAATGCCTGTTGCCTGCGGCTCCATGCTGGTGGCCATCTTTCAGGGCCTGCGGAGTGCCATTGCCTTCTCTTTGGCCATCTCCGTGCTTTCCTGTATCTTGACCGGGGGGAGCATTGAATTCTTCATCTATTTCCTTATTCCCTGTCTTGTGGCATCCTACGGTGTCAGGAATTGCAATGAACGGGGTATCCTCATAAAGACAGGCCTTTTCGTGGGTTTGGTGAATGTTGTGCTTGGTCTTTCTGTGATGACCATCCTCGGCTCCTCAAATTCCCTCGAACCCCTTTTGGTTGCCGCCTCCGCATTTGTCGGGGGGGTTCTTTCTGGGGTCATCGCTGCAGGGCTGATTCCCTTGATTGAGATGGCATTTGGTTTCACGACGGATATCAAGCTCCTGGAGCTGGCCAGTCTTGATCAGCCCCTACTTCGAGAACTCATGGTGAGGGCCCCCGGATCCTATCACCACAGCGTCATTATCAGCAACATGGTGGAAGCGACGGCAAAGGCCGTCAACGCCAATCCTCTCTTGGCAAAAGTAAGCGCCTACTACCACGACATGGGCAAGATGAAGAAGCCCCTCTACTTCATTGAAAACCAGAAGGGTGGAGAAAACAGGCACGAGAAACTTGCCCCCTCCATGAGCGCCCTCATACTCATATCACACGTCAAGGAAGGTGTGGAGCTTGCCAAGGAGTATAAACTGGGCCGGGAAATCATTGATATCATCCAACAACACCATGGTACGAGCCTGATCTCCTATTTCTATCACAAGGCAAAGGAGCGCATGGTGGCTAAAGGGGTCAAATCATCAGAAATCAACGAAGAAGACTTCCGGTACCCCGGACCCAAGCCCCAGACCAAGGAAGCAGGTCTGGTCATGCTCGCTGACATGGTAGAGGCATCCTCAAGGTCTCTCAAGGACCCCACACCCGCCCGAATCCAGGGTATGGTTCAAAAGATCATCAACAAGGCCTTCTCCGACGGCCAATTAGACGAATGCGAACTGACCTTGAAGGATCTCCACGAGATTGCCAAGAGCTTCAACACCACCCTGAGCGGGATCTTCCACCAGCGAGTGGAGTATCCCGAAGCTGACACAGTTCAAAAAACACCGAAAAGGGCGAGAAATGGCAATACTCATCAAATCCAAACGGAGAATCACCGGGCTGAGGAACCCGCGGATAAGACAGAGACTGGAAACGGTCTTAAGAGACTTGGGTTGTCCTGACACTGAGTTGAGCATCCTGATAACCGGCGATGATGAAATAAAGGCCCTTAACGAGAGATACCGGGGGAAGAAGGAACCCACCAATGTGCTGGCGTTCCCCATGTGGAAGGGACCCGGGCCTGACCCGGACACGGGTCTGCTCGGGGACGTCGTCATTTCAGCGGACAGGGCCCGGGAAGAATCAAGATGTATCGGAGAACCCGTGCAGGATACATTCTACCGTTTGCTGATTCACGGTCTCCTACACCTCCTGGGCTACGATCACGAAGGATCCGAAATGGAAGCTCGCCGCATGGAGGAAGAGCAGGCGCGGTTGCTCTCTTTGGTGAAGGAGGTTTGATTCTATGGCACGATTGGCCGTCAACGTGGACCACGTAGCAACGGTTAGAGAGGCCAGGGGCATCGATGAGCCTGACCCTGTTCTGGCAGCCGGTATTGCCGAGCTTGCAGGCGCAGATGGGATAATCTGCCACCTGAGGGAGGACCGGCGACACATCAAAGATCGGGATCTCCGGCTACTGCGTCAGGTGGTGAAGACCAAACTCAACCTGGAGATGGCGGCCGTAGAGGAAATGATCCGGATAGCCCGGGAGATCCTCCCGGACGTTGTCACATTGGTCCCGGAGAGGAGAGAGGAATTAACCACCGAAGGGGGTCTCGACGTGAAGTCTGACACCGACCATTACAGGAGGGTCGTCGGTCGACTGCGAGAAAAGGGGATCAAGATCAGCCTTTTCATTGATCCTGATCCCGCCCAAATCGAGGCAGCCCACGGTGCGGGCGCTGACATTGTCGAGATTCATACCGGACATTATTCCGAAGCCCGCAATGAGATAGAGGCCCGGGAGCGTTTCGAGAGGATCGTCAAGGCGGTTGACGCCTCCTCTGATCTGAACCTGGCCATCAGCGCGGGCCACGGGCTCAATTACTCCAACATAAAGAGATTCGAGTCCCTCCCAAAAATAGAGGAGTACAGCATAGGGCACAGCATAGTGGCGAGAGCGGTCCTGGTGGGCCTCGAGAGGGCAGTCAGGGACATGGTGGACCTGGTGAAAGATTTTTGACCCCCCGCCCGGAATCATGATTTACGGAATCGGTATAGACCTCGTAGATATCCGCAGAATGGAAAAGGTCATCTCCAGGTGGGGAGATCGTTTCATAAACAGGGTCTTTACGAGAGATGAGATCCAAACGTGCTATAAGAGGCCCTTCCCCCCGGCCTCCTTTGCCCTGCGTTTTGCGGCCAAGGAGGCATTTTCCAAGGCGCTCGGCCTCGGGATGAGAGGGGGCCTCCGGTGGCAGGATATCGAGGTGTTCCACTTTCCGGGAGGCAGGCCTGGCATCCGGCCTTTGGGACGTTCCTCGGAGATCTGCAAGGTGGAAAAGATATCAGGTTACCACCTCAGCCTATCGGACGAGGGTAACTACGGTGTTGCCATGGTAATACTGGAGAAGTGAAATGAGACTCGTGAAGGCCGCTGAAATGCGGGACATGGACCGTCTGACTATAATGGAAGTGGGCATCCCCGGAATCGTCCTGATGGAGAATGCCGCGAGGGGTGCCACCAGGATATTCCTGGATCATTTCCGTCCCCCAAGGGGTGCCTTTGTAGTTGCCCTTTGCGGTCCCGGCAACAACGGTGGAGACGGCTACGTCATGGCCCGGTACCTCAAGGAGACCGGCCTTAAGACAACTGTCCTGGTCCTGGCACCGGAGGAGAAGATCTCCGGCGACGCCTTGACAAACCTCAAGATCGTCAAGGGACTGGACCTGGAGGTCCATCACATCATTGATGAAAGACTCTGGGATGAACACCGACAGCTTCTGGACCGGTGCGACTATATCCTGGACGGCATTCTCGGGACCGGTCTCAATTCGCCTGTAAAGGGGTTTTACAAGAGGGTAATTGATGAAGTCAATTCTCTTCAACGACCCGTAATGTCCATAGATATCCCCTCAGGTCTCAATGCGGATTCCGGGCAGGTCCTGGGTTCCGCGATCAAGGCCTCCTTGACCGTAACCTTCGGCTTTCCCAAGTTGGGGCACGTCATCTTTCCGGGTGCGGATTATGTCGGCCGCTTGGCGCGGATTGATATTGGCATACCGGCTTCTGTTGCCGCACGCATTCCTGAGAAGGCCCGACTGGCAGAGCCGTCTCATTTCACTGACCTGCTCGCCGTGAAAAGGAGAGACATCCACAAGGGTAGCCGCGGACACCTCCTTGTCCTGGCCGGCTCCACGGGCAAGACAGGGGCCGCCACCTTGGCCTCCATTGCCGCCCTGAGGGCAGGTGCCGGACTGGTGACCCTCGGCGTTCCAAAGAGCCTCAACCCCGTCCTGGAAGGCAAGTTGACCGAGGCCATGACATATCCCCTCCCTGAGACACCCGGGGGATCCCTCTCCCTCGAGGCCGAGGGGGAGATAAGGAGGCTCATGGAAGGGAAAACAGCCCTCGCCCTGGGGCCGGGACTCTCCACGGACGAGCAGACCTCCGCACTCATCCTGAGGATCGTTGAGACGAGCCCCCTTCCCATGGTCATCGATGCCGATGGCATCAACGCCCTTTCAAAGGATCCAAAGGCACTGGCTGCCTGCAGGGACAAGGCCATCCTCACTCCCCACCCCGGCGAGATGGGCAGGTTGGTCGGAAGCAGTGCGGCCGAAATCCAGGCTGATCGTGTCAGGGCGGCCCTGAGTTTTGCAGAGAACTTTGGCTGTTTCCTTGTGCTCAAGGGGGCCCGCACCCTCATCGCCGGACCGGAGGGCAATCTGTTCGTCAATCCTACCGGCAATCCGGCCCTTTCCAGCGGAGGGTCCGGAGATGTCCTCACGGGGCTGATCGGAGGCTTCCTGGCAAGGGGGTGGCCGATGGCGGAATCCGCTGTCGGAGGCGTTTACCTCCACGGTTTGGCTGCGGACCTACTGGCCGAAGACATGGGCGAATCAGGCATCCTTGCCGGTGACCTCCTGGATGTCCTCCCTGAACTCATGGCCCCCTTAGCCCGCGGGGAGTGGCCCCTTCGAGACCCTCCCCCCCACCAGGACTTTTACCACGGCCTGTAGGAACCGGCCGGGTGGCTTGTCTTGGAACAATCAATGGCGTCCCTTACCGTATTGAGCAAGAGCGACAAAGAGACCATCGAGCTGGGGCGAATGCTTGGTCAACACCTTCAGGAGGGTGATATCCTTGGCCTGGCAGGAGAACTGGGCAGCGGCAAGACATGCCTGACAAAGGGCATTGGACAGGGGCTGGGATTGGGGCCGGGGGAAGTCATCACCAGCCCCTCCTTTACCCTTGTAAACGAGTATCAGGGCAGGCACAGGTTCTTTCATATGGACGTATACCGCCTGGAGCACGTTTCGGAATTCCTGGGTGCGGGACTCGAAGAGTACTTCTACGAGCCGGCTGTTCTGGTCTTGGAATGGGCTGACAAGTGGCTGGAAATCCTGCCCGATCATAGAATCATGATTGAATTGCTTATCCTTGACCATACAAGGAGAAAGATCACCCTTACCGGAGAGCACCCCAGGGCGGAAGAGGTCATAGGATCCCTAAAGGAGGGGCTCGGTCTCCCCAATTCTTGGACCGAATCCTGATCACGGGGATTGTCCGTCACCAACCCTTTCAGGGAGTCCAGGACGCCTCGTCAGGGCCAGTTTCTCGGTATGGAGTTCATGCAAGGCTTGGGTTTTCGGCCACGCCGGATAGGGCCTTAGGGCACTTTCCGGAGATTTATTACTTCGTGGTTCCAGTATTCCGACATTCCACTTGGGGCAAAGCCCCGAAACCGCAAGGAGGGAGGAGAGGATATGGCGCCGGTACACACGTGTAAAATCCGTATTGAAAAGCATGAGGGCCCACACAGGACAGCACACATCGAAGCCTTCAGGGACCCACTTCATTTCGGTATTCATGGAGGCATCAGGCACTTCTATCAGGAGAAGTACGGCCGACAGATTGAGGGACCCGAGTATCCTGCTGCCCTGGATCACATCGTGGCCGGCGTGGCCGGGTGACTGACCGGGACATTGGGGACCGCGCTGGACGCGCGGGGGATTCCATCGGCCGGAAATGTCATTGCCCATGTAGAAGGAGATATTGAGGAGATCGACGGTGTCCTCAGGATTACGAATATCCGTCTCGATTATCACCTGAAGATACCCGCAGGTACCAGAGAGAAAGCAGAGAGGGCCCTTGAGCTCTATGCCGAGAAATGCCCCGCCTACCAAACCGTAAAAGACTGCATCATGTGCTCTTGGCGTGCGGAAATACTGGAAGGTTGATCTGGGGCTTGGTCCCGCATCTCCGCCCGCCCCTTCCGCACCATGGAGGCACTGGCCTCCTTTCGCCTTTTTCAAAGGTCAGGACAAGCGGGATGCTGGGCCTAGGCCTATTTGATCCATATTGTTGTTAAATATGCAAATTTTAGAAATAATTCCTTGTCTTAATTTCATCCAGTGACCAAATTCTTCCATCCTCAATCGATCATGCCTTGAATCCTTTTCCCATTCCTGCTATATGATATCTTTTAATTATATGGAACAAGAGGTACAATGTCCACGATCGTTCAAAAATACGGCGGGACCTCAGTCGCCAGTATCGAAAAGATCCGTAACGTCGCCAAAAGGGTACTCGAATACCACAACCAGGGAATCAAAGTCGTGGTTGTGCTTTCGGCCATGGCAGGCCAGACAGATGGCCTGATCCAACTGGCCCATGAAATGACGGAGCAACCGGACCCGCGGGAGCTGGATGTGCTCATGGCCACGGGTGAGCAGCTTAGTGTCGCCCTCTTCACCATGGCAATAAAATCCATGGGCTACGATGCCCGTTCCTTTCTTGGATTCCAGGTCCCCATCCGCACGGACGACCTGCACGGAAGGGCCCGCATTCACGACATTGAAACCTCGGGCATCCTGAAAGAACTCGACGCCGGCAAAATAGTCGCGGTTGCGGGATTTCAAGGCCTCGACGAAAAGGGCAACATAACCACTCTGGGTCGCGGAGGATCGGACACAACGGCAGTGGCCTTGGCAGCAGCCCTTCGTGCCGACCTATGCGAGATATTTACTGATGTTGAGGGTGTCTTCACGACGGACCCAAACCTGTGCCCCAAGGCACGGAAAATGGACTTCATCTCCTACGATGAGATGCTCGAAATGGCGAGCATGGGGGCAAAGGTCCTGGAAATCAGGTCCGTGGAGTTTGCCAAGAAATACAGCGTGCCCCTGCACGTCAGATCAACCTTTACGAATGGAAGAGGGACCATGGTAATAGCCGAGACAAAGGACATGGAAAGGGTATTGGTTTCCGGTGTCACCTATAACAAGGATGAGGCCAGGGTGACCATTACGAAGGTGCCGGATATGCCGGGAATAGCCGCGAAGATCTTTCATCCTATCTTCAGATCAGGGATCGTAGTTGATATGATAGTTCAAAATACCAGCAGCGAAGACGGCAGAACAGACCTGACATTCACAGTGCCCAAGACGGAGTTCCATAAGACCATGGAGTTGGTCAAGGATGTTGCCAGGGATATTGGAGCGGAAAGGGTTATGGGAGACGAGAACATTGCGAAGGTATCCATTGTGGGCGTGGGAATGAGGACCCATGCCGGAGTGGCCCAGCGCATGTTTCAAACCCTGGCCGGTGAGAATATCAATATAATGATGATCAGCACGTCCGAGATAAAGATCTCATGTGTCATTGAAGAGAAATATACGGAACTGGCAGTCAGGGAATTGCACAAAGCCTTTGGTCTTGATGATGATCAGATCCAAGAAGAATCCTAGTCCAGGCGGGATCCTGGTCCTAGCCCTTGTCCTCCTGCTGGGCACTGGCGTCAGGATGCTCTTGAGAGAATCACCGGAGAGTGCTGTCCTCGTCCACAATCCCTCCTATGTCCAGGTTGACGGAAATATCAGGTTTCCGGGCGTATATCCCTTTGATACCAACAGACCCACCCTACAATTACTCGTCAAAAAGGCAGGAGGCCTGAAGGGGCGTAAGAGAGATCTTGAAGCCCTCCGTGGCGATATTCCCATCTCCCATGGGACAAGGATAACCCTCTTGGGAAGTGGAGAAAAGGAGGGGTTCCGGCGGGGCGAAATGGACCCATTCTATAAAGTCTCCCTCGGGATCCCTCTTTCTGTCAACAAAGCATCGGAGCTCGACCTGATCGCCGTTCCGGGCATTGGGCCACGGCTTGCTGATGCCATTGTGCGAGAAAGGGCCAGGAGAGGGAAGTTCCTCAGCCTCCAAGAGATACGGGAGATAAGGGGTATCAACCAGGGGATCTATAGAAAGGTGCGACCCTATCTTACCCTGTGAACTCTGAGGCACCCTCCTCTTTCGCGGGATTGGGTCAAGGGTCTTGGCTGAACAATGGAGAGAATGAAAACCAAGGTTACCATTCCGGAATGGATCGTTGGTGCCCTTATCACCCTTGTCTTCCTGTTTGTTACCTTTACGGGGATATGGGACTTCACCGATGTCTTTGAGAGGAAGGCCTACGACCTCAGGGCCAGGATGACCGCCCAGAAGGTGAGAAACCCCGCCATAGAGCTGGTCGTCATTTCTGAAAGGGATCTTGCCGAGTTCGGTCCCCTGCCCTGGAGAGGGGATATCATCGCCCAGGTCGTTAACAATCTCTCCCTCGCGGGTGCCAGGGTAATCGCCTTCAACATCCCGTTCCGGGAGACGGCCGAGAATCTCCCCCTGAAGACCTTGAATGACCTCAAGAAATCCTATGAGCGCCTGGGTTTGGTCAAGGAAGGGCCCAATCTCTCCTTCTACCATAGGCTCGTCCAGGCACTGGCCCAACTGGATCATGAGAAGAAACTGTACACAGCAATGAAAGAGGCCGGAAATGTTGTCCTGCCGGTCCATTTTGATGTCTCGACCCGGGAAAAGGATAAGGAGATCCCGGAATTCGTTCCAAAAAACGCCATCAAGAATATCAAGATCTCGGTTTCTCCTGGAATCAGGGAACCTATCATCTTGGTATCCAAGATGGAGCCCATACCCCGGGCCCTTGCCCAGGTCGCCGCTGCAATCGGCTTTGACAACATCTTTCCCCAGGATGACGGGCGTATTAGGGACCAGGTTCATGTCCTGAGATATCAGAGAGACATCCACTTCCCTTCGCTGGCCATTGCCATTGCAAAGGTATTCTTCGGTATTCAAGGAGAGGGACTCGGTCTGAGCCTCGGGAAAAATATCCTTCTCAAGCGGGACAAGCCGCCGGTATCAGTTGAGATACCCGTCACAGGTCCCCAGATGAGGTCCCTTATAAAATGGAACAGGGGGCCGGGTGCGGCCTTTCACCGGGTCCCCATTTCCAAGGTCCTCAAGAACGAAATTGCAACGGGTCTCTTCAAGAACAAGATTGCCATTATCGGTACCTCTGGCGGGACCCCCCCGGGCCTGTTTGAGACCCCCCTATCGAGGGGCATTCCCGCGCTGGAGATCATTGCCAATTCCGTGGAAAATATCCTCGACCAGCGTTTCCTGTCACGGCCTGATTGGAGCAGATTTCTGGAGTTAGGGATTCTTGTTCTCTTCGGTCTTTTTCTCACTCTTTTACTCCCGAGGATGGATACCTCCCTCGGCATCGCGGCCGCCCTGGGTCTTGCACTCCTCTATGGGATTACCGGCTTCGTTTCCTTTGTGTTCTTCAGCACCTGGGTCAAGGTTGCCCCCCCGATCATGATGCTGCTGTTCGGCGGCCTGGTCATCATCCTGGTAAAGAGATTGTCGGGCCTCGAGGCCCTTTCCGAACCTGTTGCCGCCATCGAGCTCACAGAGGTGGCGGAGCCCGTTCCAGAGGAGACCGCCCCAAAGCCGGCCCTTCGGGGCTTCAAACTGGGTGAAGAACTGGGTCGCGGCACTCTGGGAAAGGTTTACCGGGCCGTGGATCCCAAGACCGACCGGGTCTTTGCCGTCAAGACGATCCATCTCGGCAGTCTTCCAGAGGACATAGCTTCCGAAACAAAGGAACGACTCATCTCCGGTGTCCGATCGGCCAAGTTACTCAAGCATCCTAACATCGTCCGGGTGTTTGGCTACGGGTCCGAAGCTGAGACCCTGTTCATTGTCATGACCTTTGTGGAAGGACGGAGCCTCGGCCATTACGTGCAAAAGGACCGGCTGTTGCCTCTCAGGGAGGCCCTCTCTGTTTGCGGTCAGGTCGCTGAGGGCCTGGAATACGCCCATGGCATGGGCATTGTCCACGGTAATATCAAACCCACCAATATCATTCTGGACGGGAGTGGTGGAATTGCGAGGATCACGGACTTCGGGATGGTGAATATTGCCCCCGCTTCAGGGACAAAGCCCGATTCCCCTGCCGGTTTGCCTCTCTATATGTCCCCTGAACAGGTGCTGGGCAAGAAAATTGACGGGCGATCGGACGTCTTCTCCCTGGGCGTCGTCCTGTATCAGTTATTGTGCCATGTAAATCCCTTTGCTTCCGAGGATATCAACACGATCATGCGAAGGATCGTGAAGGACGAACCCATATCCGTCCGCAGGCTCAATCCTTCGGTCCCCTCGGTCGTTGAAATGATCATGGCGAAGGTCCTTCAAAAGGATCCTGATAAAAGGTACCAGAGATCGGGCCTCTTGGCCGAACACATCAAGAAGGTGGTTCAAAGGATCGATGAAATCTCTGAAAGAAACAGGGGCGGAGCACCCTGAAACGCCTTGAAAAGACGATGCAAATCAGAGCTGCGGGGAAGACAGACAGGGGCCTCCGACGTAAGACAAACCAGGATTACATCCTAGTCTCGCCCGAGTTGGGTCTCTTCGTAATTGCCGATGGTATGGGGGGGCATGTGGCAGGGGAGGTGGCCAGCCGCCTGGCAGTAGAGACCATGGGGGACTATTGGCAAAAGGTGAGGGGCGGAAACCCTCCCCCTTTCCTCCACAGGGTGCACGACGATCTGCCGGAAGAGGCCAAGCACCTCATCAACTCCATCAGCCTTGCCAACTCCATCATCCACGAGGCCCAGAAGAAGCCTGAGTATCACAGCATGGGGACCACCATTTCTGCCATTCTTGTGGAGGGAGACTGTTTCTGGTGTGCCAACGTTGGAGACAGCCCGGTCTACGTGTGCGATCGGGGTCGCTTGGTCCAGATCTCCGAAGAGCACAGCGTGGAGGCGGAACAGAGAAGCCTTGGAAGGGGTGATACCTGGAGTTCAACCAATCCGATGCTGAAGAATATCCTCACGAGGGCCCTCGGCATAAGGGAAACGGTCAAGATATATATCACTCCCGTGCGCCCCGAGCCGGGTGACTATCTGTTAATATGCTCCGATGGACTGACAAACTACGTGTCCGAACCATTGATCCAAGACATCTTGAACGAATCTTCCATTTCCATCCAGAGGAAGGTCGACCGCCTGGTCAATGAGGCCAACAAGCACGGGGGAGGAGACAACATCTCTGTGATCATCCTGGAGATCCTTAAGGAAAGGAAATGGCGCAGGCTGAGGAAAACGTTCTTTGACCGGGACGGTTCCTGAGAGATCATGTTTGTCCTCGGCATCGATACCTCCTGCGATGATACCTCCGCTGCGGTGGTGGTCGATGGTCATCAGACCCTGTCCAGCGTTGTCCACTCCCAGATAAATATCCATCATCCCTATGGCGGCGTGGTCCCCGAGCTTGCATCGAGGGAACACCTCCGCAACCTTGTCCCCGTGGCGGAAAAGGCCCTCTCAGGGGCAGGTATCCGGCCGGAGGATCTGCATGGTATAGCCGTAACCGTCGGGCCGGGGCTCATAGGGTCCCTCCTCATAGGACTCTACTACGGCAAGGCCCTCTCCTACGTACACAATATACCCCTTGTGGCCGTAAACCATCTTGAGGGTCATATCCTCTCCATATTCCTGGAAGATGAAATACCGGACTTCCCTTTCCTGACCCTGACCGTGGCTGGCGGCCATACCTCCATTGTCCATGTCAGAGGTTTCGGGAACTACGAACTGCTGGGCCAGACCCTTGACGATGCCGCGGGCGAGGCCTTTGACAAGATCGCGAAAATCCTCGGCCTGGGTTATCCTGGAGGGGTCGTCATTGAAAGACTTTCCCAATCCGGGAGAAAGGACAGGATAGGCTTTCCCCGCGCCCTATTGTCCCCCGACTCCCTTGACTTCAGTTTCAGTGGTCTCAAGACCGCAGTGGCCTTGTTTGTCAAGAAGTGGCGTCAAGAAAAGAACCCTCCTGTCAAGTTGGAAGATATAGCTGCTTCTTTTCAAGAGGCCGTTGTAGATGTCCTCGTCCAAAAACTCATGCGCGCCAGGGAGAAGACGGGTGTCAATACCCTCGTCATTGCCGGGGGAGTGGCCTGTAATAAGGCCCTCAGGGAGAAATTGAGAGAAACGGCCGAAAGGAACGGATTCAAATTCTACTATCCCAGGCCGTCCTACTGCACTGATAACGGAGCCATGATCGCCCTTGCGGGTTATCACCGAATGCTGGACGGCCAAGTCGCGGACCTGTCCGTAGATGTTCGATCCCGGTTCCCTCTGAAGGACCTTCGGCCATTGAGCCACAGGGCAAAGGGGCCGGGTCCTTCTTGACAGGTCAGGTCGTCGGCCGGATTTTGATCGACCGCGAGAGGCCCATGAGGGTTTCAAAGAACCGCTTGAGCAGCACCCTGTCACCAAAGGGGAAACTAATGACGAAGTGATTTGGGCACCAACCTGCGGATAATTCTGTTGGAGTCCAACCAAGGACAAAACGCCAATGGCCCTTCCAAGGTTCTTCCGCCCTGACAAGCGGCTGGGACAACACTTTATCCGGGACGCGGATCTCGTGGGCAAGATAATCGAGGGATCCGGGCTGGAGGAGTCCGACTCCGTGCTGGAGATCGGGCCAGGGATGGGCGATTTGACGATTCCCCTTTCAGGCTGCGTGGAACAGGTTGTCGCCGTTGAAAAGGACTCCCGGCTCCTCCCCATGCTCGAAGAAAGGCTGGCGAGCACCGGGGCGAACAACGTCAAGCTCATCAATGCAGACATCTTGAGGATCGACTTTCTTGACCTGCCCTTACCCTGGGACAGGAAGGTCCCCGTGGTTGGGAACCTTCCCTTCAACATCTCATCTCCCCTCCTGGAAAAACTGGTCCACTACCGAAAATGGATCAAGAAGGCCATTCTTATGTTTCAGATCGAACTTGCAAGGCGACTGACCGCTGCGCCCGGCACCCGAGAATACGGTGCCATTACGGTTATCCTGCGTTACTACGCCCACATCTCACCCCTCTTGGAGATCCCGCGGGAGGCCTTCTACCCGAGACCCAAAGTGGGCGCCCTTGTCCTCGAACTCGATTTTGACAGGCCCTATCCGAAAGAGCTCCTGGATGAGACCTCCTTTTCCAGGGTTGTTCATGCTGCCTTCGCCCATAGAAGAAAGATGCTCCTCAATTCCCTCAGGAGATCTTTCAGAGACCTGGACCCGGAGACCATCCTTCTGGCCTTGGAAAAATGCGGCATAGACCCCAAGAGGCGTGCAGAATCCCTGGATATGGAGGAATTCCTGTGTCTTGGCGACGCCTTTGCTTCCCTGTCCTTGACAAACGACGGTAGCGATGCTATTGGGTAACATCCCATGGGACATTGACCCGGGAGTCGGGTTGGCAGGGAGAGCCGGCCACAGAGACTGAAAGTTTTGGCGCCTATCATGATGGAGCATCATTACATCGTTATCGAAGGACCTCTCGGGGTTGGGAAGACCAGTCTCGCCATGATGCTCGCAGACAAGATAAATGCCCAAACCTTGATGGAAGATGTTGACGAAAACCCTTTCCTGGTCAACTTCTATCAAAACCCCAGGAAATACGGCTTCCAGGCCCAGATCTTCTTCCTTCTCAGGCGTTACAGGTTGGCCATGGAACTGACCCAGATGGACCTCTTTAGGCGGGTCGTCGTATCGGACTATCTCTTTGACAAGGACCGAATATTCGCAGAGGCAAACCTTGGAGACAACGAGTTCTGGCTGTACGAACAGCTCTTCCAGATACTCAGGAGGCGAATCCCCTCCCCCGACCTGGTAATTTTCCTCCAGGCCAGGACAGAGGTCCTGATGGACAGGATAAGAAAGAGAAACAGAAAATATGAAAAGGCTATTAGTTTCAAATACCTGGAGAAAATCAACCAGGCCTTCAACGAGTTCTTCTTTCATTATGCTGACTGCCCCTTGCTGGTGGTCAATGCCTCGGAGATCGATTTTGTCCATGTCCCGGAGGACTTCGAAGACCTGATACGCAGGATAGGGGAGATGAAATCAGGGACCCAGTACTATGTCCCTGTCAGTGCACGGAAAAAGTCCTAGAGGCCTCGATGGTCCGGGGGGCGAGAAGGATGGATGTTATTGAATCCTGTCGATCAATGCAGGAGAAATCCGAATCCCTCAGGATGGACGGCAAGATAACCGCCCTTGTCCCGACCATGGGCTTTTTCCACGAGGGCCACCTGGAGTTGATGAGGGTCGGGAAAAAGCATTCCGATAAACTCATCGTGAGTGTCTTTGTCAACCCGATCCAATTCGGTCCCAGCGAAGACTACGATACCTATCCAAGGGACCTGGAAGGAGATCTCGCCAAGGCCCGGGACGTCGGCGCGGACATTCTCTTTACCCCCTCGGTCAAAGAGATGTATCCGGAGGGATTCCAGACCAAGGTGGTCGTCGAAAGGGTCACCAAGTATCTGTGCGGGCTGTCGAGGCCCGGGCATTTCGAGGGTGTGACCACGGTGGTTGCCAAGCTCTTTCAAATAACCAAGCCGCACCTTGCCGTGTTCGGCCAGAAGGACTACCAGCAGTTGACGGCCATCAGCCGGATGGTGAAGGACCTTTTCATGGACGTGAAGATAGTCGGGGTCGGCACTGTCAGAGAGCCAGACGGCCTTGCCATGAGTTCCAGGAACAGCTATCTGAGTCCAGAAGAGAGAACCTCTGCCCTCTGCCTCAAGAAGTCCCTGGACTTGGCCCATGGGATGTTCATGAAGGGCGTGAGAGATGCCGGAGAAATCAAGGGTGCCGTAGAAAATCTCATCCAGAAACACGCCCATACCGAGATCGACTACGTGAGCCTCTGCAATCCGGTAACCCTTGAGGAGGTCGATACAGTCTCCAGGGGCAGCCTCCTTGCCCTTGCGGTCAAGGTGGGGGGCACCAGGCTCATAGACAATTGCATCATAGGCAGGGGCGCACACTGAGTAAGCGGAAAGGAGAACCCTATGAAAACAGACAACTTCTTATTCACCTCAGAGTCGGTGACTGAAGGACACCCGGACAAGGTCGCTGATCAGATCTCGGATCATGTCTTGGACAGGATCCTCGAACAGGACAAGAAGGCCCGGGTCGCATGCGAGACCCTGGTGACGACAGGCCTGGCCATGATAGCCGGAGAAATAACCACCTCCGCCTACGTGCATCTGCCCGACGTGGTTCGTGATACCATAAGAGATATCGGATACAACAACTCCTCCATGGGCTTTGATTGGGAGACTTGTGCCGTAATCTCCACCATCGACAAGCAGTCTCCCGATATTGCCATTGGGGTTGATGAAGGGACAGGCCTTTTCAAGGAACAGGGGGCCGGAGACCAGGGCCTGATGTTTGGTTATGCCTGCAAAGACACCCCAACCCTCATGCCCATGCCTATCTACCTGGCCCACGGACTGACAAAGAGGCTCGCCCATGCCAGGAAATCAGGTAAGCTACCCTGGCTTCGCCCGGATGGCAAGTCCCAGGTCACGGTAGAGTATGTGGATGGAAAACCCCAAAGGGCGCACACCATCGTTATTGCCGCACAACACCATCCCGACGTTGACTATGACACCATGAGGGATGCCATTATCGAAGAGGTCATCAAAAAGGTGGTGCCTGCGGACATGCTGGACAAGGATACCCAGTATTTCATAAACACGACCGGCAGGTTCGTGGTCGGTGGCCCCATGGGAGACTGCGGCCTCACAGGTAGAAAGATCATCATGGATACCTACGGTGGGTTTGGATACCACGGAGGCGGTGCCTTCTCAGGCAAGGATCCTTCAAAGGTGGACAGGAGTTCCTCCTACATGTGCCGCTATATCGTAAAGAATATCGTGGCTGCCGGCCTGGCCGAAAAGTGTGAGATCCAGATTGCCTATACGATCGGCCGCCCACAACCGGTCTCTGTCATGGTGGGGGCCTACGGGACGGGTGTTGTCCCCAGCAAGGAATTGACGGAAATCGTCAAGAAAGAATTCGATCTCCGGCCCGCAGCCATCATCGAAAGGCTCGACCTCCTGAGGCCCATTTACAGAAAGACGTGCAACTACGGCCACTTCGGGAGAGAACTTCCGGAGTTTACCTGGGAAAGAACGGATCTCGTGGACACCCTGAAAAGGGCGGTAAAGTAGAGACCCGGGGAGCCTTGGAACGCAGGAAAAGGCATCATTTCCCATACCGGGCCATCCCGGGATCTCACGGCTTGTTTTCAAAGAGAGGAATTTTGATGAACTCGTAAAAAGTCAAAATCGAGATGGCAAAGTAAAAAACTCCAAGTTCAAGGCGCGCGAATCTCGTGTGATGAGGCGTACTTAGCCTACGCCGCAATCACCACGAGATGAAGCGCAACGCAGAAATTGGACTTTTTACGAAGCCATCAATTTTGATTGCTCTCACTCCGACAAACTCATAACGTTGGTAGAGCATTGCCGAGATCCTTATTCTTGATTCTGGATGCTGACTCCTGGATTCTTCATCACCACAAACCAAATGTGAGGTATATGAATGGACTATGACATCAAGGATATCAATTTGGCGGAAAAGGGAAGATTGAGGATTGAATGGGCCGAGATGGGCATGCCTGTCTTGAGAAGAATCAGGGAGCGCTTTCAAGGGGAAAAACCCTTGAAGGGTCTCAGGCTCTCTGCCTGCCTCCATGTGACGACCGAAACGGCGAGCCTCTTGAAGACTCTCAAGGCAGGCGGGGCAGATGTGGTGGTGTGTGCTTCCAACCCTCTTTCCACCCAGGATGACGTGGCTGCGGCCCTCGTCGCGGACCACGAGATCCCGGTCTATGCCATCAAGGGAGAGGATCACCGGGCATATTACAGCCATATCCTCTCTGCCCTCAAGCACAGGCCAAACCTCACCATGGATGATGGGGCTGATCTGGTCAGCTCCATCCATTTTATTGCCCTCGAGAAAACAGATGACCTTGATGAGAGTATCAGGGGCTGGGCGCAGGGTCTTTCCCCGGGTGAGAGAAGCGCCGTCCTAGGGGAGGTAAGGGGTGGCACAGAGGAGACCACCACAGGAGTCATTCGCCTCAGGAGCATGGAAAGGGACGGTGTCCTCCAGTTCCCCATAATATCCGTGAATGATGCCGACACCAAGCACCTCTTCGATAATCGCTATGGCACGGGTCAAAGCACCATCGACGGGATCATAAGGGCAACTAACCGCTTACTTGCGGGCAGCACCTTTGTTGTCAGCGGATATGGGTGGTGTGGAAGGGGTGTTGCTATGAGGGCGAGGGGCCATGGGGCCCATGTTATTATCTGCGAGGTAGATCCCTTGAGGGCCCTTGAGGCAGTCATGGACGGATATCCGGTCATGCCCATTTCAAAGGCAGCCCCTCTGGGCGATTTTTTCTGCACCCTGACGGGAGACATGAACGTCATCGGGCTTCAGCATTTTTTGGAGATGAAGGACGGGGCCATTATCTGCAATTCGGGGCATTTCGATGTGGAGCTTGATCTGCCCGGGCTCCGGGAGTCTTCCACCTCAAGGAGGGTCATCCGGGATTTCGTGGAGGAATTCACCCTCACGAACGGAAAGAGGATTTATCTCTTGGGCGAAGGCAGGCTGGTCAATCTGGCCGCGGCAGAGGGACACCCGTCGAGTGTCATGGACATGAGCTTTGCGAATCAGGCCCTCTCTGCCGAGTTCATGGCCCGGGAAGGGGCACACCTGGAAAAGAAAGTCTATCCAGTCCCCCGGGAGATTGACAGGGAGATAGCCAGGCTCAAGCTGGAATCCATGGGCGTTGAAATCGACACCCTGACCCCGGAGCAGGAAAAGTACCTTTCCTCCTGGGAACTCGGAACATGAAATCAACTCTCTTTCTTACCGCAATAACGGCCTTATTCTTTTCATTCGCGGCGACAGCTCCGGCCGGGGAGCCTGCACGTCCGGTTCACGCCCTTGCCATGCACGGAAGCCCCAAGTATGGCCCGGATTTTCACCATTTTGACTATACAGACCCCTCCGCCCTCAAGAGAGGAGAGGCCCGCCTCCACGCCATCGGGACTTTCGACACCCTCAACGGGTTCACCCTGAAGGGGGTCCCTGCTGCAGGCCTGGGCAACATGGTCGACACCCTCCTGGTGGGCTCCGAGGATGAGGCCTTTACCGAATACGGCCTCCTGGCCGAATCCATCCAGGTCCCCGAAGACCGCTCCTGGGTGACCTTCACCCTGAGACCCGAAGCCCGATGGCACGATGGCCGCCCCGTAAGCGTGGAAGACGTCATCTTCAGCCTTGAGACCCTCAAGGCGAAGGGCCACCCCTTCTACAGGGCTTACTACGCCAACGTGGAAAGGGCAGAAAAGGTGGGTGAGCGCCAGGTCAAATTCATCTTCTCAGGCGGCGAAAACCGGGAACTGCCACTTATCATAGGTCAACTCCCCATACTGCCGAAACACTACTGGCAAGGCCGGGATTTCGAGAAGACGACCCTCGAACCACCTCTGGGAAGCGGGCCTTACCGGATCAAGACTGTCAATCCGGGCAGGAGTATCACCTACGAGAGGGTCCCCGACTACTGGGGCAAAGACCTTGCGGTGAACAGGGGACGGTACAACTTCCGAACCATCCGCTACGACTATTACCGCGATTCCACGGTCGCCCTCCAGGCATTCAAGGCAGGGGAGTACGATTTCCGGCTTGAAAACTCCTCAAAGGACTGGGCAACCGCGTACGACATACCGGCTGTCAAAGAAGGCCTTATCGTAAAGGAGACCATCCCCCACGAACGCCCTACCGGGATGCAAGCGTTCGCCTACAATATTCGCAAGCCCATATTCGCGGACCGGCGTGTCCGGGAGGCCCTTGCCTATGCCTTTGATTTCGAATGGACCAACAGGAACCTCTTTTACGGACAGTATGCGCGCACCAAGAGCTACTTTTCAAACAGCGAATTGGCCTCCAGGGGCCTGCCAAACCCCGAGGAGCTCGGGATACTGGAGCCCTTTCGTGACAGGCTGCCGCCCGAGGTCTTCACCAGGGAATTCGACCCTCCCTCCACCGCCGGCGACAGGAGTATCCGAACAAACCTGCGCAGGGCCTTGAAGCTCCTGAGGGACGCGGGTTGGGCCTTCCAGGGCCGCAGACTGGTCCGGCAAGGGACGGGGGAGCCTTTCAGCTTCGAGATCCTGCTGAATTCGCCCACCTGGGAGAGGATCGCCCTGCCCTTTGCCAAGAACCTGGAGAGGTTGGGCATAGATGTTCGGGTCCGGACCGTGGACACGGCGCAATTCCAGAAACGGGTTGAAGAATTTGACTTTGACATGATCGTGGATGTCTTTCCCCAATCCCTTTCCCCCGGGAATGAACAAAGGGATTTCTGGGGCTCTGCCTCGGCCGACCAACCCGGGAGTCGGAATACAGTCGGGATCAAGGACCCGGTCGTCGACGCCCTCATCGACCTGGTGATCTCCGCCCCGGACCGCAAGAGTCTCATTGCGCGCACAAGGGCCCTTGACAGGGTGCTCCTGTGGGGACACTACGTGATTCCCCACTGGCACATCCGCGCCTTCAGGGTAGCCTACTGGAACAAGTTCAGTCGCCCTAGGATCTCGCCCAAATACGCCCTTGGATTCGATACCTGGTGGATCGATCCCCAAAAAGAAGCTATACTCTTACAAGAGAAGTCCTCTTTGAAGAAGAGGTAAGGCATTTTGTTCTGCGCCATTCTCCTGTCCTGTGTCGCTCATCTCCGATCAGGACTTCACAAATGGAGGCGTTAATCCCAAGGAGAAAGACCAAATCCTCACATCCAATAATGTCTTAAAGAGGGGCTTTTTCCCGTTATGTATGCCTATATCCTGCGCAGATTGGTGCTCATCGTACCCACCCTGTTCGGAATCATGATCATCAATTTTCTTGTGGTCCAGGCCGCGCCCGGTGGTCCCGTCGAGCAGATGATCGCCCGGATCAAGGGGGCTGCGGTAGAGGCAACGGCCCGGGTCAGCGGTGCAGGGCAGGCAGATACGGGCGCGAGATTCCGCCAGGGAGAGGCCGCGGCCCGATCAGACATCACCACCAAGTATCGGGGCGCGCGGGGCCTCGATCCCGAACTCATCAAAGAAATAGAGCGCCAGTTCGGTTTTGATAAACCTGCCCACGTGCGCTTCATCCAGATGATGCACAACTACCTGGTTTTCGATTTCGGCGATAGCTTTTACCGCGACCAGAGCGTAATCAGCCTTATCATCGATAAGATGCCCGTCTCCATTTCCCTTGGCCTGTGGACCACCTTCCTGGTGTATCTCATTTCCATCCCCCTGGGTATCTCGAAGGCGGTGCGGGACGGATCCCGTTTTGACGTATGGACCAGTACGGTGGTCGTGCTGGGCAACGCCATTCCCGGTTTTCTCTTCGCCATCCTGCTCATCGTACTCTTTGCAGGCGGGAGCTATTTTGACTGGTTCCCCTTGCGGGGCCTGGTATCCGAGAATTGGGCCGAGCTGAGCTGGCCCGCGCGCATTGGTGACTATTTCTGGCACATCACTCTGCCGGTCCTCTCCATGGTCATCGGCGGGTTTGCCGGCCTCACCATGCTGACCAAGAACTCCTTCCTGGAGGAGATAAACAAGCAGTATGTCATCACCGCCCGCAGCAAGGGGCTGACAGAGAGACGCGTCCTTTACGGGCACGTGTTTCGCAACGCCATGCTCATCGTCATTGCGGGTTTCCCGGGTGCCTTCATAGGGGCCTTGTTCACCGGGTCTCTCCTCACCGAGATCATATTCTCCCTTGACGGCATGGGCCTCCTGGGATTTGAGGCCGCTGTGAACCGGGATTACCCCGTGATGTTCGGGAGTCTGTATGTCTTTACCCTCTTGGGCCTGCTGTTGAACCTGGCCAGCGATCTGACCTATCATGTGGTAGACCCCCGGATCACTTTTGAGGCGCAGGAGTCCTGAACCATGCCAGAGAAGTTCCTCTTCTTCAGGATATCCCCCCTTACCCGCCGCCGGCTCATGAACTTTCGCGCGAACCGCCGCGGCTACTGGTCCCTGTGGATCTTCCTCGCCCTCTTCGTCATCTCCCTCTTTGCAGAGTTCATTGCCAACGACAAGCCCTTGATCCTTCGTTATGAAGGCAGGTTCTACTTCCCTGTCCTCGTCGAGTACCCGGAAACCACCTTCGGCGGCTTTCTTCCCACCGAGGCGGACTATCGGGACCCCGAGGTCATCGAACTCATTGAGGAAAAGGGTTGGATGCTCTGGCCGCCCGTCCCTTACAGCTACGATACCATCAATTACGATCTGAAGGTGCCTGCGCCGGCCCCCCCCTCTGGGGATAACTGGCTCGGCACGGATGACCAGGGCAGGGACGTGGTTGCCAGGCTCATTTACGGCTTCCGCATCTCCGTCCTCTTTGGCCTGGTCCTGACGGTGCTGAGCTCCATCATTGGCATCATAGCCGGTGCGGTCCAGGGCTATTTCGGGGGGTGGGTCGACCTTCTGTTCCAGAGATTCATCGAGATATGGTCAGGCCTGCCCATCCTCTACCTCCTCATCATCCTGGCCAGTGTGGTCGAACCCAACTTCTGGTGGCTCCTGGGGCTGATGTTGCTCTTCAGCTGGATGGCCCTGGTGGGTGTGGTCAGGGCGGAGTTTCTCCGGGTCAGGAACTTTGACTATGTGCGGGCCGCGAGGGCCCTTGGCGTCGGCAACACCATGATCATGTTCAGGCACATACTGCCCAATGCCATGGTGGCCACCCTGACCTTTTTGCCCTTTATCCTGAACGGATCTATCACCACCCTGACTGCCCTGGATTTCTTGGGCTTCGGCCTGCCCCCCGGCTCCCCGTCCCTTGGCGAACTCCTCAACCAGGGCAAGAACAATCTGCAGGCCCCCTGGCTTGGCATAACCGCCTTCATGGTCCTTGCGGTGATGTTGAGCCTCCTGATCTTCATCGGGGAGGCAGTGCGGGATGCCTTTGATCCCAGAAAGACGGAAACATGAGCCTCGAACCATGAGTGAGAAACCTCTGCTGGAAATAAGGAATCTCTCGGTATCCTTCGGAAAGGGCCCGGCAGAAGTGGAGGCCGTTCGGGACGCCTCCCTGGACATCTCAAGGGGAGAGATTGTTGGCCTGGTGGGTGAAAGCGGCAGCGGGAAGTCAGTGACGGCCCTCTCGATCCTTCAGCTACTGCCCTATCCTCTGGCCCGGCACCCGAGCGGAAGCATCATCTACCGTCACCGACAGGGGGGAGAACAGGAACTCCTCGGCGCTCCGCCTGCCCTGATGCGGGGGATAAGGGGCAACCACATTGCCATGATCTTCCAGGAGCCCCTCAGCTCCCTCAATCCCCTCCACAGTGTCGAGAAACAGATCAGCGAAGTCCTCTTTGTCCACAAGAACCTCAACAGGAAGCAGGCACGAGAGCGGGTCGTGGAACTCCTGCGCCTTGTGGGCCTTCCCGAGGCCGTGGATCGTTTAACCGCCTTGCCCCACGAGTTCTCCGGTGGTCAGCAGCAGAGAATCATGATCGCTATGGCCCTTGCCAATGAGCCCGACCTCCTTATCGCGGACGAACCCACGACCGCCCTGGACGTCACTATCCAGGCCCAAATCCTGGAGCTCCTGAAAGACCTCAATCAAAGGCTCGGTATGGCCCTCCTGCTCATCACCCACGATCTGGACATTGTTCGCAGGACGGTCCAAAGGGTGTATGTCATGCACGAGGGCGAGATCGTCGAGCAGGGAGGAGTCGAGGACGTGTTCGAAGATCCCTCCCATCCCTATACCAGGAAACTGCTCGAATCAAGGCCCGGGGGCCGGCCCCATCCCCCGCCTTCAGGGGGGGAAACGGTCATCGAGTCCGAAGACCTGAAGGTATGGTTCCCCGTAAAGAGGGGCATCATCAGGCGCACCGTTGGACATGTCAGGGCCGTGGATGGCATTACCCTGCGGGTGAGGCAGGGGCAGACCCTGGGTGTGGTGGGAGAAAGCGGATCAGGAAAGTCCACCCTTGCCAGGGCCTTGATTCGCCTGGAGCGGAGCGACGGGGTCATCAAGTTTGATGGGCAGCAGATCCAGGGTCTCAGGCACAAGGCCATGCGCCCCTTGAGGCAGGAGATGCAGATGGTCTTCCAGGACCCCTTTGGTTCCCTCAGTCCCAGGCTCTCTGTGGGCCAGATCATCGAAGAGGGGCTCAAGGTCCACGGACTGGGCGGGTCCCCCGAGGAAAGGCGCGTACTGATTGGGCAGGTCCTGGAAGAAGTGGGCCTCGAACCCGGGATGCAGGATCGTTACCCCCATGAATTCTCAGGAGGCCAGCGCCAGCGTATCGCCATAGCCCGTGCCCTGGTGCTGAAGCCCAGATTGATCATCCTCGACGAACCCACCTCGGCCCTGGACGTCTCTGTGCAATACCAGATCATCCAACTCCTCAGGGACCTCCAGAAGAGGCATGACCTCTCCTACATCTTTATCAGCCACGACCTCAGGGTCGTGAGGGCCCTGGCCCACGATATCATCGTGGTCCGGGACGGCAAGGTGGTGGAACAGGGCCCGGCAGAGGAGGTATTCCAAACCCCCAAGGCCGCCTACACGCGGGAACTCCTTGCGGCTGCCTTTGAGATGCGGGCCGCGGGAAATCTATCATAGCCACATACCCACACAGACAGGAGTTGTCTTTCTGTTGACTTCCGTGTGGGTCTATGGCCAAATTCAGTATTTCTGGCTGTTGTAGCTGAGGTTTTTTGCTTGACTTTCCCGAGCTATTTCGACATATTGTCAAGATTGCTGGGGGATCGTTCAGTGGTAGGACGACGGGTTCTGGCCCCGTTAACCGAGGTTCGAATCCTCGTCCCCCAGCCAGGGTCCCATCGTCTAGCGGTCTAGGATACCGGCCTCTCACGCCGGAGACACGGGTTCGAGTCCCGTTGGGACTACCAGATAATTCTGATTCAGATGATGAAGATGGAGGTTACCACTACTGGTAGCCTTTTTTCTTTAGGTCTAGGATATCCCGCCTTCTTAGGCGGGAAGACCGGGTTCGAGTCCCGTTGGGACTACCAAGGTCTTTCAGCATTTGCCGTCCATATGGAGTGAGGCAACCGTGTTGGCGCCATGTGGAGGTTACGATTCGTAACCTCTTTTCTTTTTGGTCTAGGATATCCCGCCTTCTTAGGCGGGAAGACCGGGTTCGAGTCCCGTTGGGACTACCAGGTCACTCAAGGTTTATCGTTAGCGTATGGAGTGCGCCAACCATATTGGCGCCATGTAGAGGTTACGATTCGCAACCTCTTTTTTTGTGCCTAGGATATCCCGCCTTCTTAGGCGGGAAGACACGGGTTCGAGTCCCGTTGGGACTACCACGTCTTTCTGAATCTGCCGTCCAGAATTCTTGTTTGTGTGCGTCTGTGGCCAACATCCTGCCGCCTCCAAATGCATTCCCCCCTCCCCCTCCTCGCTCGTCACTCGTATCTTGTCACTCGTCACTTTCCTTTTGGCAACCATGTTGCCGGTGTCCGCCTGTAGGAGCAACTTCCAGTTGCGATCCCTCCTATCTATCTATTACAAAAGCCCCTCCTGTTGGAGCGTAGGACCAGGGTTTCCCTCCGGTTGCTTGCTCGTCACTCGTATCTTGTCACTCGTCACTTTCTTTTTGGCAACCGTGTTGCCGGTGTCCGCCTGTAGGAGCAACTTCCAGTTGCGATCCCTCCCCTATCGCTTGCAAAAGCATCCTCTCGTTCGATCTTAGGACCAGGGTCTCCCTCCCCCTCCTCGCTCGTCACTCGTATCTTGTCACTCGTCACTTTCTTTTTGGCAACCATGTTGCCGTCCCCAAAATATTTTTCTCCGTGTGGGTCCGTGGCCAACATCTGGCAAGCCCCTAAAGGCTGAGTGGCACATTCTGGAATCCGTATTCCCAACCGCCCTATCACACGAAGGCCTCTTGAATGGTTCTCAACGTTTCGGGGCTCCTTTTGGTTTCCCTTTCGAGATATCTTGTTTGCTTGTTGATCTACGCTACGTATCTCACCTTTGCTACTTCCGCTTCCAACGTTTCCAAAGGATTCCTACCCCTTTGATACAACATGCCTTTGACCTCTATCAACATGAGTCAAACGGAGACCTGAGCCGTCCACACGTCCCACTGATAGGGCTTTCCGGACAGCCCTGTTTTCCAATCATTTTACGCTGGAAATTATAACACGGGAAAAGGGCCGAAAAACGAAATGAACATCATATGACACGAAAATGATATCAAATGAACATCAGATTGCTATTGACAGGAGTTTTTTGGATCCCTTCCAACCTAATTGCGACAGTCAAAATACCCCGGCCCACTTCACCACCACACTTTGATTTATCGGAAGGCTTAGCCACGTGGTTTTTCGCGTCGGCTGCAGCGTCGAGTTGGGGCTTAAATCCATAATGCTAGAGATTAACTTCAACTACTTCAACTTCAGGTGCGTAGAATGCTCTAATTATGATAGCAGGTATTCTTTCGTTGAACAGCACATGCAGTTGAATAAGAAATCCAGCAATCCCCGTTCTGAAGTTGTTTATCTTCTCAGCTAGCTCCCAAAAGGAACTGTCAAAACCAACTGATTTTGGATGAATTGACAGATGGTCTCTGACCTTCCTCAACTCCTGAAAATGCATCCAATTTGGGGCGCTTTTGTCAAGTTTTTTGCCACCCGTCATTTTGGGTATCCATACATCAATTTTATCATCAAAACGGACCTTATTTGTCGGAGAATCAATCAGTCGGTCTTGAGCGTTATCTCTATTCCACAGTTCTACACGATGATTGATATACGCCTCGATGCATGCAACGCCATACACTATAGCAACTTGGAGTTCTGGGAAAGAGATCCTCTCCACTGCATTGTTCCTGGCCTTCCAGGCAGTCTCAAAATGTGCCCAATAGGTCGACATGGAAATTGTACCCGGGCCATGAACTTCAAATTTCTTTTCACCAGTCTGTCTATCCACCAAACCGACTTTTGCACCTGGCGATATACTCCAGATGCTGCCAACTAAATTCTCAAAATAGGGAACGCTTTCATTGAAATTTCTGTACTGTCCAACCAGTGTTTGAAAATCAATACTGCGTTGTGCTAGATACCGTTTAGCATCTGCATCGGTTCTAAAAGTCACCTTGTCACCATGATTACTATGCTTTGCCAGCATAAGTATCATCTCATGAGAAGCCCTTCGGGAGATCTTGGGACGGGATTGTAATCCATATTCCTTCATGACAACATAATCTTGTATGCTGATGCTGGACTGACGCGCGGTTCTGCTTACCTAAGATACGCGCTCCTGGGCCTGCTTAGATAGGCGGGTTCGTCGCGTCGAGCGTTGGTTCGCGCCGCGACAGCGGCAGGCCGCTTGTTGGCGACCTTCACGTCTTCCTTGCTTTGGCTATGCTTTATGGAACACTCCCTCTGCGTTGGCATCGGGAATCACGTCAATGAAACGCGACCGTCTCATATCTGGCGGCTTGCCCTTTCTGTAGATGCTCCTATGGACAACAGCCCCGGACCGCTTGCGTGCATGGAATAGGTGGAGTTCGTTGATCGCCCTTGTCATGCTGACGAAGAAAAGGCGGCTTTGCTCTGCTAGGTATCCCTCGTCTCCTTCCCGTGGGAGAGTACCCTCTTCGACGCCGAGGACGCAGACCACCTTTGCTTCTAGACCTTTGGCCGCCTGAAAGGACATTATTCGCACGTTGGGGGGTTGACCGAACGTGGCCCCTTGCAAGCCGAGTTCGACCCAAGATGTCACTTCCCCGAGGAACTCAGGTATGTTGCTCCACGGTGCCAAGCTCTCTGTGATACTCGCGGAGAATTTTGGCAGAGATCCGCCCTCCGCGGACAAGGTAAGCAAGGCAGAGAAGGCGGTAAAAGCGGCTGAATACGCTGGCTCTTGAGATCGCGCACTGAGAGCGGCCCACAACCTTTCACGATCGCCTGCGAGGACATCCCGCCATAGATCTGAGAAGAGGCAGAAGGCATCTTCTCGCTGTTGTTTCTTCTCTGCCTTCCTGACTCGGCGCGAAGGGATCCCGCTGGCAGGGCTCTCCAAGAAGGCCTGCAGACAACGCCGGAAGGAAAGGCTGTCACCCGGGCCGCGGAGCCAAGTACTGAGTGTCGCAATCAGGGGCAGCCCGGATCCGGGCACACTGGCTGCAGCGCTAAACGGGATCTGTGCATCTCTGAGTGCATCAATGACAGCCGTGGCGAACTGCCGTTGTGGATAGAGCACAAGCACATCCTGGGACGGAAGTGCGTTCTCTATCACGCGACGTACGACGATGGCCTCCTTGTCATCGCTAGGTGTGTTGTAAATTTGGATCTTGGGACCGTCCTCAGCAACGTATTCGAACTCGCCTTTGGGAAGGCGTGCAGGTTCGAACTGCTCGACAACATGCATGGCACCCTCAAGCACATGTCGATGGCATCTGTAGGATTTCAGTAGTGGACTGACTTTGGCCTCTGGGCCAAAATCTTCTGCAAAATGGCGAATGAACTCAGGTGACCCTCCGCGCCAGGAGTATATCCTGGATTTTGCACGATGAAGTAAAAAATACTTGAAAAACCATCTGGGGCTCCTGTTATTAAAGGTTTCAAATAGAAACAAAAAAAAATAGGAGGATACCCAGATGGTTAAAAG